>NZ_DASRXZ010000094.1:0-16017 GCF_035687345.1 Microbacterium sp.
GCGACTACACCGGCATCTCGTATGACGACCTCCGGGCCGAGGGAGCGGTCCGCTGGCCGCGCCGCGAGGGCGAGACCGAGAGCGTCGACCGTCTGTACTCCGATGCGCAGTTCCCGACGCGCCGCGAGCAGTGCGAGACGTACGGGCACGACCTGCTCACGGGGGCGGTGCTCGACGAGCCGACGTTCGCGGCGCTGAATCCGGACGGGCGCGCGATCCTCAAGTCGGCACCGTACTCCGGACCGCACGAGCCGCCCGACGACGAGTACCCTCTCCGGTTCACGACGGGACGCTCGGCATACCACTTCCACACCCGCACGAAGACGGGGCGCGCACGCGAGCTCGTCGAGGCGGCCCCCTCGGTGTGGGTCGAGATGGCCGAGACGGATGCCGCGGCCCGCGGTCTCGCGGAGGGCGACGTGGTCGAGGTGCGGTCGCGCCGGGGGAGGCTCGTCGCGCCTGTGCGCATCTCGGCGATCGCGCCGGCCGCGGTGTTCGCGCCGTTCCACTACGGGTACTGGGATGCTCCGGAAGACGCCGCGGAGCCGCATCCGACGGCGGCCAATGAGCTGACGATCACCGAGTGGGATCCCGTGTCGAAGCAGCCGGTGTTCAAGACCGCTGCCGTGCGGGTCGAGCGCGTGAGGGACCCATCATGAAGCTTCCGATCTATCTGTCGCTCCTCGACGAAGCGGAGCGCACACTCGCGGAGTCGTTCCGTCAGGTCGCCGACGAGCACGGCGATGAACCCGACGTGCACTTCCTGTGCCAGACGCTCGCGGGCCAGTGCGACGAGCACCGGGACAGGCTGCGGCCGGTGATCGAGCGCTACGGCGAGGGCTCGGCCGACGACGAGCCCGAGAGGCTCCATGGGGACGGCCTCGAGCGGGCGCGAACGGGTCCACTCGGACTGCTGCGGGACCTCCAGGACCTCTACCTGTTGGCGAGCATGACCGACATCACGTGGACGATGATCAAGCAGGTCGCGCAAGCGCTTCCCGATCACGAGCTGCTCGACATCGTCGCGGCGTGCGAGCAGCAGACGTCCGTCCAGCTCATGTGGCTTCAGACGCGCATGTCGCAGGCGGCGCCGCAGGCGCTCATCGCGTCGCGCTGAGCGGTACTCTCCCGCCGGCGGGCCCTCACTCGAGGGGCGTCACGCCGCCGCCGCGGTCGGGCTCCTGATCGCCGGGGATGGGGATCACCGCGATCGGCACACCCGCTGTGATCAGCAGAAGGGCGTCGCGGCGCAGGCCCTCGCCGTCGTTCACGCGCAGCCAGTGCGCACCGCGCTTCACACCATCCGCGATCTCGTCGAGGATCTCCTGCGGGTTGCGTCCGCCGATGCTGTAGAGCTGCCCGCCGTAGACGATGTCAATGCGCTTCATCGGTCAGCATCCGCTCATCGGCCGACTCGGCCGGCTCGGGCACGACATACAGGCCCGTCGGCGAGTTCGCCGTGTAGCTCAGAGCATCGATCCACGCGCGGTTCAGCGCGGGCTTGCGGCTTCCGTAGAACTTGTAGACGAGGGAGGCCTGAGGGTGGATCCAGATCGTCGTGCGTCCGTCGCCGATGCTCGGATCGTCGCGCCACGTGAAGTGGAAGCCCTCGCCGCGCCGCAGCTTGCTTCCGATGACGAGCTGCAGGTGCGCGAGCACGCGGTCGTCGAAGTCGACCTTGATCGACCCCTCATAGATGAACTTGCCCATACCGGTGCTCCTCCTCGGCGGCCGTTCTTCCACGGTCCGCGCCCGCGCACGCCGACACCACGCCCTTGACACCCTCGGAGGGCGCGGCTACGGCGGAGGCATCCGGGTCTTCTCAGAGGTCTTCGGGCGCGAGATCGCCCTGACCCTCCTCGCCCAGCTCCGCCACGAGCGGGTCGTCACCCTGCGTGTCGGGCTGGTCGCCGAACGCCTCCTCTGAGTGGGCGTAGCCGCCCTCGCCGGCGCCGCGTCCGTCGGTGTAGCGACCGGTCTCGCGGTCCACCTCTTCGCTCGAGTCGGCCAGCTCCTCCTGGAACTCGCCACCCGCCAGCGTGTCGGGCTCGTCGACGCCTTCGCCGCCGGCACCGAGGTCCTGTTCGCGCTCGTCCACGTCGCGCTCCTTTCGCCTCGCTGGCACCGTCTCACGCGAAGGGCGGGTCGACCGAGGGGCTTGACACGGACGGACGGATGCCGCGCCTACCCCGGCGCGTGCACGTGGCCCTGCGTGAAGGTGTCGTCCGGCTCGTCCTCGGGAGGTTCCGGAACGACGTGGAGCCCGCCCGGGGAGTTGGCCTCGTGCATGAGGGTCTCGAGCCACAGCCGGTTGAGTGTCGGAGCCCGACTGCCGTAGTAGCGGAAGATGAGCGACGCGTGCGGATGCACCCAGATCGTCGTCCGGCCGCTGCCGAGGCTCGGATCCTCGCGCCAGCTGAAGAAGAAGGCCTCCGAACGGCGCAGCTTCGTTCCGATCACCGTCTGCAGGTGGAGAAGGAGGCGGTCGTCGAAGTCGACCTTGACAGTCGTCTCGTAGGTGAACTTGCCCATGTCGGGCTCCTCCGGCGACCGGCGAGGGGTTTGCGGTCGCCTGCTCCTATCGTGGCCCCGATCCTCGGCGCTGTGGGACGGATCGCGCTTTTCTCGCGCGAATCCTCGCGCGCACAATGGTGGACATGGCCGCACTCCCCGCCACGATGCGCGCGTGGGTCGTCGCGCGCCCGGGCCCTATGGAATCCGACCCGCTCGAGTGGGTCGAACTGCCCGTGCGGCGCCCACGCGACGACGAGCTGCTGGTGCGCGTGACGGCGTGCGGGGTGTGCCGCACCGACCTGCACGTGAGCGAGGGAGATCTTCCCGTGCACAAGCCCCGAGTGGTGCCCGGTCACGAAGTCGTCGGCGAAGTGATCGACGCGGGCGACGCGGTGGCGGGCTTCCGCGAAGGCGACCGCGTCGGGATCGCGTGGCTGCGGCGGACGTGCGGCGTGTGCCGGTTCTGCCGGTCGGGCCGGGAGAACCTGTGCCCCTCGTCGGAGTACACCGGGTGGGACGCGGACGGCGGCTATGCCGAGTACGCGACCGTGCCGGCCGCCTATGCGTACCGCTTGCCGGATGCCGACGACGTGTCGATCGCGCCGCTGCTGTGCGCGGGCATCATCGGATACCGCGCCCTGCTGCGCGCGGAGCTCCCGGCGGGCGGGCGGCTCGGGCTCTACGGCTTCGGCGGCAGCGCGCACCTGTGTGCGCAGGTCGCGCTCGCCGAGGGCGCCCGGGTGCACGTCATGACGCGCGACGCCGCCTCGCGGGCGCTCGCGCTCAAGCTCGGCGCGGCGTCGGCCCAGGGCTTCTTCGATCCTCCACCCGAGCCGCTCGACAGCGCGATCCTCTTCGCGCCCGTCGGCGACATCGTGCCGCACGCGCTGCGGGCGCTCGACCGTGGCGGAACGTGCGCGATCGCCGGCATCCACCTCACCGACATCCCGTCGCTCGTGTACGAGGGCGAGCTCTTCTACGAGAAGCAGCTGCGCAGCGTCACGTCGAACACGCGGGCGGACGGCCGCGCGTTCCTCGAGCGTGTCGCGCGTCACGGGGTCACGGCGACCGTGCATCCGTACCCGCTGTCGCGCGCACCGCAGGCGCTGCAAGACCTCAAGGACGGGCGGTTCGACGGCGCCGCGGTGCTCGTTCCCGACAGCTGAGACCCGGGTGAGCTCGGGCTCGCTCTGGTCGCGATCGGCCTGCTCGAGCAACGGCGGTCGGTCGGCGACCGCTGAATCCGCGGAACGCTACGGCGACGGAGGCGTCGTACGCGACTCGATCCGCTCGAGCACGCGGACGGCCTCACCCGCGCCGTCCTCGCTCGAGAGCGCGTCGCCGATACGGGTCGCGGTCGCCTTGTAGCTCTCGTTCGCAACGAGGTCATCGAGAGCGGCGGCGAGCGCATCCGCCGAAAGGCGGCGCAGCCGCAGCGGCCGGGGACCCGATCCGAGGTCGCGCACGCGATCGCCCCAGAACGGCTGATCGCCGAGCACAGGGCAGACGAGCGTCGGTCGTCCGGCGCGCAGTCCCGCGGCCGTGGTTCCCGCTCCGCCGTGATGGACGACCGCCGTCACACGCGGGAAGAGCCAGTCATGCGGCACCTCGTCGGCGACGTGGACGTCGTCGCCCGCCGGCATCCGCACCGCACCCCAGCCCTCCGACATGACGGCCCGGACGCCCGCTCGGCGCACCGCTTCGCGGATGATCTCCCCGCGTCGCTCGGCCTCGCGCGCGAAGCCCATGCTCCCGAAGCCGATGTAGACGACGGGTCCGCCCTGGTCGACGAAGTCGGCGAGCTCGGTCGGCGGAGTCCAGTCATGCTGCGGCGGGCGCCACCAGTACCCCGTGATGTGCGCGGAGTGGGGGTAGTCGACCGGTCTCGGCACGACGTGCCCGCTGAACGAGTAGAGCACCGGCATCCGCTCGCCGTCGGGTGTGTGCAGATAGTCGCTGAACCTGGTCGTGCGCCGGAGTCCGAGCGTGTCGGTGCGGAAGCGATTGACCATGCCCCCGTACGCGAGCCCCGTGGAGCGGTTGAACGCGTACGTCGCGCGATTCAGCCTCCCGCCGAGCGACCGCGACACGACCGGGATCGGGAACACCGCGGTGGGAGTCAGGAACGGCAGAGGGATCGACGCGACGGCGGGCACCCCGAGCCGCTCTGCGATGTGCGGGCCGCCGAGGGTCTTCGGATGCGCCACCACCACCGTCGGCTCGAACCGCTGCGCGATCTCCCACTGCTCACCCAGCGACACCCGCATCGCCGACGACATGCGACGCGCCAGCGACACCGCCCCACGAGCCCCCGCGGACTCGCGCATGCTCGCGCGCATGACGTCGTCCATCTCGGTCGCCATCGGCTCGAACCGCACCCGTTCGGGAACGGTCTCGCGGTACGCCTCGGGAGCGCCGAGCGCGACATCGTGCCCCTCGGCGGCGAGCCGCTCGGCGAGGGCGGCGAACGGCGCGATGTCACCGCGGGTCCCGACCGTCAGTATGAGGACGCGCATCGCGGGTGCCTCAGCAGAGCTCTCGAGCCGCAGCGGCGTGGATGGACGAGTCCACGATGTCGGTCCACCCGAGCGCGACATCGCCGGCGACCCCCGCCGGAGTGGCGATCGCCTGCGTGACGCGCCGTTCGAGCGTGTCGGCGTCTTCGCATCCGGTGACATCCAGCAGCACGACCTCGACGTAGCGGCCCCGCGCGCGCTCGAGCTCGGCATGGAGGCGCGCGGCCGCGCGAGCGGCGGTCGCGAGGCATCCGCCCGCCGGCACGACCCCGCCATGCGAGTACGCGACGAACACATGCGCGAGCTGCGGATGCGCCGCCGCCACCGCGGCCACGTCGCGGCAGTGTGCGACCAGCCGCTTCTGCGCATCGCGCTTCGATGTCGCGTCGCGCAGGTCGGCGCCCCACACCACCGCGCGCGGCGGCTCGAGTCCCGACGCCTGCGTCACGGCGAGCTGCTGCAGCACCGGAAGCTGATCGCCCCGGACGATGAGCTGTGCACCCATGGCCTGCCCTTCGGTCACATGTGACAAGAACGTGCCGACCAGACTTCCCGGCTCACCATCGCCCCGGTTGGGACCCGTACACGATACGCCCCCCGGAGCACATACGGGCCGAACACGCGGGCGTGCCCGGGACCCCGGCTCAGCGGTCGAGCTGCAGGCGGCGCCACACGACGACGGTGGCGGCGAGGGCGACAGCACCGACGCAGCCCGTGAGCGCCAGCTGACCGATTGTCACGGCCGCTCCGCCCGACATCGCCCACAGGGCCGGCGCGGCGAAGGGCATCCAGCCGCCGGAACCCGAGAGCACGCCGACCTGCGTCACCACCAGGAGCCCGACCGCCGAGCCGATCGCCGCGAGGAGGGATCCCGTGATCGAGGCCACCCACGCGACGGGGAGGACGGCGAGCGCCGTGAGCACGACGAGGACGGGGATGCGCACGAGCGCCGCCCACTCGTCAGGCGAGGGCGCCCCGAGTCCGAGTGCCGTGCCCGCGATGAGGAGCAGCGCGAGGGTGAGGACGGCGGCGGCGAGATTCCACAGGGCGAACACGGCGGTCTTCGCGATCGCAATGCGCCCCCGCGACACCGGAAGCGCGAACAGCCGGGAGATGGTGCGGTCGGCGAACTCGCGGGCGAAGATCCACGAGGCGACGACTCCGCTTGCCACGAACCCACCGGCACCCGCGATCTGCGCCGCGGCGGAGACCAGCCCGGCCCAATCGTCCGTGACGGAGGATCCGAGCTTCGCGATGAGCTGCGTGTCGCCCGAGCGGGCGAGGGCGATGACGACCGAGCACAGCGCGGTCACCCCGCCGACGTACGCGACGAGCGCGATGATCCCCACGAGCGAACGCGCGGCTTTGACCGCCTCGCAGCGGATGGCGGCGATCATGACACCCCCAGCGCGACGTCGTCGCGGCGCACCCGGTCGAAGAGCGCGCGCTCGAGCTCTCCCGACCCCGGGTCGAGCTCGCCGATCAGACGACCCCTGTTCATGACGACGATGCGGTCCGCGATGCGGGCGACCTCGTCGAGATGATGACTGCTCACGAGCACGGCTGCCCCTGCGGCCTTGCGCTCGACGATTCGATCCCGAAGCATCAGGACCCCGGACGGATCGAGCGCGTTGCCCGGCTCGTCGAGCACGAGGACGCCGGGTGCGTGCTGCAACGCCATCGCCAGCGCGGCGCGCTGACCGTTTCCGAGCGACAGCTGCGATGCCCGCCGGTCGGCGAACCGCTCGAGCGCGAGGTCCGCGATCGACGATTCGACCACGGATGCCGCGGCTCCGCGCATCCGCGCCGCCAGCAGCAGGTTCTGGCGCACGGTGAGCTCCCCGTAGAGCGTGGGTCCGTCCACGAGGTGGCCGACATCGCGCCACGCCGCAGGTGCGAGCCGCTCGACGGGCACTCCCCCGATCTCCACGGTGCCGGAGTCGGGCCGCAGCATCCCGAGAGCCAGCTTGAGCAGCGTCGTCTTGCCTGCGCCGTTGAGGCCGACGAGGGCCACGACCTCACCCGCGCCCACGGCGAGGGTCAGGTCATGCACGCCGGGATCCGTCCGGAAGCGGCGCGACACCGCCCGCAGCGAGACCGCGCCCATCACCGCCCGCCCAGCACGTCGAGTGCGTCGTGGATCGCGTCGTCCAGATCGCCGGGCTGCGACGACGCCCACAGCAGGAGGGCTTCGTTGAGACCGGCGACGACGGATGCCGCGATGACGGATGCCTCGTGCCGCACGACACCGCGCCGCTCGAGCGCTTCGCGGATGGCGCCGACCGTCGCGGCGCTCCCCTCGGCGAGCGCGGACCGCAGGGACGGCGTCGACGCGACGATCGCCAGCCGCTCGCGGACGGCCGCGGCATCCGGCTGCTCGACCGCCTGCCACGCGTCGGCGATGCCGCGCACCGTGGCCTGCCACGGTCCTTCCTCCGCCGGCCGGCGCGCGATCGCGTCGGCGATGAGCGGGTCATACGGGTCGTCGACGAGCACGGCGGCCTTCGTCGGGAAGTGCCGGAAGAACGTCATCTCGGAGACCCCCGCGCGCGCGGCGATCTCCGCCGCAGTGGTCGCGTCGAAGCCCTTCGACGCCGACAGCTCGAGCGCGGCGGCGAGGAGTCGGCGGCGGGTGTCGGCTTTGCTCACCTCCCTGATGTTAGTCACTAACATTGGGGAGGGCAAGCCGGTATGCGAGCGGCACCTCAAGCGACAGCGGTTATCCTTACCCGTCGGGCGAGCGACCCGTCGAGGACGCCGGTTCGTCGATCCGCCCCCCTTCTCAGCGAACGGATGCCCCGACCATGACCGTCCCCTCGTTCGACGCCGGACGCGTCGACCGCGACACGTGTGCAGCGCTCGACGCGGCCGATCCGCTCACGCCCTTCCGCGAGCGATTCACCCTGCCCGAGGGCGTCATCTACCTCGACGGCAACTCCCTCGGCGCGCTCCCCCGGGACACCGCGGCCCACGTGCAGCGGGTGATCGCCGAGGAGTGGGGAGACGGCCTCATCCGCAGCTGGAACGACGCCGGGTGGTTCGACAAGCCGCGCACGGTGGGCGACATGATCGCCCCGCTCATCGGCGCCGCGCCCGGCGAGGTCGTCATCGGCGACACCACGTCGGCCAGCCTCTTCCAGACGACCGTCGCCGCGGCGCGCCTGCGACCGGATCGGAGCGTCATCGTGTCGGAGCGGGGCAACTTCCCCACCGACCTCTACGTGCTCGAGAGTGTGCAGGCGCTGCTCGGCGGTCAGACCCCGCTCGAACGCAGGCTCATCGCCGACGACGGACCGACGCTCGACGACGTGCTCGACGACGACGTCGCGGTCGTCGTGCTCACGCACGTCGACTACCGCACCGGCCGCATGCACGACATGGCCGACGTCACGCGACGCGTCCACGCCGCGGGCGCGGTCATGGTGTGGGATCTGTGCCACAGCGCGGGCGCGGTGCCCGTCGACCTCAACGGGGCGGATGCCGACTTCGCGGTCGGCTGCACCTACAAGTACCTCAACGGGGGCCCCGGCGCCCCTTCGTTCCTGTGGGCGGCAGAAAGGCACCACGCCGCGGCGCGCCCGGCGCTCACCGGATGGAACGGGCACGCCCGGCCGTTCGACTTCGCCGTCGAGTACGCGCCGGCGCCGGGGATCACGCGGTTCCGCGTCGGCACGCCGCAAGTGCTCGCGATCTCCGCGCTCGAGGCGAGTCTGCGCATATGGGCCGAGGTCGACATGACGCACGTCCGCGAGAAGAGCCTGCGACTCACGGAACTCTTCATCGCACTCGCCGACGATCGCCTGTCGCGGTGGGGCCTCGAGGACGTCACGCCGCGCGACCCGGCGAAGCGCGGGAGCCAGGTGTCGCTCCGATGCGCCGACGGCTATGCGGTCATGCAGGCGCTCATCGATCGCGGTGTCATCGGCGATTTCCGCGCACCGGATCTCATGCGATTCGGCTTCACGCCGTTGTACGTCTCGCACGTCGATGTGTGGGACGCCGTCGCGGCGATCGAGGACATCCTCGAGACCGAGGTCTGGCGCGAGCCCAGGTTCGCGCGCCGCGCCGCCGTCACGTGACGGCGCGGCCGTAGGGAGGCGATCAGGCGGCCGAGGCGTCCGCGACGACCTGCGCGCGCAGAGGCAGGAGCGCCCCGGCGACGGTCTGGATCGTCTCGTCGTCGACCCCCGCCTCCGCGAGCGCGGTGGCGGCGTGCTGGATGACCCGGTCGAAGTCGGCATCCGTGATGCCGCGACCGGCGTGCGCGGCGTCGATGTCACGACCCCGGTATCCGTCGGGGCCGCCGGTCGCGACAGCGAGGAACAGGGCCATGTGGCGCTTCTGCTCGACCATGTCGGTGCCGGAGAAGAACGGCGCGAGGGTCTCGTCGCCGATGATGTGCCGATACAGGTTGTCGACGACAGCGGCGATGCCGTCGCCCGCGCCGAGGCGTTCGTACAGCGTCGTCGATGCGCTCGTGTCGGTCATGGGTGCTCCGATCGTGGTGTGGTGGGGGGATGACGGCGCGGGGCGCCGGTGGTCGGTTCAGTCTCGCGGTCGGCCGTCGCCGTTTCGGCTGGGGGTGCTGACGAACGAGGAGCGCCTGTTCGGAGGCGGCTCCACCGTCTCCCCCTCGAGCGCTCCGCCCGCGCCGAGGCGCCCGAGCTCTCGCTCGATCGACTCCAGCAACGAGTGCACCTGCGCCGTCGCCATGCGCGCGAACTGGCGGGCACGCACGACCTCGTCCGCCGACGCCGGGCCGGCGGCGAAGAGGTCGTCGGTCGCGAAGGCGGGCGCCGGGGGCTGGTCGAACGTCCACGCGGCGGGCGCCACGGGCGCGGCGGGCGCTCCCGACGGCGGGGCGGAGTCGACACCCGCGTCGTCGGAGGGGCGCGCGCCCGACTCGCGTTCGATCGAGTGCGCGACCTGCTGGGCGCGCTCGACGATCTCGCGGTACTGATTCCGCGCGGTCTCGATGAGGTCCTTCGAGTAGGACTCGGCCTCGGCGACCGCGTCGTCGGCGATGCGCTGCGCCTGGCTGAGCAGGAGCACGGCGCGGCTCGAGATCTCGTTGTCTTCGGAGCTGAGGCCCGCGGTGAGCGCCTCGTTGTCGCGTCGAGCGACCTCCAGGGCGTCGGCGGCGGCGGCCAGCAGCGAATGGACCTCGGCGCGGCTGTATCCGTCGGCCTCACGAGAGAAGGTTGCTCCGCGCAGCAGTTCTGGGGTGATCGGCGCGGATTGGGTCCCGGTCATGATCATGTTGCCCTCTCCTAGATGCCCAGCCCGACGCGCGGCTGGGCGAGTTCTCGGGAGCCTGCCTGACTGCCCGATTCGCTGACGTCCTGGCTGTAGGGGTCTTCGTACTTCTCACTGCGGATGCGGTCGGGCTCGAGCCCCGCGGAGCGGAGCGCCGCCGCGGTGTGCTCGACCATGCGCGGCGAGCCGCACACCAGGGCGGTGCGGCCGTACCAGGGCCCGTCCGCCGAAGCGATGTCGCCGATCAGCCCGCGACGCCCGGGGAAGGATGGGTCGTCGGATACGACGAACTCCGTCTCGAGCCACGGCACACCGCGATAGGGCTCGAGCTCGGGCTTGGCGTAGAACCCCCACGGGTGCCGCACGCCGTGGTACAGCGCGACGTGCGGGCCGATTCCGGTCGTGCGGTGGCGCTCGGCGACCTGATCGAGGATCGCCAGCATCGGGGCGATGCCGGTGCCGCCCGCGACGAGCAGCAGGTCGGGCCACTCGCGATCGGGCGGGAGTGTCAGCCGCTCGCCGATGGGCGGACCGAGCCGCACGCGGTCGCCGGGCTTGACGTCGCGCAGGAGCGCGCCGCTGACCTGGCCGCCCGCGACGAGCTGCACGTGGAAGTCCATCGTGCGGTCGGCGCGCGGCGCATGCGCCGGCGAGTAGTACCGCCACTGCCGGGGCCGCTGCGGGATCTCCAGCGTGACCGACTGGCCGGGCCGGTATTCGTAGTCGTCGTCGACGCGGACGGTGACCGTGCCGATGTCCATGCCTCGGCGCTCGGTCGCGACGACCTCGGCGCCCCACGTCGCCGGCTGCGACTCGACCGCCTCGGCGGCGGTGATCATCGTGGTCGCGATCAGGCCGTACGCCTCGGCCCAGTCCGACGCAAGCTCGGGCGTCCACGCGCTGCCGAGGAAGTGCTTGAGCGTCGCGAGCAGCGACGCCCCCACCGCCGGATAGTGATCCGCGATCGCACCGAACTTGCGGTGGTCGCGCCCGAGGTCCTCGATGTATCCGACGACCTCGGGGAGGTTGTCGACGTTGCTTACCATGCGGCCGAGGGCTCTGACCAGCCGGTCGCGCTGCGTCGCCATCGTGACGGGGAACATGTCGCGCACCTCGGGGTGCGCGAGGAAGAGGTGCGCGTAGAAGAACCCGGGCACTGCGTCCCCGTGCGCCGAGACTTGAGCCCAGGTTCGCTTGAGCGCATCGATATCCACGCGCGAGGTATCCAATCCGTCGGGGGCCGGGTTGATAACGGCCGACGCTAATGGGTCGTCGCGGACGGTGACAAACCGATGACGGCGTGTCCCCGCCATTTCTCATGCGGCTCTCATCAAGGGCGCACGGGGCGGGCACAGCTCACGAGACGCGCAGCTCCTCGGGCTCGACGACGACGTCGACGAGGGCCCCGTTGCGCCACATCGTCATCTCCATGCGCCGCCCGATGGCCGTCTCGACCATGCGCCGCTGGAGCGCCGTGGGATCCGCGATCGCCACGCCGTCGAGCGACAGCACGATGTCGCCCGCGCGCGCTCCCGCCACCGCCGCGGGGCTTCCCGGAACGACCGACACGACCTGCATGCCGACCTTCGCGCCGGCCTTCGCCGCCACGTCCGGGCCGAGCGGGACGGTGGCTCCCGCGATGCCGAGCCACGCCCGACGCACGCGGCCGTTCGTGCGAAGCGCCTCGATGATCTCGCGTGTCGTCGCGTTGATGGGCACCGCGAGCCCGAGCCCGATTCCAGCGACCGCCGTGTTCACGCCGACCATGCGTCCCGCGCTGTCGGCGAGCACGCCGCCGCTGTTGCCGGGGTTCAGCGCGGCATCCGTCTGGATCACCTCGTCGATCACGCGCCCGGCTCGGGTCGGCAGCGAGCGCCCCAGCGCCGAGACGATGCCGGCGGTCACGCTGCCGGAGAGCCCTCGCGGATTGCCGAGCGCGACCACCAGCTGGCCGACGCCGAGGGTCGACGCGTCGCCCAGCCGCACCGGCGGCGGCGTCTCGCCCTCGGCACGCAGCACCGCCAGGTCCGACAGCGGGTCGGCGCCGACGACGGATGCCGGCACGACCGCGCCGTCCGAGAACGCGAGCTCCACGCGGCTCGCGCCGTCGACGACGTGCGCGCTCGTGAGCAGGTTGCCGTCGTCGTTGATCACCGACGCGCTCCCCGCCCCCACGCCCTGCCGGCTGCGCACGCTCACCGCCGCGAGCGAGGGCAGCACCGTCTGCGCGACGCGCATCACCGTCGAGGAGTACGCGTCGAGGGCTTCCCGATCGTCCACGTGAACAAGTGTCGACCTGACGCGGATGCCGCGGCCCGAGTTCGCGCACGGCGGAAACACGTTCCCGCGGCGAGCGCAATGGGGTTCCCGGGCGAGGACGGGCGACGGACGCTGGATCAGGCAGCAAGGTCTCGAGGAACGGAGCCACCATGGCCGGATACAAAGTCGGATACTTCGTCGGCAGCCTTTCGTCGACATCGATCAACCGGGTCCTGTCGAAGGCGCTCATCCGCCTCGCACCGGACGATCTCGAGTTCACGGAGATCCCCATCGGCGACCTGCCGCTGTACAGCCAGGACTACGACGAGGACTACCCTCCGGAGGCGACGGCGCTGAAGGACGCGATCGCGGCATCCGACGCCGTGCTGTTCGTCACTCCCGAGTACAACCGATCGATTCCCGGCGCGCTCAAGAACGCCATCGACTGGGCTTCTCGGCCGTGGGGTCAGAACTCGTTCGACCACATCCCCGCCGCCGTCATCGGCGCGTCGATCGGTGCGATCGGAACGGCGGTCGCCCAGCAGAGCCTGCGGGCGGTGCTGAGCTTCTGCAACGCGCGGCAGATGACGGCGCCCGAGGCGTACATCCACTTCACGCCGGAGGTCTTCTCGTCCGACGGCGAGGTGCTCGTCGAAGACACCGCCGCGTTCCTGCGCGACTACATGGCCGAGTTCCGCGACTACATCGAGCGCGTGCTCACCGTTCTGCCGCGGCCGGCGTAGCCGGCCCGGCGCACCGGCCCGTCAGCGGGAGCGCGATCACGCGTGGCAGGACAGGGGCTTCCGCCCGTTGTACTCGTACATGTCCTCCCAGGCGGCGGCGAAGTCGGCTTCGTCCCCGTCGAGCTCGGCCATCGTGCGGTGGAGGTTTCCGACGATGCGCTCCTGCTCGATGAGCCGCCCGAATTCCCCGAGGTCGAGCGCGCGAGCCGCCTCGAGCGGTGTGAGGCCGCGAGCGCGGGCATCCTCGGCGGCGGCGATGAGGAAGCGCAGATACGCGGCGACGGGCTCGAAGAGCTCCGGACCGCCCACCTCGCCGTGGCCCGGCACGACCGCGACGGGGTCGAGCGCCGCCATCTGCTCGAGCGCGCGCAGCCAGCCCGCCGGCGAGCCGGAGAGCGCGAAGGGCGTCCCGCCGTTGAACACGAGGTCGCCGGTGAACAGCACGCGCTGCTCGGGCAGCCACACGTACGAGTCACCGGGCGTGTGTGCCCGGGTGCCCGGGTGCCGCACCTCGATCCGCAGCCCCGCGGGGTCGAGCGTCACACCGTCGTCGTACACGAGCGTCGGCACGCGCGGGTGGGCGTCGCCCTGCTCGAACGGCTCGAAGATGTGGGGGGCGAGCCGGTGCGGGCGCTGCAGGTCGTCGGCGACCGAGCGATGCGCGATGATCTCGGCCTCCGGCACGAGCGAGGCGCCGTTGCAGTGGTCGGGGTGCGAGTGCGTGAACACCACGCGCTGCGGCTCGCGTCCGGTGGCGTCCGCGACGGCGGCGAGGTAGGCGCGTGTGCGGCGCTCGGTGGATGTCAGGTCGACGCTCGTCACGACGTCGCCCGCGATCACGCCCATGTTGTTGACCATCCACCCGCCGTCGGGCTGCACGTACGCCCAGACGCCGTCGGCGACCCTCTCCAGGCGCGGCTCGTCGTTCGTCAAGATCCACCCCCCTCGCCGGCGCCGGCGCCGGCCCGGTGGCGGTTGCGCGGCCGCGGCCGGGCCGGACGCACCTCGGGCGCCGGGACGGGCGCGCCCACCGTGTTGACGAGTTCGCCGATCCCCTCGATCACGAGCCGCACCTCGTCGCCCTCGGTGAGCGGCGGCGGGGTGAGGCCGCGGTTACGGCCCCACAGCTCGCCGAGGCATCCGCCGTTGCCGACCGTGCCCGAACCCAGAACGTCGCCGGGAACGACCCGGGAGTTGCGCGACGCGTACGCGACGAGCTCGGGGAACGGCCACCCCGCGTTCGACAGCAGGTCCTCGCCGACGCGCTCCCCGTTGATCCACGCCTCGGCGCGCACCGCGAGGAACCCGTCCTCGTCGAGGAACGGCTCGAGCTCGTCGGCCGTGACGATCCACGGCCCGAGCGTCATGCCGAAGTCCTTGCCCTTTGCCGGGCCGAGGCGCACCTTCATCTCGCGCGCCTGCAGGTCGCGCGCGGACCAGTCATTCATGATCGTGTAGCCGAAGATGACGGATGCCGCCTCCGCCGCCGTGAGATTCGACTCGCCCACGCCCGGCGCCGCCCCGATGACCATCGCGAGCTCGAGCTCGAAGTCGAGCCGCTCCGTCACAGGCGGCCGCACGACCTCCCCCGGGCCCGAGATCGTGTGCGGATTCGTGAAGTAGAACGTCGGCGCCTCGTACCACTCGTCCGCCACGTTGCTCTTGCCCTCGACTCCGGCGCTCACGCCCTCGACGTGCTCTTCGAACGCGACGAAGTCGCGCACCGCGGCGGGCACGACGGGTGCGAGCAGCCGCACGTCGGACAGCGGTGTGCCCGCGGCATCCGCCACCCGCTCGTGCAGCGCGGTCGTCTCGGCCAGTCCGCGCGCGAGCGCATCGGCCACGGTCAGGCCGTCCGGGAACGGAACGACGCGATCGTCGATGATGAAGCCCTCGGCCACCGCTCCCCCGGAGCTCGGGTCGGTCCAGCGCGCGATCCTCATGCGCGCACCCTCGTCTCGAGGAGGGTCTCGGCGTTGGCGCCCAGCACGCGTTCGGTCGTCTCGTCGTCGAGACCCGCGCCGCGCACGAACGCGGCCGGATCCTCGAGCCCCATGTCGAACGGGTAGTCGCTGCCGAGCACGACCTGCGACGGGCCCGCGACCTCGATGAGGTGCCGCAGCGCGCCCGTGTCGTGCACGACCGTGTCGAACCACAGCCGCTTCAGGTACCACGACGGCTCGTGCTCGCAGCCGTGCGCCTCGGGCCGCACACGCCACGCGTGGTCGCTGCGGCCGATAGCGGTCGGCAGGTACCCGCCGCCGTGCGCGGCGACGATCTTGAGCGTCGGGTGCCGGTCGAGCACCCCCGCGAAGATGAGGTGCGACAGCGCAACCGCGTTCTCGACCGGCTGCCCCACCGTGTTCGCGAGGTAGAAGCGGTCGAGGCGCTCGTCGAGCGAGCACCCGAACGGATGCAGGAACACGACCGCGCCGAGCTCCGCGACCCGCGCCCACATCGGCTCGAGCCGCGGGTCCGACAGCTCCACGTCGCCGGCGAACGACGAGATCTCGATACCAGCGAGGCCGCGGCCCAGGATCGCGTCGTCGACGCACTCGAGGATGCGGGACGGATGCTGCAGGGGCACGACCCCGAGACCCGTGAGCCGATCGGGCGCCTGCGCCACGTGCTCGGCCACGAGGCGGTTCGCCTCCTGCGCGATCCACACCGCGAGGCCCTCCGGCGCCCACGGGTAGAAGTGGTTCGGCGACACGCTCACCCACTGCCGG
>NZ_DASRXZ010000095.1:0-10353 GCF_035687345.1 Microbacterium sp.
TTCCTCGGGGGCGGAAGGCACGTGGACGACCGGGCCGCGCGTCTGCGCGGCGATCGTCGCGAGGGCCGTCGACTTGCCCGAGCCCGGCCCGCCCACGATGAGCAGACCGCGGTCGCCGATGCGGACGCCGATCGGGCTCTGGCGCTGCCGCTCGGGCTCGTCGGCGAGTCCGACGAGGAGCACTCCCGCTCCGCGCGGCACCTCTTCACGCAGCAGGAGGTCGTCGAGGTCGATGCGCGCGGGCAGGTCGGGCAGCCACGGCCGCCTCGGCCTCGGCCCTCGCGCCGAAGCGGCGATCTCACGGATGTCGTCCGGCGCCGACAGCGCGATGCGCACGGATCGCGGCGCCGCATCGGAGGCACGCCGCACCACCGCGGCTCCCCGCCCTGAGATGCCCCCGGGCAGCAGGGCCGCGTCTTCCGTTCCGACGACGGCACGGCTGTCGGCGGCATCCGTGACGCGCAGGCTGATGCGCAGCGGACAATTCGCGAGCAGCGCGTCGCGCACGATCCCCGACACGCGCTGTGTGCCGAGGACCAAGTGGATGCCGAGGGCCCTCCCGCGCGCCGCGACGTCGGCGAACACGGCGTGCAGCTCAGGGTGATCGGCGAGGAGCGCCGCGAACTCGTCGACGACGACCACGAGTCGTGGCAGCCGCACGCGCGGATGGTCGACGTCGCGTGCCGAGACCCGGGCGAGCTCGCTCTCGCGCCACCGGATCTCGGCGCGCAGGCTCTCTATGGCGCGCCGCGCACCCGTTCCGTCGAGGTCGGTGATGACGCCTGTCACGTGAGGCAGGGCCTCGAGCGCGTCGAACGCGGTGCCACCCTTGAAGTCGGCGAGCAAGAAGCTCACCTCCTCGGTCGAGTGCGTCGCGCACAGTGCGAGGATCCACGTGATGAGCAGCTCGCTCTTGCCCGAGCCCGTGACACCGGCGACGACGGCATGCGGCCCGTCGGCGACGAGGTCGACGACCGTGATCCGGCCGCGGTCCGCGCCGATCGGCGCTGCGAGCGCGCCACGCCGCGACGCCGGTGCGTCGGCGAGCACCTCCTGCAGCGGCACGATCGCGCGGGGAGCGCTCGCGAGCCCGAGAACCGCCGCGTGCGACGCCCGCTCGCCGAGCGACAGCGCGATGGCGTGAAGCTGTTCGCGCGACAGCGCCTCGATCGCGATGTCGTGCACCGCGCCGGCCCGGTCGAGGCGCGCGGCATCCGGCGCTTCGACCACGACGGTCGCGCCGCATCGCGGCGGGATCGGTTGCCCGGGCTCCACGCGCGCGATCACGATCTCCGCGGCCGGCGGCACCGGCTGGCCCGGCGCGAGCACGGCCGCGGCGACGCCCGTCGCCGCCGCGTGGTGGGGCAGGGACTCGGCCCACTCTGGAGCGGCGATCAGGCGAAGGCGCCCGGGCGGGAGCGCGAGGCACAGCTGAGCGACGAGCGCGCGGGCGACGGCATCCGCGATCACCGGCGGACCCTCCACCGCGATCCCGTCGCTCGCGGTCACGGTGACCGGGCCTCCCACCAGCCTCGCCGCGCGTGCGCGCACGCGATCGGATGCCGGATCGCCCTCGCCGCCGGTCACGCGCACCGCGGAAGCGGCTTCGCCGGCGCCGACGACGAGTGCATCGGCGCGCTCCGCAACGGGCCGCCACACCGCGCTGTCATTCGAGAGGAAGCCCGCGACATCGGGATGCGACGCCCACCGCCGGGTGCGCTCCTCGCGGTGACGCGCCTCGACGGCGGATGCGACGCGCCTCCGCGCCGCATCCGCCTCGACCTCTGCGCGCCGCCGGTCCCTCCGCATCGTGCGTTTGCGGTCGAGCACCGTCGCCACCGCGATCACCGGCACGAGGCCTGCGAGCCACAGCGAGAGCATCGATCCCGTCACAAGCCAGATCCCGACGGCCCCCACGACCGGCACGACGGATGCCAGCACGGGGAGTCCCGTGCGAGGAGGGGGCTTCCACGGCTCCGGCAGCGTCAGCGCGCTGTCGGCGACTTCATGCGGAACGGCTTCGGGGTCGGTGCGAAGCGATGCCGGGGCGGGTACGGGAGCGAAGCGCATGCTCCCAGTCCAGCGTCGTCGAGCGCACGACCGCGGATGCCGCCGAGGATCTGTGCGCTCGCGGGCTTAACGGGACTCTGGGGAGGACTCGTCCCCCTCGTTGCCCGCCTGCTCGTCGACCGGCGTGTCACTCGAGTCGACGCCATCGTCCGCAGCGGCCGACTCCTGCGCCGGCTCATCGGCCGCGGCATCCGTCTCATCGTCCGCGTCGTCGACCGTCTCCCACTCCGCGGTGTCGGACTCGTCTTCGTCGTCGGCGTCGTCCTCGATGACCGGGGCGCCTCCGACGTTCAGCACGATGATCGAGATGTTGTCGCGACCGCCGTTCTCGAGAGCGGCGTCGAGCATCGCGCGCACCGCGTCGGCGGGGTCGGGGTTCTCGTCGAGGAAATGGCGGATGCCGTAGTCGGTCAGCTCCTTCGTGAGGCCGTCCGAGCAGATGACGAACCGGTCGCCCGGTGCGATCTCGACGCGCACATAATCCGGCGTGACGCTCTCACTGGGCCCGACCGCACGTGTGATGACGTTGCCGTACGGGTGGTTCTCGGCCTCTTCAGGACTCAGCCGGCCGGCCGCGACGAGCTCCTGCACGACGGAGTGATCCGTGGTGAGCTGCGCGATCATGCCGTCGCGCACGAGGTAGACGCGCGAGTCGCCGATGTTGAGCGTCACCCAGTGCGGTTCGCCGCGGCTGGTATCGAGGAACACGCCGGTCACGGTGGTGCCGGTCGCCTCGTCCGTGGCATCCGGATGGGACGCGATGTCTTTCACGGCGCGCGCGAGCGACTTCTCGAGAGCCTTCGCCGTGATGGAGCCCGACTCGGCGAGCTCGCGCATGCGCGCGACGGTGCTCGTGCTCGCGATCTCTCCGCCGACGTGACCGCCCATGCCGTCGGCGACGACGAAGAGCGGGAACTGGGCGAGGACCGCGTCCTGATTGACGTCACGCCGGCGGCCGCGATGAGTCACCGCTGCCCACGACAGCTCGATCTGGCCGTCGGGCAGGGTGATCGTCGTGGAGTCGGCGGTGACCTTGGGCACTCCCCGTCCTCCCGTCGCCGTACAGGTTGGCCGCGCCTTGCGGGCGGGCGTGGTCACATCCTAGTAGAACGCACCTTCGGGTCCTCGTGCACGACTCCCCGAGGCTAAGATGCCCGCCCCGGACCGGGGAAGAACCCGTCGATCAGCTCGAGGTCCTCCACCGTCGGCGTCCAGGCCGTGGCCGCCGCGGCGTTCGCCTGAACCTGCTCCGGCGTCGTGGCACCCGCGATCACGCTCGAGAGCGCCGGCTGCGCGAGCAGCCACCCGAACGTGGCCTCGAGCATCGTGATCCCGCGGTCGTCGCAGAACTGCCGATACGCCTCGAGCGCCTCCCACGGCGCGTCCTCGTAGATGTGCGGCCGCTGGCGCATGATGCGTGTGTCGGACGGCGCCGACTCGCGCGTGAACTTGCCCGTGAGCAGGCCGTTGTGCAGCGGGAAGTACGGGAAGAACCCGAGCCCGTAGCGTCGCACGGCGGGCAGCACCTCCTTCTCGTCGCCGCGCGCGAGCAGGCTGAGCTGGTTCTGCGCCGACACGAACGGCACCGCGCCGCGCATCTGGGCGGTGAAGTGCGCCTCGGCGATCTGCCACCCCGTGAAGTTCGAGTGGCCGATGTAGCGCACCTTGCCCTCGTGCACGAGGTCGCCGAGGGCATCGAGCGTCTCTTCGATCGGGGTCGCCTCGTCGGGGGTGTGCACCTGGTAGAGGTCGATCCAGTCCGTCTGCAGCCGCGTCAGCGAGGCCTCGACCGAACGACGGATGTACGAACGAGAGCCCTTGGATCCCGTGAAGCCCTCCGGGTTGGGCAGGGCGCTGTGGCCGAACTTCGTCGCGAGCACGACGCGGTCGCGTCGCCCCTTGAGCGCCTCGCCCATGAGCTCTTCGCTCATGCCCGGGTGCCCGCCGTACATGTCGGCGGTGTCGAGGAATGTCACGCCCGCATCGATCGCCGCATCGAGCACGTCGCGCGTGCCCTCGAGGGTCTCAGTGCGTGTTCCCGGGCGTCCGAAGTTGTTGCACCCGAGCCCGACGGCAGAGACGAGCAGGCCGGATGCGCCGACACGACGCAGAGGAACGTGAGAAGTCATCCCTCCACGCTAGTGCGCCCCGAACACGCGGAAGGCCCCCGCGAACGGGGGCCTTCTCATCGAGTGATCAGACGCGCGGCGGTTCGTCCGAAGGCGGTTCGGCCGCGGGCGGCTCCGTCGAGGGCGGCTCGCTCGAGGGCGGCTGCGCGGCGGGCGGCTCGGGCGCGGCCGGCGGGGCGGCGGGAGGCTCGGATGCCGGCGGCTGAGCCGCGGGCGCGGAGGACGGCGGAGCCGGAGGCGCGGCCGGCGGAGCACCCGCGCCCGGGGCGGGCGGCTGGTAGCCGGCGGGCGGAGCCGGAGGCTGGTAGCCACCGGGAGGCTGGTAGCCGGGAGGCGGGTACGCGCCGGCGCCACCGGGCGACGTGACGGGGTTCGGCGGGTAGCCGCCGGCGGGCGTCTGCACCGGCACGCCCTGCCACTGAGTGGTGTCGGCGAGGAAGCTGTTCGCCCACGGAGCAGCCGGGATGGCAGTGTTCCAGCGCGACGAGTCGAACGCGTTGATGCCGTACCAGACGATGCTCAGGAAGAAGTAGAGAATGAGCCAGACGGCTTCCTTCTGGAGCTTGAGGCCCACACGCCACGCCGCGAGCAGCGTGTAGAGGAAGACCGCGACGCCGATGAGCCATCCGAGCACCGGGACCCACCCGAGCACGATGGCACCGCCCCACAGCACGAGCAGCCACCACGGGTTCAGGTCACCGAGTTTGACGAAGATGAGGGTGTTGTAGACCGGCACCCACGCGCGCCACCTCCCCTGCACCCCGGCCTTGTCGAAGATCTTCATCAAGAACCAGGCGAAGATGACGTACGCGATGACGGCGAAGATCAAACCGAAGACCACGAGAGCGGCGTAGGCGGCTACGGCGGCGCCATCGTAGGGGAAATCATCCATGGAATCCTCCGGGTGATGGATGTTCGAGGCACGATCGCGGCACGGCGCGCCGCGGTCCACATGCTAGCGGCGCCCTGTCGCGGGGACCACCGCTTCCCGGCGTGTCTCTACACGCCACGCGGGCGCCCCTTGCCGTCACGGGCGGGCCCCTGGATAGGGTGAGCGCAAAGGGCATCCCCGCCCCCTCCCCACACGAAGGGATCGCCGATGAGCGACGCCACGCCCCCGCCTCCCCCGCCCCTTCCGCCCCAGCCCGCCGGCGAGGCAGCCGCCGCCGCGGCCTCGCCGAAGCGTCCCGCGTACGACCCGGCCACCGACCCCGATGACACGGGCGTCTCGCAGTCGGCGCTGAGCGGAGACGTCACGGAGGTCGGCCGAGGCTTCTTCCGCGCGCTGTTCGACTTCTCGTTCCGCACGTTCATCACGCGGCGCCTCGCGAGCGTGTTCTACCTCGCGGGCCTCATCGTGATCGTCATCGGCGCCGTCCTGTACCTCGTGACCGGCATCCTCAACGGCGTGGCCGCGCTGTGGTTCAACCCCGGGGCGGGCATCACGCTCATCATCGCGACGATCATCCTCGTGCCGCTCATCGCGTTCCTCGCGATCGTCGCATTGCGTCTGATCATCGAGGCCGTCGTCGCCCTCATCGCGATCGCCGAGAACACGGAGCGCACCGCCGAGCACACGCGGCGCTGAGGCATCCGGCGCACGGCGTCACGCGAACAGGTCGAACTCGCCCTCGCCTCGGTCGACGACGCGGATGCCGCTCCCGGCCGCCCACCGCGCGAATCCGGCCCGCGAGCCGATCCGCGGGCGTTCCTCGGCCAGTCGGCGCACGAGCGCGCCCTTCGCGTGCTTGTTGAAGTGGTTGAGGGCACGCACCGCGCCGTCGTCCGACTCCGTCACGACACGCACGTACGCCGACGGCACCTCGGCGGGGACGGGCCCGAGTGCGACGTAGGCCTCGGACCGGAGGTCGAGCACGAACGACGGCGCCGCGTCGGCGATGGCGGCGGTGACGGCATCCGCCCACACCCGCCGCAGCGAGGGAAGACCCGGGAGCGACGAGGCCGCGCCGAGGCGGTACGCGGGAATCGGGTCGAGGGCGCCGACCGGCCCGAACGGTGCCGAGTGGATCATGACGTGCCGACCCAGCCAGCGCCGGCCGCCCGAATCGACGGATGCCGCGCCCAACGCGTCGTACAGGACTCCGGTGTATCGGTCGACGGCGGGCATCGTCGGCGCTTCGCGCAGCGCTGCATTGACGGCGATCTCGCCGAGCTGCGTGCGACCGAGCTTGAGCACGCGCGCCGCCTCCTCCGTGTCCGCCGACAACGCGACAAGCGCATCGACGAGCCTCTCGCGCACCGGCGCCAGCGCCGGCAGCGCGAGGGACGCCGTGTCGAACGGCGCGCCGGCGCCCCCGGGGCGCTTCGTCTCGGACGGCGGCAGCAGGATCAGCATGGGGTGGGCGGCTCCAGGCAGAGGAACGCCCCAGCGCTCCGAGGAGGCTGGGGCGTTCCGACGAGGTGAATCAGGCGACGAGGGCGGCGTTGCCCGCGACGATCGTCACGACGTCGCTCTCGATCGACAGGAACCCGTCCTGCGCGTTCGCGATGACCTTCGTGCCGTCGGTCTGCGTGATGCGCACCTGGCCCTCGGCCAGGATCGCGAGCACCGGCTCGTGACCCGCCATGAAGCCGATCTCGCCCAGCACGGTCTTGGCGACGACGAGCGACGCCTCCCCCGACCAGACCTCGGCGTCAGCCGAAACCAGGCTCACGTTGAGAGCCATGTCAGCCGTTCTCCTTCTGGATGCGGGCCCACGCCTCTTCGACGTCGGAGATGCCGCCGACGTTGAAGAACGCCTGCTCGGCGACGTGGTCGAACTCGCCCTTCACGATCGCGTCGAACGACTCGATGGTCTCCTTGATCGGAACCGTCGAGCCCTCGACACCCGTGAACTTCTTCGCCATGTAGGTGTTCTGCGAGAGGAACTGCTGGATGCGACGCGCGCGGGCGACGACGACCTTGTCCTCTTCGGAGAGCTCGTCGACACCGAGGATCGCGATGATCTCCTGCAGCTCCTTGTTCTTCTGGAGGATCTGCTTCACGGCGGTCGCCACGCGGTAGTGGTCCTCGCCGATGTAGCGCGGGTCGAGGATGCGGCTCGTCGAGGCGAGCGGGTCGACCGCGGGGTACAGACCCTTCGACGCGATCTCACGCGAGAGCTCGGTCGTCGCGTCGAGGTGCGCGAACGTCGTCGCCGGCGCCGGGTCGGTGTAGTCGTCGGCGGGGACGTAGATCGCCTGCAGCGACGTGATCGAGTGGCCGCGCGTCGAGGTGATCCGCTCCTGCAGGATGCCCATCTCGTCGGCGAGGTTCGGCTGGTAGCCCACCGCGGACGGCATGCGGCCGAGCAGCGTCGACACCTCGGAGCCCGCCTGCGTGAAGCGGAAGATGTTGTCGATGAACAGCAGCACGTCCTGCTTCTGGACGTCGCGGAAGTACTCCGCCATCGTCAGCGCCGAAAGCGCGACGCGAAGGCGCGTCCCCGGCGGCTCGTCCATCTGGCCGAACACGAGGGCGGTCTTGTCGAAGACGCCCGCGTCCTCCATCTCGTGGATGAGGTCGTTGCCCTCACGCGTGCGCTCGCCGACACCGGCGAACACCGACACACCACCGTGGTCCTGCGCGACGCGCTGGATCATCTCCTGGATGAGGACCGTCTTGCCGACGCCCGCGCCGCCGAAGAGGCCGATCTTGCCACCCTGCACGTACGGGGTGAGCAGGTCGATGACCTTGATGCCCGTCTCGAACATCTGGGTCTTCGACTCGAGCTGGTCGAAGCTCGGGGGCTGACGGTGGATCGGCCAGCGCTCGGTGACCTCGACGGTCTCACCCGGCTCGGCGTTCAGCACGTCGCCGGTCACGTTGAACACGCGCCCCTTGGTGACGTCGCCGACGGGAACCGTGATCGGGCCGCCCGTGTCGCGCACCTCCTGGCCGCGGACCATGCCGTCGGTCGGCTTCAGCGAGATCGCGCGAACGAGGTCGTCGCCGAGGTGCTGCGCGACCTCGAGCGTGATCTCGGTCGACTCCTGGCCGATCGTGATCGTCGTCTTGAGCGCGTTGTAGATGTCGGGGATCGCGTCGTGCGGGAACTCGATGTCGACGACGGGACCGGTGATGCGCGCGACGCGGCCGACACCGAAGGACTCGGTCTGCGCTTCCGTCTTCTCAGCGGTGAGGCTCATGGCTTCTTCTCTTTCGTATGGTCTTACTTGCCCGACGCCAGGGCGTCGGCGCCGCCGACGATCTCGGCGATCTGCTGCGTGATCTCGGCCTGGCGTGCGTTGTTGCGCAGGCGGGTGTAGTCGGTGATGAGCTTGTCGGCGTTGTCGCTGGCCGACTTCATCGCCTTCTGCGTCGCGGCGTGCTTGGCCGCCGACGACTGCAGGAGGGCGTTGAAGACGCGGCTCTGGATGTACACCGGCAGGAGCGCGTCGAGGACGACCTCGGCATCCGGCTCGAACTCGTAGAGCGGGTACACCACGGCCGCCGACGACTCCTCGGCCTCGACGACCTCGAGCGGCAGCAGGCGGACCGTCTCGGGCGACTGCGTCATCATGCTGACGAACCGGTTGTAGACGAGGTGGATCTCGTCCACCCCGCCGTCCTGGCCGCCGCGGTCGTACGCGTCGAGCAGCGTCGCCGCGATCTCCTCGGCCGTGTGGAAGTGCGGCGTGTCGGTGTCACCCGTCCACTCGGCCGCGGCCTCCATGCGACGGAACTGGAAGTATCCGACCGCCTTGCGACCCACGAGGTAGAACACCGGCTCGCGGCCCTCCTGACGCAGCAGCTCGGCCAGCTCGAGACCCTCGCGGAGGATCTGCGAGTTGAACGCGCCGGCGAGTCCGCGGTCCGAGGCGAAGATCACCACGGCCGAACGGCGGATGACCTCGCGCTCGGTCGTCAGCGGGTGCTCGACGTTCGAGTGGGTCGCGACGGCGGACACGGCCCGCGTCACGGCACGCGCGAAGGGGGTCGACGCGCGCACGCGCGCCATCGCCTTCTGGATGCGCGAAGCCGCGATGAGCTCCATCGCCTTCGTGATCTTCTTGGTCGTCTGAGCAGAGTTGATCTTCTGCTTGTAGACCCGCAGTTGTGCGCCCATGGTCCCTTACCGGTGCCTGCTCAGTGGCGGCCCTTGACGATCTTCTCCTGGTTCACGTCCTCGGCGGCCGCCGGAGCGACCTCCTCGTGACCCGGGCGACCGATCGCCTGACCCTTGCCCGCACGGAACTCGAGGATGAAGTCGTCCGTGCGCTTCTCGAGCTCGGCGACGGTGTCGTCGTCGAGGACGTTCGTCTCGCGCAGGCGGTCGAGGATGTCGGTGTTGCGGCGCAGGTAGTCGAGGAGCTCGCGCTCGAACGCGAGCACGTCCTCGACCTCGATCGAGTCGAGCTTGCCGTTGGTGCCCGCCCAGATCGAAACGACCTGCTCCTCCACCGGGTACGGCGAGTACTGCGGCTGCTTGAGCAGCTCGGTCAGGCGAGCGCCGCGGGCGAGCTGACGGCGCGAGGCGGCGTCGAGGTCGCTCGCGAACATCGCGAACGCCTCGAGCGAGCGGTACTGCGCCAGCTCGAGCTTGAGCGTGCCCGAGACCTTCTTGATCGACTTCACCTGGGCGTCACCGCCGACGCGCGACACCGAGATGCCGACGTCGACCGCGGGACGCTGGTTCGCGTTGAAGAGGTCGGACTGCAGGAAGATCTGGCCGTCGGTGATCGAGATGACGTTCGTCGGGATGTACGCCGACACGTCGTTCGCCTTCGTCTCGATGATCGGCAGACCCGTCATCGAGCCCGCGCCCATCTCGTCCGACAGCTTCGCGCAGCGCTCGAGGAGACGCGAGTGAAGGTAGAAGACGTCGCCCGGGTAGGCCTCGCGCCCCGGCGGGCGGCGGAGGAGCAGCGACACGGCACGGTAGGCCTCGGCCTGCTTCGACAGGTCGTCGAAGATGATGAGGACGTGCTTGGCGTCGTACATCCAGTGCTGGCCGATGGCCGAGCCGGTGTAGGGGGCCAGGTACTTGAAGCCCGCGGGGTCGGATGCCGGAGCGGCGACGATCGTCGTGTACTCCATGGCGCCCGCGTCCTCGAGCGCGCCCTTCACGGCCGCGATCGTGGAGCCCTTCTGTCCGATGGCGACGTAGATGCAGCGGACCTGCTTGTTGACGTCGCCCGACTCCCAGTTGGC
>NZ_DASRXZ010000096.1:0-8865 GCF_035687345.1 Microbacterium sp.
ACTCCACGAGCTGGTCGGTCGGAAGCACGAGGGTCATGACGATGAACAGCGCCGCCGACAGGA
Organism: Microbacterium sp.; assembly: GCF_035687345.1. Classification (GTDB taxonomy): domain Bacteria; phylum Actinomycetota; class Actinomycetes; order Actinomycetales; family Microbacteriaceae; genus Microbacterium. The sequence goes on from NZ_DASRXZ010000096.1 coordinate 64, forward strand.
TCGATCCGACGGGGGAGCCGAGCTGCGGCACGGCGGCGTAGAACGCGCGCTTCACCGGGTTCGCGTGCTCGGTCGCGAGGAGGATCGACCCGCCCCATTCGCCGCCGAGCGACAGGCCCTGCGCGATGCGGAGGATCACGAGGAACACCGCGCCGAACCAGCCCGCCTGCGCGTACGTCGGCAGCACGCCGATGAGGCCGGTCGCGACGCCCATGATGCCGATCGTCCACAGGAGCGTCGCGCGACGGCCGAGGCGGTCGCCCATGTGGCCGAAGATCACTGCCCCGATCGGCCGCACGACGAACGCGAGGGCGACGGTCGAGAACGCGAGGAGGGTGCCGCCGAACTCGCCGAGCGGCTCGAAGAAAAGGGGTCCGACGAAGAACGCCGAGAAGTACGCGAAGACGTAGAAGTCGAACGACTCGAGGGACGTGCCGACCATCGAGGCCCAGGCCACGCGGCGGACGGAGGAGGAACCGGATGATCCGGATGCCGCAGGGGCGGCGTCTGCTGTTGTCACGAGCGTCTATCCTGCCACCGCTCGAGGGTTGATGGATCCGATCCAGGAAGTGTGTTTCGCGGGCGGCACCGCGTTCGCCGCGATGACGTCGGCGTAGAAGCCCGCGCTTCGCTTCGGCATCCGCTCCTGCGTCTCGAAGTCGACCGCGACGATGCCCCACCGCTGCGTGTAACCCTCGGCCCATTCGAAGTTGTCGAGGAGCGACCACGCGTAGTACCCCTCGAGCGGCACGCCGTCGGAGATCGCGCGCGCCGCCTGCTGGAAGTGCGTGCGGAAGAACTCGAGGCGCTCGGGGTCGTCGACCGTCACCGCGGGCGACCGGTCCGGGATGCCGTTCTCGGTGATCAGCAGCGGGATCGCGGGGTAGTCCGCCGCGAGCCGCGTGAGCAGGTCGTACAGGCCCTCGGGCAGCACCTGCTGCCACGGCGCCGCTGACGTCGGAGCGACCTGCGTCTCGCGCCCGCCGGGGTTGACGCCCGTCACGCCGTAGTACTGCACCGCGAGGAAGTCGAGGGGAGCCGCGATCGTCTCGAGGTCACCGGACTTCTGCAGCCCGGTGAAGGTCACCGGGTCGGCGGGCAGCTGTCCGGCCTCGCCGCCCACGGCGTCGTCCGGATACGTGCCGAGGAGGACGGGATCGAGGAACAGCCGGTTCTCGCGTGCGTCGACGCGCACCGCCGCCTCGGGCTGGGCGGGGTCGGTCGGATACACCGGGATGAGGTTCAGCGCGATGCCGATGCGCCCCGCCGCGCCGCTCAAGCGGAACCGTTCGACGGCGCGCCCGTGGGCGAGCAGCTGGTGGTGCACGGCCGCCGCCGCGACGTCGGATGAGCGCAGACCCGGGGCATGCGCACCGTACCAATGGCCCACGTACGCGTGGGTCTTGGGCTCGTTGAGCGTCATCCAGTCGGCGTCGACGTCGCCGAACGCCTCGAAGCACGCCGTGGCGTACTCGGCGAACAGGTCCGCCGTCTCGCGTCGGATCCATCCGCCTGCGTCCTGCACCCATTGCGGCAGGTCCCAGTGGAACAGCGTGATGGCGGGGCGGATGCCGCGTCCGGCGAGCGCGTCGATGACGCGCCGATAGTGGTCGACGCCGCGCGAGTCGATCGTGCCCGTGCTCGTCGGCACGACGCGCGACCACGAGATCGAGAACCGGTAGGCGCCGAGGCCGAGACTCGCCATGAGGTCGGCGTCCTCCTCGTATCGCCGGTACTGATCGGCGGCGGGCTCACCGGTGGACCCGTCCCGGATCGTCCCGGCACGTGCGGCGAACGTGTCCCACACGGATGGCGTGCGCCCGTCCGCCGCGAGCGACCCCTCGACCTGGAAGGCGCTCGTGGCCGCTCCCCACGTGAAGCCGGTGGGGAAGCGCATCGGCTCCGAGGGCGGGCTCCACGGTGTGGGGCTGGGCGCCGCCGTCGGGGTGGGGACGGGTGGCGCATCCGCCGTGCACGCCGCAAGGGCGGCCGCCACCGCGCCGGCGCCCGCTGCCGTCAGCAGCGTGCGCCGGGTGATCACGGCGCGGGGGAACGGGGTGTCTGGCATCGTCGCCTCAGCTCGGGGCCGTCAGGGGAAGCCTACGACGATCGTCGAGCCGGTAAGATCGATGGAAACGACGTCGATCCGGCCATCACCGGGGAGTCTTCGGAAGAACGCGCCGGGTCCTGTGGCTCGGCGTCAGTAGAACCGAACGGGTCAGGCCCGTCACAGCCGCAGTGAGAGGGGGCCCAGGTCTCGGGCGAGCGCACTTCGCGCACGAGACCTCGAGGTCAAGCAGGGTGGTACCGCGGTCCGCGAGGGTCGTCCCGGCAGACGAGCATTCGAGCACCTGCTGGAGAGAAATGACCTATCCCCGCCCTTCGACAAGCTCAGGGACCGGATCGACAAGCTCAGGGACCGGATCCGCATTCGGCCCCGCCGCCGATGCGACGCCGCCCGCCGTCGTGCCCAGTCCGCGCTTCCCCGAGATCGAGCTCGAGGTGCTCGAGTTCTGGAAGAACGACGACACGTTCCGCGCGTCGATCGCGCAGCGCGAGGGCGCTCCCGAGTGGGTCTTCTACGACGGCCCGCCGTTCGCGAACGGCCTGCCGCACTACGGGCACCTGCTGACCGGCTACGCGAAAGACCTCTTCCCGCGGTTCCAGACGATGCGCGGCCACAAGGTCGACCGCGTGTTCGGGTGGGACACGCACGGTCTTCCCGCCGAGCTCGAGGCGATGAAGCAGCTCGACATCACCGAGAAGCAGCAGATCGAGGAGATGGGCATCGCGGCCTTCAACGCGAAGGCCCGTGAATCGGTGCTCGAGTACACGCGCGAGTGGGAGGACTACGTCACCCGCCAGGCACGCTGGGTCGACTTCGAACGCGGCTACAAGACGCTCGACACGACCTACATGGAGTCGGTGCTGTGGGCGTTCAAGACGCTTTACGACAAGGGCCTCGCGTACGAGGGGTACCGCGTGCTGCCGTACTGCTGGCGCGACGAGACGCCGCTGTCGAGCCATGAGCTGCGCATGGACGACGACGTGTACAAGATGCGCCAGGACCCGTCCGTGACGGTCACCTTCCCGCTCGTCGGCGCGAAGGCCGAGGCGCTCGGCCTCACCGGCGTGCGGGCGCTCGCGTGGACGACGACCCCCTGGACGCTGCCGACCAACCTCGCGCTGGCCGTCGGTCCCGACATCCGCTATGTCGTCCTTCCCGGCGGCCCGAACGGCGCGTCGGATGTCCCGGCGGGCGATGACCGCGAGAGCGCCGTCGCGCACCGGTACCTCCTCGCGGAGGAACTTCTGGGCGGCTACGCGAAGGACCTCGGCTACGAGTCGCCCGATGCGGCGCGCGAGGCGATCGAGCGCGTGGTGCTCGGCTCCGAGCTCGACGGGGTCTCCTACGACCGGCTGTTCGACTACTACGCGGATGCCGAGACCTGGGGCACCGAGAACGCGTGGCGCATCATCGCCGACGACTACGTGACGACCAGCGACGGCACCGGCATCGTGCACCAGGCGCCCGCGTACGGTGAGGACGACCAGCGCGTGGCCGACGCGGCGGGGATCCCGACGATCCTGTCGCTCGACGACGGCGGGCGCTTCCTGCCGCACGTGACGGATGTCGCGGGCGAGCTGTGGATGGACGCCAACACGCCGCTCGTGCGCCTGCTGCGCCAGAACGGGCGGCTGCTGCGCCTCGCGAGCTACGAGCACTCGTACCCGCACTGCTGGCGCTGCCGCAACCCGCTCATCTACAAGGCGGTCTCGAGCTGGTTCGTGCGCGTGACCGCGATCAAGGAGCGCCTGCTCGAGAACAACGAGCAGATCATGTGGGTGCCCGAGAACGTCAAGCACGGGCAGTTCGGCAAGTGGCTCGAGGGCGCGCGCGACTGGTCGATCAGCCGCAACCGCTACTGGGGCTCGCCGATCCCGGTGTGGAAGAGCGACGACCCGGAGTACCCGCGCGTCGACGTGTACGGGTCGCTCGAGGAGCTCGAGCGCGACTTCGGCGCGCTGCCGCGCAACGAGGCGGGCGAGATCGACCTGCACCGCCCGTTCGTCGACGAGCTCACGCGCCCGAACCCAGACGACCCGACGGGTCGCAGCACGATGCGTCGCATCGAGGACGTGTTCGACGTGTGGTTCGACTCGGGATCGATGCCGTATGCGCAGGTGCACTACCCGTTCGAGAACCGTGAGTGGTTCGAGACGCATTCGCCGGCGGACTTCATCGTCGAGTACATCGGCCAGACGCGCGGCTGGTTCTATGTCATGCACGTGCTGTCGACCGCGCTGTTCGACCGGCCCGCGTTCACGGGCGTGTCGTGCCACGGCATCGTGCTCGGCAGCGACGGGCAGAAGATGTCGAAGTCGCTGCGCAACTACCCCGACGTGAGCGAGGTCTTCGATCGCGACGGCTCCGACGCGATGCGCTGGTTCCTTATGGCGAGCTCGGTGCTGCGCGGCGGCAACCTCATCGTCACGGAGGAGGGCATCCGCGCCGGCGTGCGCGAGTTCCTTCTGCCGCTGTGGAACGCGTGGTACTTCTTCGCGACGTACGCGAACGCGGCGAGCGGCCCTTCGACGGGCTCAGGGACCGGAAGCGGGGGCTACGAGGCGTCGTGGCGCACCGACTCCACCGACGTGCTCGACCGGTACATCCTCGCGCTCACGGGCGACCTCGTGCGCGGTGTCGCCGCCGACCTGGAGGTTCTCGACTCGACGCTCGCGGCGGCGAAGCTGCGCGACTTCGCCGAGGTGCTGACGAACTGGTACATCCGGCGTTCGCGCGACCGGTTCTGGATGGGCGTGTCGGAGGATCCGGCGAGCCGCGAGGCGTTCGACACCCTCTACACGGTGCTCGAGACGCTCACGCGTGTGGCCGCGCCGCTCATCCCCCTCATCTCCGAGCGCGTGTGGCAGGGGCTCACCGGCGGACGCAGCGTGCACCTGCAGGACTGGCCGGATGCCGAGCAGTTCCCGGCCGCCGACGACATCCGCTCCGCGATGGACACCGTCCGCGAGGTGTCGAGCGTCGCGAATGCGCTCCGCAAGAAGGAGGGCAAGCGCGTGCGCCTGCCGCTCGCGAAGCTGACGGTGGCGGTGACGGATGCCGCGTCCCTCGCCCAGTTCGAGGACATCCTGCGCGACGAGCTCAACGTGAAGGCGGTCGAGCTCGTGCCGCTCACCGAGACTCTCGCCGAGGAGTACGGCATCAGCCGGCGCCTCACGGTCAACGCACGCGCCGCGGGCCCGCGCCTGGGCAAGCAGGTGCAGCATGTCATCGCCGGTGCGAAGGCGGGCGTGTGGGAGGAGCGCGACGGCGTCGTGGTCGTCGACGGCATCGCCCTCGAGCCCGGCGAGTACGACCTCGCGCTCGAGGCCGGGGGAGTCGGCGAAGGCACGGCGATCGCGCTGCTGCCTTCCGGTGGCTTCGTCCTGCTCGACACGACCACGACGCCCGAGCTCGAGGCCGAGGGCCTCGCGCGCGACGTCATCCGCGCCGTGCAGGACACGCGCAAGGCCGCCGGCTTCGAGGTGAGCGACCGCATCCGCCTCGAGCTCGCGTTCGACGACGTCGACGACCGCGTCGCGGTCGAGACCGCGTTCGATGTCGCGAACGTGGCCGGCGAGACGCTCGCCGTCGAGCACTCGCTCTACGGCCCGCGGGGGAGCCGCCCCCAGAAGCCCGCGCCGGACCACGTCGCCGAGTTCGCGGCCGGAACATTCGCGAACCGCGGCGCGTTCGAGGTCGCGGTGACGAAGGTGGAGGCATCCGCATGACGGAAAAGGATCGGCGCCGCGCCGATCGCGTCTACGAGGCCCTCCTGCAGCGGCAGGGGGAGCGATGGGTGCAGCCGCGCGTCGAGCGCACCCGTCGCGTGCTGGAGCTCCTCGACGACCCGCAGAAGACGTATCGCGTCGTCCACGTGACGGGCACGAACGGCAAGACCTCGACCAGCCGCATGATCGAGAGCCTCGTGCGCGCGCACGGCCTGCGCACGGGCATGTTCACGAGCCCGCATCTCGAGCGCTTCACCGAGCGCATCATGATCGACGGCGAGCCGGTGTCGGATGCCGCGATCGCCGACGCGTGGGACGAGGTCGAGCCCATCGTCGACATCGTCGACTCCGAGCTCGCGGCCGCGGGCGACGCGCCGCTCACGTTCTTCGAGCTGCTGACGGTGCTCGCGTTCGTGGCATGCGCCGACGCCCCCGTCGACGTGCTCGTTCTCGAGGTCGGCATGGGCGGGTCGTGGGACTCGACCAACACGGCCGACGGAGACGTCGCGGTGATCGCGCCGATCGACCTCGACCACGCCGACCGCCTCGGCGACACCATCCAGGAGATCACGGGCGTCAAGGCCGGGATCATCAAGGACGGCGCATCCGTCGTCTCGGCTCATCAGGATCCCGCGGCGGCCGCCGTGCTGCGCGAGGTCGCCGCGCGGCGGGGAGCGTCGATCGCGTTCGAGGGCGAGGAGTTCGCGCTCACCGACGACCGTCTCGCGGTCGGCGGGCAGCTCATCACCGTGCGCGGCCTCGCGGCGACGTACGAAGAGGAGTACCTGCCTCTCTACGGCCGGCACCAGGGCCGCAACGCGGCGCTCGCGATCGCCGCGGTCGAGTCGCTCATCGGAGCGGGGTCGATCGCGATCGCCGGCGACGTGCTGGCCGAGGGACTCGGGCAGGTCACCTCTCCCGGACGCCTCCAGCTCGTCGGCGCAGACCCCACGGTGATCGTCGACGCGGCGCACAACCCGCACGGGGCGCGCTCGCTGGTCGCGGCCCTGCGCGAGGCGTTCGACTTCGACGAGTGGGGCGTCGTGCTGGGCGTCCTGTCGGACAAGGACGCCGCGGGCATCGTCGCCGAGCTCGCTCCGCTCGCGGCGCACGTCTTCGCGACGTCGCCCGACTCCGAGCGAGCGAACGACGCCGATGCGATCGCCGACCTCGTGGAGGCGGCGGGCGTGAGCGTCACGGTGCACCCGGAGCTCGCGGACGCGGCCGAGGAGGCGCGCCGGTGGGCCGCGGCATCCGATCGCCGTGCCGTCGTCATCGCAGGTTCTGTCGTGCTCGCGGGCGAAGCGCTCACGCTCTCGACCGTCGAGGACTGGAAGTCCGGGTGGGAGGCGTGAGCGCCCGACGCGAACGCCGACCGCGCGGAGCCGCCGAGTCGCTCGGGGCGATCGTCCTCGGGTTCGAGTCCGTCGTCGTGTTCCTCGGCGGGCTTGTCGTATACGGCCTCAAGGCTCTCCCGTCGGGCGTCGAGCCGTGGTGGGGCATCGTCGCGGGCGCGACCCTCGCGGTGCTCATGATCGCCACCGCGGGCCTGCTGCGCCACCGCTGGGCGATCGCGCTCGGGTGGCTGTGGCAGCTCGTGCTCGCCGCCGGCGCGATCCTGCTTCCGGCGCTCCTGATCGTCGCGCTCATTTTCGGTGCGATGTGGGGGTATGCCACGATCAAGGGGGCGGCGCTCGACCGCCGCAACGCGCGACTGGCCGCCGACGCGGGCGGTGTCGCCGACGTCCCCCACGAGACCGACAGGGCGAACGGAGACTGACATGCCCACCGAAGAGACCCTCGTCCTTGTGAAGCCCGATGCCGTGGCACGCGGCCTCACCGGCGCCATCCTCGCCCGCATCGAGGCGAAGGGCTACGCGCTCGTCGACATCAAGCTCGTCGAGCCCGACCGCGACCGCCTCGAGGCGCACTACGCCGAGCACGAGGGCAAGCCGTTCTACGAGCCGCTGCTCGAGTTCATGATGTCGGGACCGTCGGTGGCCATCCGCCTCGCGGGCAACCGCGTCATCGAGGGCTTCCGCTCGCTCGCGGGCACGACCGACCCGACGACCGCCGCACCGGGCACGATCCGCGGCGACTACGGTCGCGATTGGGGCCTCCAGGTGCAGCAGAACCTCGTGCACGGCTCGGACTCGCCCGAGTCGGCCGCGCGCGAGCTCGCGATCTGGTTCCGCTGAGGGCAGGAGCGAGACGGATGCCGCGCTACGGCGCCGCGACCGTGAACCGCACCTCCGCCGACGCGCAGGACGCTCCGTCGGGGCACTCCTGCGAGTCCCAGAAGTTCGCGATCCACGCGATCGCGGTGCCGGGGTGGATCGTCGGCGGCACCGTGATCGACACCTCGAACGATCCGTCCGGAGCGGGCTCGACGCGCGCCTGCGCGAGCGGGATGCGCTCGCCGTCGGGCTGGATGCGCACGAACCACTCGGTGCCCTCAGGCGCGGGGCACGCCCTCGTGGTCGCGACCGTCACGATGCGCCCCGGTTTCGGGTTCTCGGGCGACACGCTCAGCTCGGGCACGCACACGGAGGAGGGCGGACTCGACGTAGACACGCATCCCGGCAGCGAGAGCGCGGCGAGGGCGATCGCCGCGAACGCCAACCCGGTTGCGGCGGTGCGGGGGTGGGGCATCCGCTTCGTGACACGCATGAGGCGACGCTACGACTCCACGCCGACAACCGGAAGCGTCAGAACAGCGAGCCGAGCACGTCGAGGCGCAGCTGGGCGATGACGGCGACGATCGCGTAGCTCACGACCGCGAGCAGGGGCGTCCAGCCCATGAGCACATCTGCTCCGCGGCGGATCGACGCCGGTGCGGGCAGGATCCCTGCGCGCAGCACATGGAGCGTCACGACGTAGAACGACGGGATCGTCACGACCCACGTGACCATGCACCACGGGCACAGCGTTCCGATCACGAAGATGCTCTGCGCGATGAGCCAGATGACGAACACGAACGCGAACGTCATGCCGAGCTCGAACAGC
>NZ_DASRXZ010000097.1:0-19867 GCF_035687345.1 Microbacterium sp.
GCGCGACCGACGACGCCCGCGCGTCCGCTCCACGCTGAGGAACTCCCCATGACCCGCATCTCAGACACCGGACTCTCCGTCGCCGTCGTGGGCGCCACCGGCCAGGTCGGCGGTGCGATGCTCGACATCCTCGAGGAGCGCGGATTCCCCGTCCGCGAGCTCCGCGCATTCGCGACGGCCCGCTCCGCAGGATCCGACGTCGTCTTCCAGGGCAAGGCCGTGACGGTCGAAGACGTCGCGACGGCCGACGTCTCGGGCATCGACATCGCCCTCTTCTCAGCGGGTGCCACCGGCAGCCGCGCCCACGCCCCGCGATTCGCCGAGGCCGGCGCCACCGTCATCGACAACTCGAGCGCGTGGCGCATGGACCCCGATGTCCCTCTCGTCGTGAGCGAAGTGAATCCGCACGCGATCGCCGAGGCGCGCAAGGGCATCATCGCGAACCCCAACTGCACCACGATGGCCGCGATGCCGGTGCTGAAGGTGCTCGACGCGGCGGCAGGCCTCGAGCGCCTCGTCGTCTCGACCTATCAGGCGGTGTCGGGCTCGGGCAAGGCGGGCATCGACGAGCTGCTCGGCCAGGTCGAGGGCGTGCTCGCGCAGGGCGACGTCGAGCGACTCGCCCGCGACGGGTCGGCGCTCGACTTCCCGCAGCCTGAGAAGTACATCGCGCCGATCGCGTTCGACGTGATCCCGTTCGCGGGCAACCTCGTCGACGACGGCTCGAACGAGACCGACGAAGAGAAGAAGCTGCGCAACGAGAGCCGCAAGATCCTCGAACTGCCCGATCTGCGCGTCGCCGGCACGTGCGTGCGCGTCCCCGTCTTCACCGGCCACTCGCTGAGCATCAACGCCGAGTTCGCGCGGGAGATCACGCCCGAGCGGGCGCGCGAAGTGCTGTCGGATGCCCCGGGAGTGACGCTCGAGGAGGTGCCGACGCCCCTCCAGGCGGCGGGCAAGGACGCGTCGTTCGTCGGCCGCATCCGTGCCGACCAGTCGGCGCCCGAGGGCAAGGGGCTCGTGCTGTTCATCTCGAACGACAACCTGCGCAAGGGAGCTGCGCTCAACGCCGTGCAGATCGCGGAGCTCGTCGCCGCGGGGCTCACGGCCGTCCAGACCCCCTGACGCACCGACCTAGAATTGTCTGGTGACCGAAACCACTGATGCGAGCACCGTTCCGAGCACGGACGCCGACGTCGCCGACGTCCTGCTGATCGGAGGCGGGATCATGAGCGCCACCCTCGGCACTCTGATCTCCGAGCTGCAGCCCGACTGGAAGATCGTCGTCTACGAGCGCCTGTCCGATGTCGCGCTCGAGAGTTCGAACGCCTGGAACAACGCGGGCACCGGTCACGCCGCGCTGTGCGAGCTGAACTACATGCCCGAGGGCCCCGACGGCAAGCTCGACCCGTCCAAGGCCATCGCGATCAACGAGCAGTTCCAGCAGAGCCGCCAGTTCTGGTCGTCGCTCGTCGACGAGGGTGTGCTCGACGAGCCGTCGACGTTCATCAACGCGACCCCGCACATGACCTTCGTGCGCGGCGAGAAGGACGTGGCCTTCCTCAAGAAGCGCTACCAGGTGCTCAAGGAGCAGCCGCTGTTCGCCGGCATGGAGTACAGCGAGGACTCGCGCGTCATCAACAAGTGGGCCCCGCTGCTCATGCAGAAGCGCCGCAAGGGCGAGCCGTTCGCGGCGACGCGGGTCCCCGCGGGCACCGACGTCGACTTCGGCGCACTCACACGCCAGCTCTTCGACGCGCTGGGCAAGCGCGGCGCGCAGGTCGTCACGAACCGCGAGGTGCGCAACCTCAAGCGCCAGAAGGATGGCACGTGGCTCGTCAAGTGGCGCAACACGATCGGCCTCACACCCGGTGAGATCCGCGCGCGTTTCGTGTTCGTGGGCGCCGGAGGCTGGGCGCTGAAGCTCCTGCAGCGCTCCGGCATCCCCGAGATCCGCGGCTACGGCGTCTTCCCGATCGGCGGCCAGTTCCTCAAGACGACGAACCCGGCGCTCGTGGCGCAGCACAAGGCGAAGGTCTACTCGCAGGCATCCGTCGGCGCTCCGCCGATGTCGGTGCCGCACCTCGACACGCGCGTCGTCGACGGAGAGGCCTCGCTGCTGTTCGGCCCGTTCGCGACGTTCAGCCCCAAGTTCCTCAAGAACGGGTCGATGCTCGACCTCGTGACCCAGGTGCGCCCGAGCAACATCGGGCCCATGCTCAAGGTCGCGTGGGACAACCCGAGCCTCATCAAGTACCTCGTCGGCGAGCTGTTGAAGACGCATGCGAAGAAGGTCGAGAGCCTCCGCACGTTCATGCCGACGGCGAAGGACGAGGACTGGGAGCTCATCCAGGCCGGCCAGCGCGCGCAGGTCATGAAGAAGGACCCTGAGAAGGGTGGCATCCTGCAGTTCGGAACCGAGGTCGTGACGGGCGCCGACGGCACGATCGCGGGACTCCTGGGCGCCTCGCCCGGCGCGTCGACCGCGGTCTCGATCATGCTCGGTCTGCTCAAGTCGTGCTTCCCCGAGCGCATGGACGAATGGGAGCCGCGTTTGCGCGAGCTCATCCCGAGCTACGGCTCGACGCTCAACGTCGACCCGGAGGCGGCGAGCGAGTCCCTCAGCGAGACGGCCGAGGCGCTCGCACTCACGGCGTGACCCGCTCGGCCCCTAGGCTGAGCGCATGCGGCTGAACTGGGGGCGGCTGGCCAAACGAGCGAGCGCGCTCGCCGTGGTGCTCGTGCTGGCGTTCGCGCCGCCGGCCGCGGCATCCGGCATCGGGCCCGACCCCGCCGACGTCCAGAACTTCACGTACGACTCGTTCGACGCCGAGTACTGGCTCGTGCGGGCAGCCGGGGGCGCGAGCGCGCTCTACACGACCGAGACGATCGGCGCGCGCTTCCCCGACTTCGACCAGAACCGCGGCATCGTCCGCACCCTGCCGCGCACCGACTCGGGCATCGACCTGCAGACGCAGGTGATGGACGTCACGGGTGAGGGCGGCGCGCCGATCCCATGGTGGACGGAGTTCGACGAGGACTGGCTCTACATCCTCACGGGCGACGACTCGTTCGTGCACGGCCGGCAGACGTACGTGATCTCGTACACGATGCGCGACGTCGTGCTGCGCTACGAAGACACCGACGCCGACGAGTTCTACTGGGACACGGTCGGCACCGACCACCCGCAGCCCTTCGACGCGGCCGGAGCACGCGTGCGCATCGCGGGCGACGCCGCCGACGGCCTGCTCGCCGGGAGAGCGTTCTGCTACCAGGGCGCGGCGGGCTCGACCGACCCGTGCACGATCACCGGTCCGGCAGGTGGGGGAGAGTGGCCGGCTCACGTCACCGCGTGGGCGGCTTCGCTGGGGGCGTCGGATGCCGCATCCGACGCCGTCGAGTTCACGGTGCCCGCCGTGCGGCTCGGCCCGGACGAGAACGTCACGGTCGCGATCGGCTTCGAGCAGGGGACGTTCGCAGCGCCGAGCCCACCACCCCCGCCGCCGTACCCGTGGTGGCAGTGGATCCTGCCTGGGGCGGCACTCCTCGCCGGCGTCGGCGGGCTCGTGTTCGTGTTCGTCATGCGCCGCGTGCTGCGCCGCAATCCCGACCGGTCGCCCGTCATCGTGCAGTACACGCCGCCCGAGGACGAGTCGCCCACGATGTCGGCGGCCGTGCTCGACGTTCCCGAGCGCGCGCTCGCCGCGCACGTCGTCGACCTCGCGGTGCGCGACGTCATCGAGATCCGTGCGAGCGGAGACCGCGACCGCCCGGCCGACTTCGACCTCGTCCTGCGCAGCAGGGACGGGCTCGACGGCGACGACCGGCGTCTCATCCAGGCGCTGTTCGGCACGAAGGCGGGGCCGGGGGCGACGCTCGATCTCGGGAGGTTCACCGTCAAGCCGCCGAACCGCGCGGTGTCGTACGTGCGGAGCATCGGCGACCGCGTGCGGCGTCGCGGCTACCGCGGCGCGATCCCGGCGTGGGTCGAGAACGTCCGGCTGGCCGCGATGGTGGTGGGTGTCGTGCTCGCCTTCGTCCTGCTGTTCTTCGTCGACGAGATCCCCGTCCTCGCGGACCTTCCGGACGGGCTCGGCACGCTCGTGTACGGCGCTTCGGTCGCGAGCGGGTTCATCGCCTTCATGGTGCCCGGCCTCAAGCTGCCCGCCCCCCTCACGCTCGCGGGCGGGCGCCACCGGACCTATCTCGAGGGCATCCGCGAATACCTCGAGCTCGCCGAGGAGGAGCGCCTGCGCGCCGCCCAGACGCCGCAGACGGCAGACCTCGTGTCGGCCGGGCGCCGACCGTACGGCGAGACGCCCAATGCGCCGGGGGCCGATGTGGTCAACGTGTACGAGCGGCTCCTTCCCTACGCGGTGCTGTTCGGCATGCAGCGCGAGTGGCTCGAGGTTATCCGGTCCGCCGCACCCGCCGAGGTGCAGGCCGCGCGCGTGTCGCTCTTCGACGTCGTGGCCTCGAACTCGCTCTCCGATGCGTCGCGCTCGATCGGGCGCCTCGCCGCGACACCCGTCTCGCGGGGATCGTCCGGATCGAGCAGCTCGTCGAGCTCGGGATGGTCCTCGTCGGGCGGCTCATCCGGCGGCGGCTTCTCGGGCGGGGGCGGCGGAGGAGGCGGCTTCGGCGGGCGCTGACCTGCGCTTGTGAGACGCTTGCAGCGTGAGGCTGTGGTCGCTGCATCCGTCGTCGCTGGATCGTGCGGCCCTCGTGGCGTGCTGGCGCGAAGCGCTGCTGGCGCAGAAGGTGCTCGCGGGCGGGACCGTCGGGTACACGCGGCATCCGCAGCTTCAGAGGTTCCGCGAGTGCGACGACCCGCTCGCCGCCGTCGGCCACTACCTCGGCACGCTCGCCGACGAGGCCGACGCGCGCGGCTACCGCTTCGACCGGACGAAGATCATGAGACCGGATGCCGCGCCCCCGCGAATCCCCGTCACCGAGGGGCAGCTCGCGTACGAGGCCGCCCACCTGCGTGCGAAGGTGGCCGCGCGCGACGCGGACTGGCTGCCGCGGCTGGCGGGGGAGGCGACGGCGGGGACGACCTTCGTCGCCGAACCCGGTCCCGTCGAGGGGTGGGAGCGCCCCTGAGGGCGACTACGCTCGGTTCGTGGCCAAGCTCTACTTCCGCTACGGGGCGATGAACTCCGGCAAGTCGACGGCTCTCCTGCAGGCCGCGTACAACTACGAGGAGCGCGGGCAGCACGTGCTGCTGGCCAAGCCGGCGATCGACACGAAGGGCGCCGAAGAGATCACGAGCCGGCTCGGCGTGACGCGTGAGGTCGACTTCCTCATCCGACCCGACGACGACGTGCGCGCACTGTTCGCCGAGCACCGCGCACGCCTGCGTCGCGCCGAGATCGACACGCTCATCCCCGACCACGGCGGCATGTCGGCCGACGTCGCGTGCCTCCTCGTCGACGAGGCGCAGTTCCTCACGCGCGACCAGGTCGACGACCTGCTGCGGATCGTCGTGCTCGACGGCGTCCCGGTGCTCGCCTACGGCATCCGCACCGACTTCCGCACGCAGGCGTTCCCGGGATCGCGTCGTCTCCTCGAACTCGCGCACACGCTCGAGGAGCTCAAGACGATCTGCCGGTGCGGCCGCAAGGCGATCTTCAACGCGCGCCTGGTCGGCGGCAGGTTCGTGTTCGACGGTGACCAGGTCGCGATCGACGAGCTCTCGGCCGACCGCGTCACGTACGAGTCGATGTGCGCGGAGTGCTACCTGCGCGAGTCGGGCGGTCGCCTCGGCTAGGGGCCGTTGCGCGCGGTTATGCGTGCGCCTCGGCCTCGCGGCGGCGGCGCGGGGGCAGAGGCACGATCATCGACGTGGTGCGCTTGTAATCGGCGTACGCGGGGTACTTCGACGCCGAGATCGACTCGGTGAAGATCGTCGACCCGATGAAGAGCACCGTCAGCAGGAACGCGCCGACGATCGTCCAGTTGAACGCGCCGCCCCACAAGCCGAGACCGGATGCCACGGCGGCGGTCGCGCCGAGCGCGTAGAACGTCCACCACTGCGCCTGCTCGAAGAAGAAGTTCGGGTGGCGGCTGAAGCGCCACAGGCCCGTCGTCACGAATCCGGGCTCGAGTCGCCCGCCTGCCGCCTTCTTGGCCTGGTGGAAATCCCACTGCTGCTGGTCGGCGATGAACTCGCCGATGAGGAAGGCGACGAAGAGCGCTGCGAACGCGGCGTCCCAGCCGTTGAACGCGGCGGGGTGCAGGTACGCGATGTAGGCCGGGAGCGTGATGAGCACGAGCAGCGCGTTCTGGTACAGCACGATGAAGAACAGGTTGAACAGCTGGAACTGCCACGGCTTCATGCGAGCCCGCAGGATCGCCCACCGGTAGTCCTCCATGCCCGTGTAGCCGCCCTTGCGCGCGAAGTTGAAGGTGAGGCGCACGCCCCACAGGGTCGCGAGCACGGCCATCACGATCAGTCGCGTCGCGTCGACCCCCGCGAGTATGCCGGCGATCGCGAAGATCCACACGTACACGAAGGGCACGATCGACCACAGCCGGTCGACCCACGAGGTGTCCTTCGTGATGAGCGAGCTGATCCAGCAGAAGGCGCACGCGACGCCCGCGACGATGAGGACGAGGACGAGGGGATCCATGTCGTCAGAGTAGCGGGTTGCACGACCGCGAGACGCTGGCGTAGTGTGGTCAGACCAAAGGGGGATCAGCGTGGCGGAGCAAGCACGGGCGTGGCGCCTCGTCCTCGACAGGATCGAGGCGGACATGTCCGCGGGCAGGCTGCGGCCAGGCGACCGGCTGCCGTCGGAGCGCGACCTCGTCGCGCAGCTCGGGGTCGGCCGATCGAGCGTCCGCGAGGCGCTCCGCGTGCTCGAGGTCATGGGCCTCATCCGCACCGGCACGGGCTCAGGGCCCAACGCGGGCGCGATCGTGATCGCATCCCCGACGGGCGGCTTCTCCGCGCTCCTGCGGCTGCAGGTCGCCGCTCAGGGGCTCCCGATCGGCGACGTCGTCGCGACGCGACTCCTCCTCGAGGAGTGGGTGGCGCGCACCCTCGCGGAGGCATCCGACGCCGACCTCTCCGCCGCGGTCGACACGCTCGACGCGATGGAGGACGGTGCGCTCACGCCCGCCGAGTTCCTCGCGCTCGACGCCGCCTTCCATGTGGCGCTCGCCCAGGCATCCGGCAATCTCGTCGTCGCCGCGACGATGGAGGGCCTGCGCTCGTCGATCGAGGACTACGTGCGCGGAGCGGTCGAGAGCATCCCCGACTGGGTGGCCGAGGCCGAGCGGCTGCGCAGCGAACACCGCGGCGTCCTCGACGCGATCACGGCGCGAGATGCGGATGCCGCGGCGCGCCGCGTGCGCGATCACATCACGCATTACTACGAGAACACGCGTCCGCACGCCTGACGCGTGTCCGAAGACGAGAGGTACCCACGCATGGTCCAGCGCCAGCTGCCCAAGATCCCCGAGCTCATGGAGCTCATGCAGTTCAAGCGGCCCGACCTCAACGCCCGCCGACGCCGCCTCGACAAGGCCCTCACGATCTACGACCTGCGCGCGATCGCGAAGCGCCGCACCCCGCGCGCCGCGTTCGACTACACCGACGGCGCGGCCGAGGGCGAGCTGTCGCTCGCGCGTGCGCGGCAGGCGTTCGAAGACATCGAGTTCCACCCCTGGATCCTGCGTCCGGCCGAGTCGGTCGACATGTCGACCGAGATCCTCGGCGGACCGTCGACGATGCCCTTCGGCATCGCCCCGACCGGGTTCACGCGGCTCATGCAGACCGAGGGGGAGTCGGCCGGGGCATCCGCCGCCGGCGCCGCCGGCATTCCGTTCACGCTCTCGACGCTCGGCACGACCTCGATCGAGGACGTCAAGGCCGCGAACCCGCACGGACGCAACTGGTTCCAGCTGTACGTCATGCGCGACCGCGAGATCTCGTACGGGCTCGCCCGCCGCGCGGCGGCCGCGGGCTTCGACACGATCATGTTCACGGTCGACACGCCGGTGGCCGGTGCGCGACTTCGTGACAAGCGCAACGGATTCTCGATCCCGCCCCAGCTCACGCTGTCGACGATCATCGACGCCATCCCGCGGCCGTGGTGGTGGTTCGACTTCCTCACGACGCCCAAGCTCGAATTCGCGTCGCTGTCGACGACGGGCGGCACCGTCGGAGAGCTGCTCGACGCCGCGATGGACCCGACGATCAGCTACGAGGATCTCGCGATCATCCGCGACCTGTGGCCCGGGAAGATCGTCGTGAAGGGCGTTCAGAACATCGAGGACTCCAAGCGGCTCGTCGATCTGGGCGTCGACGGCATCGTGCTGTCGAACCACGGCGGCCGCCAGCTCGACCGCGCCCCGATCCCGTTCCATCTGCTGCCGCACGTCGTACGCGAGGTCGGGCGCGATGCCACCGTCATGATCGACACGGGCATCATGAACGGCGCCGACATCGTGGCATCCGTCGCCCTCGGCGCGAAGTTCACGCTCGTCGGACGCGCATACCTCTACGGCCTCATGGCGGGCGGCCGCGCGGGCGTCGACAAGGCCATCGCGATCCTGCGCAACGAGATCGAGCGCACCATGAAGCTGCTCGGCGTCGCGTCGCTCGAGGAGTTGGAGCCGAAGCACGTCACCCAGCTCACGCGGCTCGTGCCGGTGGGGGCAGGAGAACCGCGCGGTCAGCGTCGAGGCAACGTCGGAATGAGCCTGTCGAGGAACTCGGCCGTGTCCTCCCAGCCCTCGACGGCCTGACACGGCACGCCCATCGCGAGCACCGGATAGTCGTTGCCGTCGGGATCGAGACGGTCGCCGACGAAGAGCATCTCGTCGAGCGGGATGCCCGTCTGCTCGGCGAGCTGCCGCATGCCGTACGCCTTGTCGATTCCCTCATGCGTGATGTCGACGGACGTGGTGCCGCCGGAGCGCACCTCGAGGTCGGGGAGCAGGGCCGCAACGGCCTCGCGGAGCGCGTTCTTCTTGGCACCCGTCGGGTCCCACGCCGTCTTGGCTTCGAGCGGAGCGCTCTGGCCCAGCGCGGAGAACGTGATCTGCGAGCCGCGGTCCTCGATGATGTCGCCCCACGTCTCGGTCTCCCACAGTCCGAGACGCTTCGCCTCGGACTCGAGGGCCGAGACCGCCCGGCGCTTCTGGTCGTCGGTGAGCGCGTGCGCGTAGATCTTCTCCACCCCGCCCTCGCGCAGCCGGTAGTACTGCGTGCCGCACGTGGGGAGCAGATGGATGTGGGCGAGGACGGATGCCGGAGCCTCCGGAAGCCGGTCGACGACCTGCTTCTCGAACTGGGCCAGCTGACCGCCCGAGATGACGGCGACCTCGACCCGCTCGGCCAAGGCGATGAGCTGGTCGCCGATGCGTGCGTCGATCGGGCTCTTCGACGGCGCCAGCGTGTCGTCGAGGTCGAACGAGACGAGACGGATGGGCTTCGGGCTCATCTCATTCCTCGTCGTCGATTTCACAATGTGGTCGGGGTGACAGGATTTGTCCCCACCGCCACTCCACGGATCGCTGCGCGCTCCGCGGAGCCTCCGGCGGCGTGGGCCCACCTGCGCGTGCAGGCTCCGCGTCCGGTCACCAGATAGATCAATCCGGCAACCACCTGCGGCGGCTGCCGGATTCATCAGTCGGGGTGACAGGATTTGAACCTGCGGCCTCTTCGTCCCGAACGAAGCGCGCTACCAAGCTGCGCCACACCCCGTGGCAACCCGTCGAGTCTACCCGATCCCGGAGCGTGCTCCGAACCGAGCCGCCTGGCCGGACGCGTCCCTCGCCACGAGGGTGATGAGCGATGCCTCGGGAGGACAGGCGAACCGCACGGGGGCGTAGATGGAGTGGCCGAGGCCCGCGCTGACGTTGAGCGGGAGGTCGGTTCCGCGGTGGCTCCACTCGCTCAGACCGCGCGCTTGGCGCAGCGGGATGTCGCAGTTCGCGACGAGCGCGCCGAAGCCGGGCAGGCGCACCTGGCCGCCGTGCGTGTGCCCCGCGAAGATCATGTCCGCGCCGAACTCGGTGAACGCGTCGAGCACCCGGCGGTACGGTGCATGGGTGACGCCGATCGCGAGATCCGACGGCTCGTCGTCGCGCGCTTCCTCCAGGGCATCCGGAATCTCGTCGAGTCGATCCCACCGGCGGTGGGCGTCGCTCACACCGAAAGCGTCGATCGTCAGCCCCGCGACCTCGAGCCGTGCGGCGGCGTTGTTCAGATCCGCCCACCCGAGATCGTCGGTGAGGTACTCGTCGAGTGCCGCCGTGTCGAGGGGTTCCTCCTCGGTGCGGATCTTCGACGGTCCCGTGAAGTACTTGAACGGGTTGCGCGGCGACGGGGCGGTGTGGTCGTTCGAGCCGTGCACGAACACTCCGGGAATGCCGCGGAAGGGCGCGAACGCGGCACGCAGGCCGCGGAGGCCCTCGGCGTGACCGAGGTTGTCGCCCGTGTTGACGATGAGGTCGGGGTGCAGGTCGATGAGGGACGCGATCCACCGCTGCTTCCGCTTCTGCCACGGCGCCATGTGCGCGTCGGAGAGGTGGAGGACCCGGATCGGCGCGGACCCCGCGGGGAGGATCGCGACCTCATGCTCTCGAAGCGTGAAGAGGTAGCGCTCGATGCCGATGCCCCACACCGCGGCGCCGACACCGACCGCCCCCACCGCGCCGAGCGCGGTGAGGGCGGTCTTGACGTTCGACGAGGCCACTAGTTGTCGCCGCCGGAGTCGCCCCCGCCGGGGCCGCCTCCGCCGCCGGGGCCACCCGGACCGCCGCCTCCGCCGCAGTCGCTCGCGGCGTAGTCGACCGTGATCTGGGTGTTCCGGTTCACGACCGACCCGGCTCCGGGGCTCGTGCCCGTGGCCCTCGGGTTGTTGACCCTGTCATCGACGGTGCACGAACCCGGCTGGACGTTGCCGAAGCCGCTGCGTTGGATGGCTCTGACCGCCTCGTCGAGAGGTCGTCCGGAGACGTCCGGCACGGCGATCCCCTGGCCGTTGCTCGGGTTGATCGTGACGACCGTGCCGCCTGCGACCTTCCCCGCGCCGGGGTTCTGCGCCGCGACGATGCCCTCGGCCTCGGGCGAGTCCACCGGGTCGCCGACGACGACCTCGAAGCCGGCGTTCTCGAGCGTCTGGCGCGCCTGGTCGACCGGCATTCCCACGACGTTCGGGAGGTCTGTGAGCACCTGCTTCGTCAGGTCGCGGTCCGGCTGCGGGAACGGGTCTCCGCCGTAGACGGAGTTCGCCGCACCCTGAATGGCGCGCGAGATGGTGTAGCGCAGGTCGGACATCTTCTGTCCGTTGTGCCAGCGCTGGAAGATGTCGCCCTTGCCGGTCGAGTTGCCCACCCAGGTCGCCGTCGCGACCTTGCTGGAGGACTGCACCAGCCAGGTCTGCCAGCTCTCATGCGTACCCGTCTTGCCGAGCACAGGCGTGCCGTCGTACGGGTTCGCCCTGTTGCCGGTTCCGCCTCGCATGACGCCCTCCAGCGCGTAGGCGGCGGTCGCTGCCACCTTCGGGTCGAGCACCTGGGTGCACGTCGTCTGGGGCGGCGTGATCTCGTTGCCGTCCGCGTCGACGACGCGGTCGATCGCGCGCGGCTGGCAGTAGACCCCGTTGTTCGCGACGGTGCCGTACGCGCCCGCCATCGCCATCGGGGACACGTTGTTCGAGCCGATGATCGAGAAGAGGTCGTCCATCCTCACGGGCTCGCCGTTGCCCAGCGTCACACCCATCTTCGTGGCGACGTTCTTGATGTCGCACAGGTCGAGTTTCTCGGCCATCGCGAAGAACCCCGTGTTGAGCGAGTCGCGCGTGAACTTCATCGGGGTGCCGACGTACCCGCGCTGGTTGTTGAAGTTCTTGACGATGACGTTGCCGGTGTTGACCCAGTCGCCGGGGCCGTTGAGCTGGCTGTTGCAACTGTTGGTGAGCCGCTTGATGGGGCGCACGTTTCCGTTGACCACCTCGTTGACCGAGTGGCCCTTCTCGAGCCAGTCGATGAGCGTGAAGAGCTTGAACGTCGAACCCACTTCGAAGCCGCCCGAGCGGCCGTACTTCTGATCGGCGGCGAACACGAGCGAACTGTAGTTCGGGTCGTCCGCGAGCGTGCCGTCCTCGGAGAACTTCGTGTTCTGCACGACCGACAGGATGCGCCCGGTCGAGGCTTCGATGCTGATGCCGGCGGCACCGAACTTGCCGGTGTTCGCATCGACCATGCCCTCGACGGAGGTCGGTGCCCACTCGGTCATCGCCTGCTCAGCGGGACCCTGAACACGGACGTCGAGCGTCGTGTAGATCTTGAGGCCGCCGCGCTTGAGCGCGTTCAGGCGGTCCTCCCGCGTCTCGCCGAAGGCGGGATCGGTCTCGATGATGTTCTTCACGAGCTGGCAGAAGTACGCCGCGCCGCCCGCTGCGACACAGCCCGTCGTGGGCTGGTGGATGTTCGGCGTGATCGGCTCGATCACCGCAGCGTCGTACTGCTCCTTCGTGATCTTGCCGTCGTCGAGCATCCGGCTCAGCACGTACAGCTGGCGACCCTTCGTCGCCGAGTAGCCGTCGGCGGCCGCGATGTACTGCTCTTCGGTGATCTCGCCGTTCGCAAGCTTCGTGTTGAGCGCGCCGACCTGCTTCTTCGCGATGTCGTCGACGACGCCGTCCGGGGCCTTGTTGTAGGCGTTCCCCTCGCTGTCGAACATCGTGCCTGAGGGGATGTCGATGCGGTAGGAGTTCGGGTTCTGCACGATGCCCGCGAGCGTCGCCGCCTGGCCGAGGGTCAGGTCCTTGGCGGCCACGCCGAAGTAGTACTTCGCAGCCGCGTCGACGCCGTAGGTGGTGCCGCCGAAGTTCGCGATGTTGAGGTAGCCCAGCAGGATGTCGGTCTTCGAGTAGCGCTGCTCGAGCGAGATCGCGTACCGCATCTCCTGGAGCTTGCGCTGATAGCCCTCCATGCCGGACGCGGTCGTGGCATCCGTCCAGCAGTTGAGCAGAACCTGCGCGCGGGGGATGATCTGCGGGTTGCCTTCCTCGTCGAGGACGGGTTCGCCGGTCTCGTCGAGGACGGGCTCATCCTTCGCGTCGCGCTCGCAGCGCTGGATGAGGATGTTCTTGACATACTGCTGGCTGATCGAGGAGCCACCCTGGACCTCGCCGCCGCCCTGGAAGTTCGACAGGATGGCGCGAGTGGTGCCGATCAGGTCGACGCCGCCGTGCTGGTAGTAGCGCGGGTCCTCACTCGAGAGGATCGCGTCATACATGACCGGTGCGACCTCCTCGTACGTGACCGGCGACCGGTTCTGGTCGTAGAACTTCGCGAGCTCGAGGTCCTCGCCCGTCTCGGGGTGCTTGTAGTACAACGTCGTCGGCAGCATGAGCTTGTCGATCTCGAGGACGCTCGGCAGATTGTCGAACATCGTGATCGCGCTCGTCGCCGCGGCCCCCGACAGGGCGATCGCGGGCGTGACGGTAAGGGTGACCAGAACCCCCGCTACAGCGCTGAGGCCCGCGAGTCCCGCGAGGCCTCCGAGCACGCCGCTAGCAGTCCGTTTGGTATCAGGCATAGGGTCGATCGTAGGGGAGGTTGCTGGACGAAGCCTTGGCGGACGTGCCCACTCAGGCGACTTCTCAGCCTCCGACATCCGAGAACCCGCACTCACGCCTTCCGAGGAGCCGCATGACTACGTGGGAGTACCTCACCACGCCCCTTCTCATCCACAACACCGCAGCGATCCTCAACAACTGGGGCAAGCAGGGCTGGGAGCTCGTGCAGGTCGTGCAGGGCCCCGAGGGTGGGCTCGTCGCGTACTTCAAGCGACCCGTCGGCGAGGGCGCCGGTGCGGCGAACGCGGGCCTCGGCGCCGCGGCCGAGGCGGCGAAGCAGTTCGGGGAGGCGTGACATGGGCGTCTCGCAGCGTCTCGCCGAGCTCGGCATCGAGCTTCCGGACGTCGTCCCGCCGGTCGCGGCCTATGTCCCGGCGAAAGTCCACGGAGACCTCGTCTACACCGCGGGTCAGCTCCCGATGGTCTCGGGCGCGCTGCCGGCGACGGGCAAGGTCGGCGACGGGCACGGGCTCGTCCCGGCATCCGACGCCCAGACCTACGCCCGCACGTGCGCGCTCAACGCCGTCGCGGCGGCCGCATCCGCGGTCGGGGGAGTCGACCGGCTGACCGGTGTCGTCAAGGTCACGGGCTTCGTGGCATCCGTGCCCGAGTTCACCGGCCAGCCCGGCGTCGTGAATGGAGCGAGCGAGGTGCTCGGCGAGATCTTCGGCGAGGCGGGCAGGCACGCGCGCTCCGCGGTGGGTGTGCCCGTGCTGCCGCTGGACGCCCCGGTCGAGGTCGAGGTCGTCTTCTCGTTCGCGTGACGCTCGCTACTTGAGCTGTGCCGAGATCACGCTCATGACCGCCGTGTCGGCGAGCGTCGTCGTGTCGCCGACCTCGCGACCCTCCGCGACGTCGCGCAGCAGGCGGCGCATGATCTTGCCCGAGCGCGTCTTGGGCAGCTCGCCCACGATGTAGACGTCGCGCGGGCGTGCGATCGGGCCGATCTGCTCGCCCACCCACTTGCGGAGGGTGTCGGCGAGTCCCGCGGGGGAGTGCTCGTCGAGGTAGCTCTGCTTGATGATCACGAACGCGACGACGGCCTGACCGGTCGTCTCATCGGATGCACCGACCACGGCCGCTTCGGCGACGGCCTCGTTCGCGACGAGCGCCGATTCGATCTCGGTCGTCGAGAGTCGGTGACCCGACACGTTCATGACGTCGTCGACGCGACCCATGAGCCACACGTCGCCGTCGTCGTCGAGGCGCGCGCCGTCGCCGGCGAAGTAGAAGCCCTGCCGCTCGAACTTCTTCCAGTACGTCTCGACGAAGCGCTCCGGGTCGCCCCAGATGCCGCGCAGCATCGAGGGCCACGGCTCGGTGATCACGAGCAGGCCGCCGTTGCCGTTGCCGACGTGCGTTCCGTCCTCGTCGACGACGTCCACGGAGATGCCGGGGAGCGCGACCTGGGCCGCACCCGGCTTCGTCTCGGTGACGCCCGGCAGGGCCGAGATCATGATCGCGCCGGTCTCGGTCTGCCACCACGTGTCGACGATCGGCGCCGTCTTGCCGCCGATGATCTTGCGGTACCACATCCACGCCTCGGGGTTGATGGGCTCGCCGACCGACCCGAGCAGCCGCAGCGACGAGAGGTCGAAGCGCTTGGGCACCTTGCGGCCGATCTTCATGAACGAGCGGATCGCTGTGGGGGCGGTGTAGAGGATCGTGACGCCGTACTTCTCGACGATCTCCCACCAGCGACCCGGATGCGGCGTGTCGGGCGTGCCTTCGTAGAGCACCTGCGTCGCGCCGTTGGCGAGCGGACCGTATGTGACGTACGAGTGCCCGGTGACCCATCCGATGTCGGCGGTGCACCAGAAGACGTCCGACTCGGGGTGCAGGTCGTGCACGACCTTGTTCGTGAAGGCGGACTGCGTGAGATAGCCGCCCGTCGTGTGCAGGATGCCCTTGGGCTTCCCGGTCGTGCCCGACGTGTACAGGATGAACAGCGGGTTCTCGGCGGGGAAGGCCGGGGCCTCGTGCTCGGCGGATGCCTGCGGCACCACGTCGTGCCACCAGAGGTCGCGCCCGTCGACCCAGTCGATCTCGTTGCCGCCGCGGCGGACGACGATCACCTTCTCGACCGTCTCCTGCGGTCCTGAGCCGTTGCGGTCGGAGAGCGCGAGGTCGACGGCGGGCTTGAGCGGCGAGACCTTACCCTTGCGGTAGCCGCCGTCGGCCGTGATGACGACTTTCGCGGCGGCATCGTCGAGGCGCGCACGAAGGCTGTCGGCCGAGAAGCCGCCGAAGACGACGGAGTGCACGGCGCCGATGCGCACGACGGCGAGCATCGCGGCGATCGCCTCGGGGATCGCGGGCATGTAGATCGCGACGCGGTCGCCCTGCCCGACGCCCAGGTCGGTGAGCACGTTGGCGAGGCGCTTGACCTCGTCGGTCAGCTCGGCGTACGTGACGCGGCGCTCGTCGCCGGGCTCGCCCTCCCAGAGCAGCGCGACGCGGTCGCCGTTGCCGGCCTCGACGTGACGGTCGAGGCAGTTGTAGGCGACGTTGAGCTCGCCGTCGGCGAACCACTTGGCGAACGGCGGGTTCGACCAGTCGAGGACCTCGGTGAAGGGCTTGTGCCAGTGCAGGAGCTCGCGCGCCTGCTCGGCCCAGAAGCCCTCGCGGTCCGCCTTCGCGCGGTCGTACAGGTCGGCGGTCGCGATCGCTCTCGCAGCGAACTCCTCCGGCGGCGCGAACCGTCGTGACTCGTTCAACAGGTGGTCGATCTGACTGCTCATACGGGAGCGCTCCTTCGCGGATCTCGTTGGCCGGCGTCGGCCGGACGACAGGGTCAATCTACCCACCACCCCCCGCACTCACCTACCTCCCGGCGCGCCGTCGACACCCGCTGTCACGGACACAACCGATATATCGGTACTGAGTGCAGGAATTGTTTGTCGGCGGCCTGGATTTTGCGTATGCTCAACAGCGGCCGAACATCGATTCTGGCATTGCGGCACCCGAAGCACCCCCCCCGAACTGCGGTGCCGCGCGCGGCGGCATCCCATTCCCCCCATGGGATGCCGCCCCTTATTTGTGCCCGGGCGACGTTCGTGCTTCCTCCCCAGCCGTGCGAACCCGCGTGATTTCAACGGATGCCGCGCCCCGGCGGCCGTCGCGACGACGCGCTTCCTAGCGTCGACGTCATGCCCGAGCCGTTCGTCGTCCAGCCCCGCGAGGGGAGGAGCGCGGCCGCGCCGTCTGCATCGGCACCAGCCTCGTTCGAGGAGTCGCCCGCCGCGCGGCGGGGGCGGCATCCGGCCCTCGAGCCCTTCGAGCGATACCTCGACGACCCATCGGTGACCGACGTGTTCATCAATTCGGGCGACGGGCTCTTCGTCGATCGCGGCGACGGCGCGAGACGTGCGCCCGAGTGGCGCGCGACGGAAGAAGACGTCCGCGAGCTCGCGGTGTCCCTCATCGCGGCGGGCGGACGCCACCTCGACGACGCCGCGCCCGCGGTCGACGTGCGGCTGGAGGGAGGCATCCGCGTGCACGCCGTGCTCCCGCCCGTCTCGTCCGGCGGAACCGTCGTCTCGATCCGCGTCCCGCGCGTCGCGCGCCCTCGGCTCGCCGACCTCGAGGAGCGAGGCGCCTTCGACGCCCGGAGGCGCGCGGCTCTCGAAGACCTCGTGCGGCGGCGTGAGAACGTCCTCGTGACGGGTGCGGCGGGCGCCGGCAAGACGACCCTCCTCGCTGCTCTGCTCGCGTGCGCAGACCCGTCCGAGAGGATCGTCACGGTCGAAGACGTGGCCGAGCTGAGCATCGACCACCCCCACCACGTGCGCCTCGAGGCGCGTCAGCCGAATCTCGAGGGGGCCGGCGGGGTCGCGCTCGACCGCCTCGTCCGCGAGGCGCTGCGCATGCGCCCCGACCGGCTCGTCGTGGGCGAGTGCCGCGGGCCGGAGGTGCGCGAGCTGCTGTCCGCGCTCAACACCGGCCACGACGGAGGCGCCGGCACGCTGCACGCGAACGGCCTCGCCGACGTGCCTGCGCGGCTCGAGGCGCTCGGAGCGCTCGCGGGCCTCGACGATCGCGCGCTGGCGCGCCAGGTCGTGAGCGCGATCGGCGTCGTGCTCCATGTCGAGCGCACGCGCGACGGCCGCAGGCGCTGTGCCGGTGCGGGCCGCCCCGTACTCGACGGCGCCGGGCGGCTCACGGTCGAGGAGGTGCCGTGGACGGGTTGATCCGAGGCCGATCGCAGGAACGGTCAAACGACGCGGATGCCGCGGCCTCCGCCCTCACGCTCGCGGTCCTGCTCGGCGCCGGGGTCGCAACGGCCCGCGCGTGGGATCATCTCGCCGAGACCGGCGATGCCGCGGCCGCCCGAGTGTGCGAAGCGCACGCACGAGGAGCCCCGCTCCCGGTCGCGATCGCAGCGCTCGGCGGGCGGTGGGCGGACGTCGCGGTCGCGTGGTCGGTCGCGACGTCCGTCGGAGCGCCGCTCGCCGACACGCTGCGCGGCATCGCCGCCTCGATGCGCGACGCTCAGGAGGCCGCTGACGAGGTGCGGGTCGCACTCGCCGAGCCTGCGGCGACGGCGAAGCTCATGGGCTGGCTGCCGCTCGTAGCCGTCGCTCTCGGCGCCGTTCTCGGGTTCGACACGATCGGCGTGCTCATAGGCAGCCCGTTCGGCATCGCGTGCCTGGTGGGCGGTGTCGCCCTCACCGTCCTCGCCCGACGGTGGAACGCGCACTTCGTGCGGAAGGCGGCAGACGAGGGCGCCGTGCCCGGAATGGGCGCCGACCTCCTCGCGATCGCGCTGAGCGGCGGCGTGTCGATCGATCGGGCGCGCGACGTGGTCGACGGCGCGCGGGCTGACGCATCCGTCGAGGGCGATGTCTCGTCGCTCGAGGGAATCCTCGCACTCTCGCGCTCGGCAGGCGTCCCCGCGGTCGAACTGCTCCGCGCGAGCGCGGAGCTCGAGCGTCATCGTGCGCGCGTCGAGGCGCGCGTGCGCGCCGCGCGCCTCTCGTCGCGCCTGCTGCTCCCGCTCGGAGTCTGCACGCTCCCCGCGTTCCTGCTCCTCGGCGTGGTGCCGATGTTCCTGAGCGTCGTGTCGTCGAGCGCACTCACTCTTCCTTGAACGTGCCCACCGTGATCGCAACCCATAGAGAGGAATCCCATGTCCGACACACCGAGTCCCGCCCACCGCGTCCCCCTCCCGAGGCTCACCCGCCACCGCGCCGCGCGGCTCTTCGGCGACGAGGCGGGCGCCGCCACCGCCGAGTACGCGATCGCGACGATGGCCGCCGTCGCGTTCGCGGGACTGCTCGTCGTGATCATGCGCAGCGACGAGGTGCGCGGCATCCTGACCGACCTCGTGCGCCGCGCGCTGACGGTCGAGTGATCCGCGCGTTCGTCGCCCGCGGCTCGAGCGACGACCGGGGATCGGTCGTCGCCGAGTTCGCGGTCGCGCTGCCCGCGGTGGCACTCGTGCTGCTCATCGCGGGCGGAGCACTCGCGGCGGGGGCGCGTCACGTGCGGCTCCAGGACGCGGCCGCCGACGCGGCCCGGGTCGTCGCCCGGGGCGAGCCGGTCGCCGCGGCCCAGGCGGTGGTCGCGCGGGCGGTGGCGGGCGGCGAGGCGTCCGTCGCGCATCGCGACGACCTCGTGTGCGTCGTCGCCACCGCACCGGCCGGGTTCCCCGCGCTGCCTCAGCTCTCCGCCGCCAGCTGCGCGCTCGCGGGTGGGCGGTGAGCCGTGCCCGGAACTGTGCTCGCGACGGCGGTGGCGGGGTTCGCGGCATCCGTCGCCGTCGGCCTGTGCGCGATCGCGGCCGGCGCGGTCGTCAGCCAGCGGGTCGCCGGAGCGGCCGACGCGGCGGCCCTCGCCGCGGCCGATACGGCGTCGGGGGCGATCAGCGGTGTGCCGTGCGATCGCGCGGCGCAGATCGCGGATGCGGCGGGTCTCCGACTGGCGTCGTGCGAGGTCGACGGGCTGATCTCCACGGTGTCGGTCACCGGGTCGTTCGCGGGGTTCGGCCTCGAGGCGACGGCGCGCGCCGGACCTCCGCCGTGAGCGAAGCGCGATCCGGTTCCCAGCGAGCGGAGTGTATGGTTTGCGTCGAAGAAAGGAAGCCTCCCTTGGCCAAAGGCAAGAAGCTCGTCATCGTCGAGTCCCCGACGAAGATGAAGTCGATCCAGGCGTACCTGGGCGACGGATACGAGGTGCTGTCGTCGGTGGGTCACATCCGCGACCTCGCCGACAAGCGCGACATCCCTGCCGACAAGAAGGAGGCCTACGGCAAGTACTCGATCGAC
>NZ_DASRXZ010000098.1:0-3890 GCF_035687345.1 Microbacterium sp.
ACGTCGTTCAGGGCGGAGCCTCCGCCGGTGAGCGCTCCGACGAGCTCGGTTCCGGCCGTGGAATTCGTGACCTCGTCGACGATGCCGGCCACGGCGCTGGTGACAGGGGCGATCGCGCCCGCATCACCGAGGACCGGTTCGACGACCGTGTCGCCGACGAGGGAGTCGACCAGGCCGTTGTCGCCGAGGAGCGACGAAACGGGTCCCGGTTCGGGAGGTGGTTCGGCCGCGTTCGCGGCCGTCGCGCCGAGCAGCGTGATGCCGCCGGCGAGAAGCGTGCCCCACAGGGCGCGCTTGATGAAAGCGTGCATGATGTCCCCTTTGTGATGGATCACTGAACTGCGCGCGCCTACGACGCGCCGAAGCAGATGCCGCCCCCGGAGGGAGGCGACGCGATCCGATCAGTCGGGGGAGACGTCGGTGCCGAAGAGAGGCGCGCCCGGTGCGACGTCGTCCGCGGGCCCTGCTCGGCGCACCCAGGCACGGTGTGCGACGAACGGAACTGCGGCGACGAGCGCCCAGGCGGCAGAACCCGCACCACCGGGTCCTGCTGTGGAGGTCAGCGGCGCCGAGGACGGCACCGCGTCTGGGGTCGATGGGGCCGAACCGCCGTCGGACGGGACCGCCGAGCCGAGGGATGCGGGAGGCGAACTCGGCGCGCCGAGCCGATCCCGAACGAGGCCGTGTGCGGTGCGCGCGAGCGCAGGCGACGATGAACCGGATGCCGAGGCATCCGCCACGTCGGCCGGTGGCGCAGCCGCGTCCGGGTCGGAGACGGGAAGCTCCGGCGGCGCTGTGACGCCCGGAATCTGGGGCAGAACGCCGTCGACGGCTGCTCCCAGTTCCACCACGAGGTGGATGGTCTCACTCGCGGTGCGGTCGACGATCGCGGCGGTGTCGGTCACGGCGTCGTCGAGCCCGAGGCGGGCGACGACATCCGCGACGACCGGCACGCGGCCGAGCGTGGCGACGACCGGCGCGGTGAGCTGCGAGACGGCGCCCGAGTCGACGACATCGACGACCGGCGTGGCGACGGCTTCGACGACCGGCGACACGACGCCCGGTGCCGGCTGCGGCGGAGCCGGGGCCGGGGCGGGCTGCTGCGGCGCGGGCTGCTGCGGAGCAGGGGCCGCCGGGGCCGGCTGCTGAGGCGCGGGGGCCGGCGAGAGGACGCTCTTGACCGCATCCGTCACCGCCGGAACAGCGGCCGACACGGTGGAGGTCACCGCCGAGGTCGTGCGGTCGAGAACCTTTGTGACACCGCTCAGAAGCCCTGCACCGCGGGAGTCGTCCGTGCCGTCGTCCGCGCGCGCGTCGCCGGAGGCGAAGCCGAGGACGACCGAGAGAACGAGCCAGGCGAACGCGAGTGCGGCCCCGATGAGGCCCAGCCGCACGATCCTCGAGCCCGAGAGCGAGTGTGCGATCTCCACGTTCACCTCCCATGACGGAGTCTCGCGTTTCGTGCGAAACGCGTCTGAGGGTGCCTGGATCTCCGACCGTAGTCGGTGATCTCGAGCATGTCCAGCACCTTCGCCCGCTCTCGGAGAACGTGCAGGTTCCGGACCCGGTCGATTTGCAGAATCGCGCGAATTGTGCACAGGTGGCGGCTTCACCGCGAACCTTCAAGCACAACTTCAATCACATCTCGATCCACAGGCTGCTCGCAGAGAAAGGCCCGGTCAAACCGAAGAAAAAAGTTGTGCATCGGCTGTGAGCACACCATTATCCACAGCTGTTGTACACAGGTCTGTCGGCGTTTCTCGCAGACTCTCCACAGAGTTATCCACAGGCGCTGTTGCATCCCCGACGGGCTCTCCTTAGCGTGGGCTTCGGCCCAATCGGGGGGTGCGCTCGACTGTCGTAGGAGACAGGTTCGAGGCTTGCGACGACGACTTATGTCGGTGGTCCGTGTTGTGCTCGACACGGAGGCGGCAGCATGCCGCCCGCAGGTCATACGAACATGCGAGCGTGCTCTGCCGCATCCGTCGGCCGCCAGTCGTGCTCGAGCTGCTGTGGGAGGTATGGGGA
Organism: Microbacterium sp.; assembly: GCF_035687345.1. GTDB lineage: Bacteria > Actinomycetota > Actinomycetes > Actinomycetales > Microbacteriaceae > Microbacterium. The sequence goes on from NZ_DASRXZ010000098.1 coordinate 2,029, forward strand.
CCCGTGTCGATAGCCGACATCTCCGAAGACCGCCTTGGCGGACCGCGCGAAGCGGAACGGACTCCTCCCCACGATCTCCTCGCAGAACAGAGCACCCTCGGCGGAATGCTGCTGTCGCCCGACGCGGTCGCCGAGGTCATCGAGATGCTCCGCGGCACGGACTTCTACATCCCGAAGCACGAGCTCATCTACGAGGCGATCCTGTCGCTCTACTCGCACGGCGAGCCGACCGACGTCGTCGCCGTCACCGACGAACTCATCAAGACGGGTGAGCTGCAGCGCGCCGGCGGACCTGACTACCTCCACTCGCTCACCTCGATCGTGCCGACGGCGGCCAACGCCGGTTATTACGCGTCGATCGTCGCCGAGCGCTCTCTGCTCCGCCGTCTGGTGGAAGCGGGCACCCGCATCGTGCAGATGGGCTACTCGGGGCAGGGCGACGCCCTCGAGCTCGTCAACAACGCGCAGGCCGAGATCTACGCGGTCGGCGCGGCGCAGGAGACCGAGGACTACGTCCCGCTGACCGTCGCGGTCGACGCAGCGGTCGACGAGATCGAAGCGGCGCGCGGCCGCGACGGGCAGATGACGGGCATCCCGACCGGGTTCGCCCAGCTCGACCAGCTCACCAACGGGCTGCACCCCGGCCAGCTCGTCATCATCGCGGCGCGTCCGGCGCTCGGTAAGTCGACGCTCGCCCTCGACTTCGCTCGCGCCGCCGCGATCAAGCACAACATGCCCACGATCTTCTTCTCGCTCGAGATGGGGCGCAGCGAGATCGCCATGCGCCTCATGAGCGCCGAGGGCGCAGTGCCGCTGCAGGCGATGCGCAAGGGCACGCTCGACTCGCGCGACTGGACGACGATCGCCGCGACCCGAGGTCGCATCAACGACGCGCCGCTCTACATCGACGACAGCCCGAACATGACACTCGTCGAGATCCGCGCGAAGTGCCGTCGGCTGAAGCAGCGCGTCGGTCTGAAGATGGTCGTCATCGACTACCTCCAGCTCATGACGTCGGGCAAGCGCGTCGAGTCGCGCCAGCAGGAGGTCTCGGAGTTCTCGCGTGCGCTCAAGCTGCTCGCCAAAGAGCTCGGCGTGCCGGTCGTCGCCCTCTCGCAGCTGAACCGTGGTCCCGAGCAGCGCGCCGACAAGAAGCCCGCGCTCTCCGACCTGCGTGAGTCGGGCTCGATCGAGCAGGACGCCGACATGGTGATCCTCCTGCACCGCGAGGCGGCGTACGAGAAGGAGAACCCGCGCGCGGGCGAAGCCGACCTCATCGTCGCGAAGCATCGCAACGGTCCGACCGACACGGTCACCGTCGCGTTCCAGGGTCACTTCTCGCGGTTCGCCGACATGGCGGTCGGAGACTTCGGGTAGCCGCGCCGCGGAACGGCCGAGACGCCGAGGTCCGGCCCTGGAGGAGGAGGTCGTCGATGACGCAGTACACCCTCGAACTGCCGGAGGTCGATCTCGTCTACGACGTCCACGGGCCGCTGCCGACAGCCGATGGGCGGCCCCCGCTGCTCATGATCGGCCAGCCGATGGATGCGAGCGGCTTCGACGCACAGGTGAAGCTGTTCGGCGACCGCACAGTCGTGACGTACGACCCGCGGGGCCTCGGTCGAAGCAAACGCAAGGACGGCGTTGTCACCAACGAACCGCAGGTCCAGGCCGAAGACATCCACGCGCTGATCGAAGCGCTCGGCGCCGGTCCGGTCGACATGCTCGCCAGCAGCGGTGGGGCGGTTACCGCGCTCGCGCTCGTGACCGCGCACCCGCACGACGTGTCGACGCTGGTCGCCCACGAGCCGCCGATCGACTGCGTTCTGCCGGATGCCGAGGCCGTCCAGCGCGCACGCGAG
>NZ_DASRXZ010000099.1:0-27345 GCF_035687345.1 Microbacterium sp.
CGCGCTCAGGCGGCTGATCGAGATGCACCGGTCGGTGACCCTCGCGGAGCGGCATGAGGCCGCGGTGGTGCGGCGGCGGGTAGTGGTGGAGCACACGGATGACGGGATGGCATGGCTGAGTGCGTACCTGCCGGCGGTGGAGGCGCACGCGATCTACGGGCGGCTCACCGCTATCGCGAAGGCCATCAAGAACCAGGACGAGACGGCGACGCCTCGGCAGGACGCCACGAGCCGCGACTGCGACGCGGCACCGCCGGAGGAGGGTCGCACGATCGACCAACTCCGGGCGGACGTTCTCTCCGATCTGCTGATCGAGGGCGACACGACCGTGCACCCGGTCGAGGCGCGCGGGATCCGCGCGACGGTGGCGGTGACGGTGCCAGCCCTCGCGCTGCTCGCGACGGACGATGCGGATCGCGCCGCGCAGGATCTTGCTCCGGCGGTCGTGGAGGGCGTCGGACCGATCCCGCTCGACCGGGCTCAGGAGTTGTGTGGAGGTGCGGACGGGTGGATGCGGATCCTCACCCACCCCGAGACCGGAATGGTCCTCTCCGTCGGCCGGTCGCAGTACCGGCCGCCGCCGATGCTGCGGAAGCTGGTCCGGTGGCGGGCGGACCGGTGCATGGCTCCCGGATGCGGCATCCCCGCCTCCCGGTGCGAGATCGACCACACCATCGCGTGGGAACACGGCGGCGACACCTCGCTCGAAAACCTCGCCCCGCTCTGTAAGGGGCATCACACCGTGAAACACCACGGCGGCTGGCAGGTGCGGCAACTTCGCGACACCGGTGGAGCCCTGGAATGGACCTCACCCGCCGGACGACGATACGTCGTGCAGCCCGAACGCCGCGTGCCGGTGTTCCGACCCGCCGACACCGCAGACGCACCCTTCTGACGCGGCCTTCGGAGCAGGGCCCGGCGGAACTCGCCGCCAGGCGCGAGGATCCGCCGTGCCCATGCGCCACGACTTGCACTGACCACCACCTTCGCGGGCACCCCGCCCGTCGAGATCAAGCCCACAGACCGTGCTTGACACCGCAAACGACATACTTCTACTCTTTATTCACGCCTAAACAAAGGAGTGAAGTGGTCGCAACGCCGCGGAACCAGGCCGACGTCAATCGCACGGCGATCCTCGCGCACCTCGGTGCCCAGGGGCCGGCGTCGCGAGCAGACCTCGCCCGCGCCCTTGACGTCTCTCCGGCGCTCATCACTCAGCTCACTCGCGACCTCCTCGCGGAAGGCCTCATCGAAGAGCTCGAAGCCGCCAGCAGCGGCGGCCGCCCCGCCCGCATGCTCGGACTCGTCTCGCGCGACATCGCCGCGATCGGCGTCAAGGTCGCACCCGACCACGTCGCCCTCGTCGAGGTCGCGATCGACGGAGCCGTCCGCCGCTCCGCGACCCACGCCTTCGACGCCGTCTCACCGCTCGCCGCATCGAACCTCATCGAACTCGTCCAGCGCTTCATCTCCGAGGGCGAATCGAACAACATCCTCGGCGTCGGAGTCGGGCTGCCCGGAACCGTCGCGCAGCAGGGGATCGGCGTCGTCGACTCGACGCAGCTCGGCTGGAACCAGGTGCCGCTCGGCGAGCAGCTCCGCCGCGCGCTCGACCTCCCCGTCGTCGTCGAGAACAACGTCAACGCGCTCAGCGTCGCCGAGCAGCTCTTCGGTCAGGGCCGCGACTTCGACAACGTCCTCGTCGTCACGGTCGGAAACGGCGTCGGGGCGGGCCTCATCGCCGACGGCGCCATCGTGCGGGGTCGCGCGGGCGGCGCCGGCGACCTCGGTCACGTGCCGGTCCGCGAAGACGGCCCGCTCTGCCAATGCGGAAACCGCGGATGCCTCGAAGCGATCATCGGCCAGTCGGCACTCGTCAACGACGCCCGGTCGATCCGCCTGCTCGGACCCGACGAGGGCATCGACGATCTGCGAGCACTCGCGGATGCCGGCAACGAAGGCGCTCGCGAGATCTTCTCGCACGCCGGTCACCAACTCGGCCGCGCGCTCGCCGGAGCCGTCAACCTGCTCGACCCCGAGATCGTCGTGCTCTCGGGCGAAGGCGTCGAGGCATGGGCGCACTGGTCGTCCTCGTTCGAGCACGCCCTTCGCAGCTCGCTCGTCCCGGGCAAGCGCGGCATCCCGGTGGCGGTCGAGCGCTGGCAGGACGACCGCTGGGCGCAGGGCGCCGCCGCCCTCGTGCTCGCCACCCCGTTCGACGCGCAGGGTGTCGCCGGCGACCAGGGCCGCCTCGTGCGCGAACGCCTCGTCGCCTCGATCGAGGCCAAGGCGTAAGCGAGCAGGTCGAGCAAGGACAGCACCCCCGTGAGCACCATCACCCTCCGCGCAGCGGCGGCCGAGGCATCCGTCTCAGCGCCACCGCCCGCCGCCGCGCGCCGCAAGCCGCCGAAGGGCAAGCGCCTCAAGTATGCGCTGACCATCGCGGTCTTCCTGCTGCCGAGCCTCATTCCGCTCGTGATGTTCGTCCTGGGCCCGATGGTCTCGGCGGCGTGGACGAGCCTCCACTCGTGGAACCTCATCGGCCCCATGCAGTGGGTCGGGCTCGACAACTACGCCTTCCTGCTGACCGACCCCGCGACGCACCAGGCGTTCCTGCACACGGTGTACTACATCGTCGGGTACCTGCCGCTCGTGTACGTCGGCGGCCTCGCGCTGGCCCTCGCGCTCAACACCGCCCTCAAGGGTCGGGCGTTCCTCCGCGGCGTGTACTTCCTGCCGGTGATCACGAGCTGGGTCGTCGTCGCGCTCGTGTGGCGGTGGCTGCTCAACCCGAGCACGGGCGTCGTCAACACCGTGCTCGCGTGGTTCGGCATCGAAGGACCCGGCTGGTGGGCCGATCCCGCGTGGGCGATGCCGTCGATCATCCTCGCGTCGGCGTGGAAGGACCTGGGCTTCGTCATGGTCCTGCTCCTCGCAGGCCTCCAGGCGATCAACCCCGACCTCTACGAGGCAGCCGAGCTCGACGGCGCCGGATGGTGGCGACGCCTGTTCAGCATCACGCTCCCGATGCTGTCGCCGTCGACGTTCTTCGTGATCGTCCTGTCGCTCATCAACGGCTTCCAGGTGTTCGACCAGGTCTACGTCATGACCGGCGGAGGACCGAACAACGCGAGCCAGGTCGTCGTGCAGCAGGTGTACGACCTCACGTTCCGCTACGGACAGGCGGGCATGGCATCCGCCCTGTCGTGGCTGCTGTTCTTCGTCATCCTGATCGTCACGCTCATCCAGTTCTACGGCCAGCGCAGGTGGGTGAACTATGACTAGCACCGCGCTCAAGAACAGCACCCTGCGCAGAACCGCCCTCTACGTCGTCCTCATCGCAGGCGCGCTGATCATGGTGTTCCCGTTCGTCTGGACGGTCGTCACGAGCATCACGCCCGGTGCGACGCTCACGACGACGCCGAAGATCATCCCGGATGACCCATCCCTCGCCCCCTACTTCGAGCTGTTCGGTCGCGTGCCGTTCGCGCGCGTCATCATGAACTCGCTCCTCATCGCCGGTGTGAGCACGATCCTGCAGGTCGTCACGAGCGCGATGGCCGCGTACGTCTTCGCACGCCTGCCATTCCCCGGGCGCGGGGCGATCTTCGTCGTGTACCTCGCGACGATGATGATCCCTTTCCAGGTGCTCATCGTGCCGCTGTTCGCCGAGATGAAGACGCTCGGACTCATCAACACCTATTGGGGCGCGATCCTCCCCACGATCGCCTCCGCGTTCGGCGTCTTCCTGCTGCGGCAGGCGATGAGCACCGTGCCGTACGACCTCGACCAGGCGGCGACCCTCGACGGCGCGGGACATTTCCGGATCTTCTTCCAGATCATGCTCCCGCTCATCCGCCCCGCGCTCGCGACGCTCACGGTGTTCGCATTCCTCAACACGTGGAACAGCTTCCTGTGGCCGCTCATCATCCTGCGCGATCCGCTCATGCAGACGCTGCCCGTCGCGCTGTCGAGCCTGCAGGGGCAGTTCTCGACCCAATGGGACGTGCTCATGGCGGGCTCCGTCATCAGCATCATCCCGATGTTCGCCCTCTACGTCTTCGCCCAGAAGTACATCGTCCAGGGCGTCGTCGGCACCGGCCTCAAGTGACCCGCATCCGATACCCGCACCGAACGAACCAACCCACCGATCCGCACCGATAAACATCGAAGGAGATGGCAACTCACATGAGAACCACCAAGACACTCATCACGGCGACGTCGCTCGCGGCCCTCACGGGCCTCGTCCTGACCGGATGCTCCACCGCGAGCAACTCCGACTCGGGTGGCGACAGCGGCGAGAAGGTCACGATCACCTACTCCAACTTCATCTCGAACGGCGGCAATGAGGAAAACCTTCAGAAGATCGTCGACGCGTTCGAGGAGGAGAACCCCGACATCACCGTCGAGGTGCAGACCGCGCCCTACTCGGACTACTTCACGCAGCTGCAGACCGACCTCGCCGCCGGCACGCAGGCCGACGTGTTCGACGTCGACGCGGGCAGCTTCCCGAACATCGCCGCCAACGGCGTGCTCGCGCCGCTCGAGGACTTCGACGCGTCGGCGTACCGCGAGTCGGTGCTCGACGTCTACAACGTCGACGGCGTCCAGTACGGCCTGCCCACCTCGTTCTCGGACGTCGTGCTCTTCTACAACAAGGAGCTCTTCGACGCGGCCGGCGTCGACTACCCGACGTCCGACTGGACGTGGGCCGACGAGAAGGCGGCGGCCGAGAAGCTGACGGATGCCGCATCCGGCGTCTGGGGCGACTACCAGCCCATCTCGTACTACGAGTACTACAAGGCGGTCGACCAGGCCGGCGGCTCGTTCCTCAACGAGGACGGCACCGAGGCGGCCTTCGACTCCGAGGCGGGCCTCGCCGCGGCCGAGTGGCTCGCAGGCAAGTCGGGCACCGTCATGCCGACGGCCGCCGACGGCGCGGGCACGCCCGACTTCGACACGAACCTGTTCAAGGACGGCAAGCTCGCGATGTGGCACACGGGCATCTGGATGATCAGCCTCGTCGGCGACCTGCCGTTCGAGTGGGACATCGCGGTCGAGCCGGGCGACGCGCAGCAGGCCAGCGCGACGTTCTCGAACGCGGTCGTCGTGTCGGAGAGCTCGGAGCACAAGGAGGCCGCGCAGAAGTGGGCGGAGTTCCTGACCAGCTCGAAGACGATGGTCGACGTGCGCCTCGAGGCGGGCTGGGAGCTCCCGGCGATCAGCGACGAGTCGCTCCTGCAGCCGTACCTCGAGCAGACCCCGCCGGCGAACCGCCAGGCCGTGTTCGACTCGCTCGACAACATCGCGGTCGCCCCTGACCTCGGCCCGAACGCGACCCAGATCCAGGACGCCGTCACGAACGCCCTCGGCGAGATCGCCGCAGGACGCGCCGAGGCGGATGCCGCGATCGCCGCGCTCGCCGAGCAGGTGAACGCGCTCCTCGAGCAGTAACCGCGCCCGTCCCACCACTCGTCCGCTCACAACGAAGGACCGTTCGTGTCATACGACCCTGCGCTCGCGGCGCTCGCCGAGAGAAGCATCCGCCTCATCACCGGGATGCAGACCCCCGAAGGGGCGTACCCGGCGAGCCCCACGTTCTCGGCGTACGTCGGCTACAGCTGGCTGCGCGACGGAGCGTTCATCGCCGACGGCGCATCGGTGGCGGGGCAGGTCGAGTCGGCGAGCCGATTCTTCGACTGGTGCGCCGCGGTGACGGTGCGCCGGGCGGAGAAGATCCGGTGGATCGTCGAAGAGTCCCGGGCGGGCCGACCGCCGGGGCCGGAGCACATGCTCCCCGCGCGCTTCACGTTCGCGGGCGACGACGGGGCGGACGAGTGGTGGGACTTCCAGCTCGACGGGTACGGCACGTGGCTGTGGGCGCTCGTGGAGCACCTCGAGCGGCACGGCCTCGACGGTGAGCGCTACCGCGAGGCCGCGCAGCTCACCGCCGAGTACCTGCTCGTCTCGTGGGAGCGCCCCTGCTACGACTGGTGGGAGGAGCACTCCCAGCACGTCCACGTGTCGACGCTCGCGTGCATCGCGGCCGGCCTCGAAGCCGTCGCCCGTGCCGGCCTCGTCGACGACGCCACGGTGCGCGCCATCGGCGACGAGACGGCCAGACTCCGTCGCCTCGTCGCCGAGCGCGGCACCAAGGACGGCCACCTCATCAAGTGGCTCGGCAGCACCGCGGTGGACGGCAGCCTCGCGGCCGCGATCGCTCCACTGGGCTTCACGGATGCCGCATCCGACGTCGCCCGCCGAACAATCGACGTCCTCGAAGCGCACCTCTTCGTCGACGGGGGAGTGCACCGCTACCTCGGCGACACGTTCTTCGGAGGCGGCCAGTGGCCGCTGCTGACGTGCTTCCTCGGGCTCGCGCACCTCGCGGCGGGCGACCGCGAGCGGGCCGAGGAGCTCTTGCAGCACGCCGCAGCGACGGCGACGCCCGAGCTCGACCTGCCCGAGCAGGTGCCCGGGCACCTCATCGCGCCGGGAATGCGGCAGGCGTGGATCGACCGCTGGGGTCCGGTCGCGACGCCGCTCCTGTGGAGCCACGCGATGTTCCTGCGCCTCGGCATCGCGCTCGACCGCATCGACCCCGCCGCCCTCGCCGCACCGCAGACCGCTGCCCAGGAGGAGACCCTCGCATGATCCGTCACCGACCCACAGGATCGGGACACCCGTACTCCGTCGACACCGAGCAGCGCTGGCCGGTCGTGCCCGAGGCGGGCTCGACCGCCACCCTGGGGCTGCGCGCCGACGCCGGCGTCGTCGCCGTGGCGTGCACGCTCGAGTGGCGGCCCGACGAAGACACGGGCGCGTCGCCGGAGACCGTCGAGCTGAGTCTCGAGCGCGTCGCGACGACCTCGCGCGGACGCGTGACCGACGGCGGCCACCTCGCGTCCGCCGCAGCGCGCCTCGCTCGGTCGACGGGCGGCTGGCAGACCCGCACGCCCGAGCTCCGCTTCGGCGGCACATACCGCTACCGGTTCACTGCGACACGAGAAGACGGACGCACGGAGCGCACTCGCTGGTTCGAGTTCCGCGCGGCGCAGTGGCGACCCGACACCGACGCACATCCGCGCCTCATCCCAGGCGCGACCGAAGTGCTTCACGACGGCCGACGCGCGTGGCGCGTGCGCTTCGCGCTGCCGCTCGCCGCCGGTGAGCACGTCACAGGCTTCGGCGAACGCTACGACGCCGTCGACCAGACGGGTCTCATGCTCGACTCGGTCGTGTTCGAGCAGTACAAGAGTCAGGGCGCGGAGCGCAAGACGTACCTGCCGATGCCGTTCGCGCACGTCGTGGGCGGCGACGGATGGGGCTTCCACGTCGACACGACGCGGCGCGTGTGGTTCGACGTCGGGGCATCCGACTCTTCGCGGATCGTGATCGAAGCCGAGACGGATGCCGCGGGCACGGTGCCCCTGCGCATCTTCGACGGCACGCCGACCGAGGTGCTCACGCAGTTCCTCGACGGCGTCGGTCGCGCGAGCGAGCTGCCCTCGTGGGTCTTCCGCCTGTGGGCGAGCGGCAACGAGTGGAACACGCAGGCCGAGGTCATGCGGCAGATGGACCTGCACCGCGAGCACGACATCCCGGTCGGCTCGGTCGTGATCGAAGCGTGGAGCGACGAGTCGACGTTCACCGCGTTCCGCGACGCGCAGTACGAGGTGTCGGGCGACGGCGCACCGCACCGACTCTCCGACTTCACGTTCCCGGAAGACGGCTCGTGGCCCGACCCGAAGGGAATGGCCGACGAACTGCATCGGCGCGACATCCGCCTCCATCTGTGGCAGATCCCGCTCATCAAGATGCGTCCGCATCCCGCCGGGCAGGTCGCGGCCGATGCGCAGGCGGCGATCCGCGAGGACGTGCTCATCCGCGAGCCCGATCCGCGCGGCGGCACCCGCCCCTATCGCAATCGCGGCTGGTGGTTCCCGCTCGCGCTCATGCCCGACCTCACCGATGAGCGCGCCGCGCGCTGGTGGACCGAGAAGCGCCGGTACCTCGTCGAGGAGATCGGCGTCGACGGGTTCAAGACCGACGGCGGCGAGCACGCGTGGGGCTCCGAGCTCGTCTACCTCGACGGGCGGCGCGGCGACGAGAAGAACAACACGTTCCCGGTGGCATATGCGAAGGCGTACGGAGACCTGCTGCGGTCGGCGGGCAAGGCGCCCGTGACGTTCAGTCGCGCAGGGTTCACGGGTTCACAGGCGCACGGGGCGTTCTGGGCCGGTGACGAGAACTCGACGTGGGAGGCGTTCCGCTGGTCGATGAACGCGGGGCTGACGGCCGCGGCATCCGGCATCGTCTACTGGGGGTGGGATATCGCCGGCTTCTCCGGCGAGATCCCGCCCGCCGAGCTCTACATCCGTGCGACGCAGGCGTCGGCGTTCGTGCCGATCATGCAGTACCACTCGGAGTTCAACCACCACCGCACGCCCTCGCGCGACCGCACGCCGTGGAACATCGCCGAGCGAACCGGTGACGAGCGCGTGCTTCCGCTCTTCCGCCGGTACGCCACGCTGCGCGAGCGGCTCGTGCCGTATCTCGAGCGCTCGGCCGCGGCGGCGATCGCGACCGACCGCCCGCTCATGCGTCCGCTGTTCTTCGAGTGGCCCGCCGACCCCGCGGTGTGGGACGCGCCGACCGAGTGGCTCCTCGGTGACGACGTCCTCGTGGCGCCCGTGCTCGACGAGGGTGCGACCGAGTGGTCGGTCTACCTCCCCGAGCTTCGCGAGGATGAGCGGACGAACGGGTGGACGGATGCCTGGACCGGTGAACGCGTCGAAGGCGGTCGCACGGTGACGGTGCCCACGCCGATCGACCGGATACCGGTGTTCGTGCGGGGCGAGTCGGTCGCCGGACTGCTCGAGCTCTTCCGCGAGTAGCGGACGGGCGGAGGTCAGTACCAGCCGACCGACTGCGAGTGGCCCCACGCGTTGCACGGGGTGCCGTAGCGGCCCGAGATGTAGCCGAGGCCCCACGCGATCTGCGTGCGCGCGCTCGTCTGCCAGTCGGCGCCGGCGGTGGCCATCTTGCTGCCGGGGAGCGCCTGCGGAATGCCGAAGGCACCGCTCGAGGCGTTGTACGCCTGGTAGTTCCAGCCGGACTCGCGCTGCCACAGGTTGTAGAGGCAGCCGAACTGGTCGTCGCCCCAGCCGTAGCTGCCCAGCATGCCGCGAGCGGTCGCCTGCGCGCCGGCCGGGCTGTTGTCACCCGAACCGCCGCCGACGGGCACCGAAGGCACCCAGCCGCCACCGCCCGAGCCGGACGACTGCTGCTGACGCGCGCGCTCCGCGGCCTCGGCCGCCTGACGAGCCTTCTCCTCGGCTTCGCGGCGCGCCTTCTCCTCGGCCTCCTTCTTGGCCTGGACCGCCGCGTCGAGGCGGCCGCGCAGACCCGAGACCTGCTCCTGCACCGAAGCCACGAGCGCGGTCACGTCCTCGGTGACGCTCGGAAGAAGCGACTCGGGAAGGCTCTCGATGCTGAGCTCGAGGCGGTCCGCGGTCTCTTCGAGCTGCGTCGTGTCGACGGTGGTCGTCGCCACGCCGATGTCGAGCCCGGACGCCTCGATGTCCGTCGTCACCTTGGCCGCGCTCGCGACAGCGGCGTCAGCGGCCTCGACGGCGGCCTGCGCCTCGCTCGTCGCCGTGTCCGCGGCGGAGACCGCGAGCTCGGCGTCCGCGGCCAGCGGCGCGGGCGTCGAGTACGACGCGAGCATCATGTACGGCATCGCTGCGGCCGAATTGCCGGATGCCTCGGCGGACGAGAGCGGCATCGCACCAGCACACCCGACGATCGTCGCCACCGCGAGACCGAGGCCCGTCGCGAAGAGAATGGGTCGGCGGCGCGCGCGGCGCTCGGCCATGCGGCGGTTGCGGCGGGCGGGAGCGGAGTGCTCGAGAACGGGCGTGGACGACGTGGAGGTACTGGAGCGCATGAAGATTCGGGTTTCGTGTCGGGTTGTCAGCGCCGGCGAGAGACGCAACGCGCGGCCGCTTCGCGGACACACAAAGCCCTGATCTTTGCCGCCTTTTCTGGGCGTTACCTGACCGTTACCTGGCTGCGACCTCAGTCGTCGCTCGAATGGAGGCCCCGACGCGAGGCCAGGAGGGTTACCTCCGGGTGCTCCTCCGCCAGCATGCGTTCGGCCCTCTCGAGCACGTCTCGAACGTGCCGCGCATCCCTGGCGACGACCGACATCCCGATGGACGTGCGCCGGTGAAGGTCGTTCGCGCCGACCTCCGCCACCGCCGCCTCGGTGCGCCGGCTGAGGTCGGCGAGGAGCGGGCGCACGATGCTCCGCTTCTCCTTCAGCGAACGAACGTCGCCGAGCAGGATGTCGAACTCGATCCAGCCGATCCACATGTCGTCTGCGAGCGTAACCTGAACGGGTGCCCGCCGAGCCCGCCGCCGAACCGCCCACAGAGTCGACGCTGCAGAGCGCCCGAGCGCAGCTCGCCGCCCTCGCCCAAGCGAACCACGCGTCGTCGCCGGCGCACGCGCCAGGGGAGGCCCGCCCGGCCGCCGTGCTGATCCTGTTCGGTGTGCTCGACGGACTCCCGAGCGAGCACGAGGCGCAGGCGGCCGCCGTGCCGCGCGACCTCGACCTTCTGCTGCTGGAGCGCGCGACCACCCTGCGCTCGCATCCCGGCCAGGTGGCGTTTCCCGGTGGACGGCTCGACCCGCGCGACGACGGCCCGGTCGCGGCCGCCCTGCGCGAGGCGCACGAGGAGACGGGCCTCGACCCGGCCGGCGTCGAAGTGCTCGGAACACTCGAGAACATCCCGCTCGAGTACTCGCAGCACCTCGTGACTCCCGTGCTCGCGTGGTGGCGGCATCCGTCACCTGTCCGCGTCGTCGACGAGCGCGAGTCCGCCGCCGTCTTCCGCGCACCCGTCGCCGACCTGCTAGACCCGGCCAATCGCGGCGTGACGGTCATCCGCCGCGACGGCCAGGAGTGGCGCGGACCCGGCTTCCTCGTGCACGGCGAAGACGGCGATCACCTCGTGTGGGGCTTCACCGGACTCGTGCTCGAGGGCCTCTTCGACCGACTCGGGTGGACCGAGCCGTGGGACGACACGCGCGAGCTGCCGCTCGAACTGCCCGACATCGAGCCGGAAGTCTGAGCGGCTCGAGATCCACTCACTTCTTGGGCGTGCGGTTCTCGGCGCTCACCATCCACGACAGTTGCTCGATCTTCTCGAGGATCGCGTGCAGGAGGTCGGCGCTCGTGGGGTCTTCCTCGTCGACGTCGTCGTGCACGTCGCGGCACGTCGACGCGACGGCGTCGAGGCGCTCGGTCATGAGGTCGATGACGTCCGTCGTCGCGATCTCACCCTGCGGGAACTCGGGCAGCGTCGTGGACTGCGCCACGACGTCGCTGCGCCCATCGGGCAGGGCGTGGAGCGCCCGCATCCGCTCCGCCACATCATCGCTGAACGCGCGCGCGGCCTCGATGATCTCGTCGAGCTGAAGGTGCGTGTCGCGGAAGTTGCGGCCGACGACGTTCCAATGCGCCTGCTTGCCCTGAAGCGAGAGCTCGATGAGGTCGACGAGCACCTTCTGCAGGTTTTCGCTGAGCGTCTCGGATGCCTGGAACCCGCGCTCCGCGTTCTGCTCGCGCGTCAGCTCGGCACCCTTGCGCGCGGGGCGGCGGTTGCTGTCCGTCGTCGAGCCCTTGCTCGTCTTGCTGGTCTTGGTCGCGGTCGTTGTAGCCACGGTGATCTCCATCCGTCGGGAACACGCCCGAACGTACTCGGCGGACCTTGCGCGTCCGCGGGGATTGAGAGCCTCGCCAGGCAGTGCTAGGGGTCCCGCGCATCGGCGTCGAGTCGCGCCAGCAGGTCGACGGCGGCTCGCGTGTACTCGCTGATCCAGCGGTCGTGGATGCGTTTGATCGGCAGCGGCGCGAGCGACAGGCGGCGTTCGCGGCCGACGCGACGGCCGGCCACGAGCTCGGCCGCCTCGAGCACGCGCAGATGCTGCAACGCCGTGGTGCGATCGATCTCGGGGAACGCGTCGCACAGCGCGCCCGTCGAGCGGGGCGATTCCTTGAGCAGATCGAGCATGCGACGGCGGATCGGGGAGGCGAGGGCCTTGAAGACGCGGTCGTCGTCCTCGAGGGGGCCCTTGTGCTCGGCATCCGACATGTTATAAAAATACAACATGTCTACCGAACTCACCGAACTCCGCTTCACCGTGTCGGGGCGCATCGCGCGACCCATCGCCGAGGTCTACGAAGCCGTCGCCGATCCGGCGCAGCTGTCGCAGTACTTCACGACCGGCGGTGCGCGGGGCCGACTCGAACCGGGCGCGGAGGTGACGTGGGACTTCGCCGACTTCCCGGGCCGATTCCCCGTGAACGTCGTCGAGGCCGACCCGCCGCGGCGCATCGTGATCCGATGGGAGGGGATCGCCGCCGCATCCGAAGACGGCATGACGACCACGACGTTCGAGTTCGAGCCCATCGACGACGGCGCCCGCACGCTCGTGACGATCACCGAGTCGTCGTGGCAGGCCACGGCCGACGGTGCGAAGAACGCGTTCGGCAACTGCGAGGGCTGGACGGGCATGCTCGCCGCGCTCAAGATGTGGGTCGAGCACGGGATCAATCTGCGCGAAGGCTTCTACCGCTGACCGCTCCTGGGGGAGGGGCGGGGCAGACTGGCCGGATGCTGGCGATCGTCTCCGCACCAAGCAACCTCGGCCTGCGGCCTCCCGAGCCCGGCGCGGTTCCAGGCACGGCGAAAGCGCCCGAAGCGCTGCGCGAGGCGGGCCTCTACTCCCGCCTCGCCGAACTCGGAGCACGGGACGCCGGCACCGTCCTGCCCGCACGATACGTCGACGACGACGCGACCCGCCCCGCCGGACACTTCCAGCATCCGGCGATCAGCGACGAGTGCGCGAGCGTCGCGGGGGAGGACCTCGCCGCCGCAATCGGACTGCATTGGCCGGCGATCGCCGACATCGACGGGCGCGGACCGTACTTCGACCCCGAGCGGACGGTGCACATCGGATGCCGCGACGACGACTCCGAGCTCGACCTCGTACGCGCGACCATCGGCGCGGTCGCACCCGCGAGCGAGGTCATCCTGCATGGCGGCGCTCGCGCGGCGGCACGCGTGCGCGACGTCGCAGACCAGGGGGCGGGTTACTGGCTTCAGGTCGACGTCGATGTTCTCGACCCCGAGGTCATGCCGGCCGTCGACAGCCCCGACCCCGGGGGACTGCGGCCCGACGAGCTCACCGCCCTGCTCCAGGGGCTCGCGCCGCGCGCGATCGGCGCCTCGATCACGGTCTTCGACCCCGATCTCGATCCCGACGGTCTCTACGCCGTGCTGCTCACCGACATCATCGTCAGCGGGCTCGCGGAGTTGGGGACTGAGCTCTAGACCTCGTCTCTGAGCCCGACGCGGTCGGGGATCTCGAACGGCAGATGGGGCAGCCACGATGCGGGCTCGGGCCACGGCCGCGACGCGGGCAGCGCCTTCAGCAGGCGCCGGATCGCCGCGTCACGCGGCCCCTCAGGCGCCCGCGACGCGAGCACGCGCTGCGGAGCGTGGTGTCCGAGAGCGCCGAGCCACCAGTGGCGCCACGTGTCGGGCGCCTCCTGCGGATCGAGGACGATGTAGTAGTCGGGCATGAGCGCCGAGCCCTCTTCGAAGCGGGCGATGGCCGCCTCGACCTCGAGTTCGAGCACGCCGAGGGTCGAGCGCTCTTCGAAGAGCTCGACCCACGCCGCTGCGACGTGCTCGAGCGGGTCGGCGTCGTGGATGATCCAGGGAGTGCTTGCGGCCGCGATGCGTCGTGTCGCCAGGCCGGGGTCGCTGCCCTGCAGCGCGAGGATCTCGACCCCGGGGATGCCGTCGAAGGTCGCGAGGGCGTCTTCAGACTGCTCCCCGACGATCGCGACGATCGTGCCGGTCGGTGTCATGTGCGCCATGCTCGATATTAAGTCGATCACGCCGCAAGAGGACGGAACGCGCCGCGAGTCCGATCGCCGCCACGACCAGCGACGCGATGATCGGACGGAAGGCCAGCTCGGGGGTGAACGCCGCCATCTCGAACACCCGCAGCGCGTAGTCCGCCATCTCGTTCACCCGGCCCCCGAACACACGCATCCCGGCGGCGGCCGTCACGGCGGTGATCGCCGCGGGCGCGAGCCACACCATCGCGATGCTCACGAGCGCCGCGATGACGCGACCCACGGTTCCCAGACCGGTCCACGCGATCGCGACGCCGACGAGCACCGGCGGCACCCACTGGATCAGCCCCACGATCTCGTACGGGGTCGTCACGCCCATGAACCCCGTGAGCCACGACTGCGTCGCGATCGCCCCGATGGACAGGCCGATGAGCGCCCCGGCGCGCGGCGCACGTGCGATGAGGAACACGACGAGAACCCCGACGAGAAGCGACAAGACGCTGACGACGATGAGTGCGCCGAGATACAGAGCGGACTCCGTCCCGCCGCGAAGCCCGCCGTCGACCGTCACCGCCGTCTGCACGATCGCGATGACCTGGATCACGATGACGCCACTCGAGATGAGCAGGAACCCGCCGCGCGGCAGCCGGGGTCGCAGCGCCCGTGCCGTGATGCCCGCGGCCGCGGCGCCGACGACCAGCAGCGCGAAGATGAGGCTCAGCGAGTACTGGCTGAACGGCAGCATGGCGACGGGCATCGCCTCAGGAGGCGCGTCCACCGCCCACAGGTTCTGCAACGGCAGCCGCATGCCGGTCAAGAGCCACGGCAGCAGCCCCACGAACGCCGCCGCGACGCCGATCAGCGTGCACAGCCACGGCGCCACGGGGCGCGCGGAGCGCGTGGGCTCCGCGGCATCCGTCGATTCGGTGTCCTGGTCGACCGCCTCGCTCACGAGACGCCGCCCACCGAGGCGAGGGCACGATGAACGGATGCCACGGCGCTCGACCCCTCGCCGACAGCCGCCGCCACGCGCTTCATCGATCCGCGGCGCACGTCACCCGCGGCGAACACCCGCGGGAGCGACGTCTCGAACGGCAGTGGTTCGCGTCCGAGCCGCCGCCAGTCCTCGCCAAGCGCGTCGAGCGGGATGTCGACGCCCGTGCGCAGAAAGCCCTCCGGGTCGCGGTCGACCCCGTTGAGCCACGACGTCGCGGGCTCGGCACCGATGAAGCAGAAGAGCCCGCGCGCTTCGACCTCGCCGACGCGGTCGATGTGCACGCGCCGCAGGTACCGGTCGCCGTCCAGGCCGACGACGTGGGAGCGGGTGAGCACCTCGACGCGCGGGTCTTCGAGCAGACGCGTCACGAGGTACGACGACATCCGCCGGCTGAGGTCGTCGCCGCGGACGACGAGGCGCACGGGGCATCCGTTCGATGCGAGGTAGAGAGCAGCCTGGCCGGCCGAGTTCGCGCCGCCGACGACCACGACGGGCGACTCCATCACCTGGCGCAGTTCGAGGGGCGTGGCGGCGTAGAAGATGCCCGAGCCCTCGAAGTCGTTCCATCGGTCGAGGTCGAGCGTGCGGTACGCGGCGCCCGACGTGATGATGGCGCTGCGCGTGTGGATCGTGCGTCCGTCGCGGAGAGTGACCTCGAGGCCCTCGTCGATCGTCGTGAGGCTCACCGCCTCGCACGGCGCGTACACACGCACGCCGAACTTGAGCGCCTGCAACGACGCCTGGCCGATGAGCGCGCGGCCGGTGACGCCGAACGGGAATCCGAGGAAGTTCTCGATCCGCGACGTCGCCGCGGCCTGTCCGCCGGGAGCGACAGCGTCGAGGAGGACGGTGCGGAGGCCTTCGGATGCCCCGTAGATCGCCGCCGCGAGGCCGGCCGGCCCTCCGCCGATGACCGTCAGGTCGACGAAGTCGTCGGTGCTCGCCTGGTAGCTGAGTCCGAGGCGGTCGGCGACGAGCCCGGGCGTCGCGCGCAGGATCGGCTCCCCCTGCACGTAGGCGATCGGAAGGTCCGCTTTCGTGAAGCCGTGCTCCTTGAGGTAGTCCGTGTGGTGCGTCTTGTCGGGGACGTCCTCGAGGTCGATCGCCGTGTGCACGAGGTCGGTGCGCTCGGCGAACCGGCGCAGCGCGAGGAACTCGCTCGACGCCTTCGAGCCGACCAGCTTGAGCGTGAGGGCGGCGGGACCGCTGCGCAGCGACTCGCGCCGCGCCCACAGGGCGTGCAGCAGGATGTCGCACAGCTCGTCGTCCTCGGCCATGAGCCGGCGCAGGTTCTCTTCGCTCACGCGGTACGCGACGCCGGGCTCTGTGACGCGCGCCGACAGGAACGCGGCCTGGCCGTTGAGGAGGCCGAGCTCGCCGAGGAACGAGCGCGGACCGATCGTCGTGATGATGACCTCTCCCACCCAGCCGAGCGGCTCGCGCACGATCTCGACCTGCCCGCTCTCGATGAGCATGAGGTTGTAGGCGCGCTGGCCGGTGCGGAACAGGTAGTCGCCGGGCTTCACCTCCTCCGGCTCGCCGAATTCGAGCAGCCGGGCCCACTGATCGTCGGTCAGATGGGGCGACTGGGCGGGGTCGTGCGCCGGTTCGGGCGCGGCCCCGGCGGATGCCGCAGGCAGGGTTTCGTCTTTCTCGGGGGGCATGCTCCGACGCTACTCGCGGCGCGGCGCACTGTCATCGGGCGGATTCTCGGCTTGAGCCGGGCAGCATCCCGTCGACCAGCGCGGCCAGGCCCACGTGGAAGGTGTCCCGGGCCGCGAGCTCCGGCCAGCGTGCGCCGATCGCGGCGAGCTGCGGCATACGGGGGTCGGCGAAGGTCTCCCGGGCCCAGGCCGCACGGCGCTTCGCGTCTTCGCTGAGCTCGCCGGACCGCGCGCGGACGAGGAGCTCGCCGGCGGTGAGGTACCAGGCGGTCCGGAACAGGTCGACCGCTTGCTCCTGTGTGCACCCGAGCTCGACCGCCGCGGACAGCACTGCGTCCACGACGCGGAGGGCCGGCTCGCCCAAGCGGGGGAGGAAGCCGTCGACGGTGAGCACCTCGGCCGCCCACGGGGTCTCGGCCAGCGCGTCGTGCACCGCGACCATCGCGGTGATGATGCGCTCGCGGGGCTCCTCGGGCAGCTCGACTTCGGCCAGGGCGTGCGCGGCATCCTCATTGAGCAGCTGGATGAGGAGATCCTCGCGGTCGCGCACGTGGTGATAGAGCGTCGTCGTGCCCACATCGAGCTCGGCGGCCAGTCGGCGCAGGGTGAGTCGTCGCCACCCCTCGCGGTCGATGATCCGGCGGGCGGCGGCGAGGATCCGGGCCCGCGACGTCACCGCGGGCCGCCCGCGGCGCGGGGTGGGGGTGGCCTCGGTCATGTCACTCATCCTGCCCTCTTCCGGCCCGGCGGTTTGACTCTCGATCCCCGCCCTCCTTATTTTAGGAACATGTTCCGAAAAAATGAGACCGCCGCTCGGTCGGGATTGACGCTCGCGACCGTGGGCGTGGTGCAGTTCTTGGTCTCCCTGGATCTGTCGGTGGTGAATCTCGGCCTGCCCGAAATCGCGTCGGGCCTCGGGTTCGGGGGCGTCGACGTCACGTGGGTCATCCACGCATATGCGCTCGCCTTCGGCGGACTGCTGCTCCTCGGGGGCAAGCTCGCCGATCGCCACGGCCGTCGGCGAGTCCTCCTCGGTGGGCTCTGCCTCTTCGCGCTCGCGTCGTTGCTCGGCGGCTTCGCCCAGGAGCAGGGCCAGCTCATCGCCGCTCGTGCCGCGCAAGGGGTCGGTGCGGCCGCCCTCGCGCCCGCCGCGCTGGCGATCCTCACCGTGTCCTTCCCGAGCGGTCGCGCCCGTGCGCGGGCGTTCGGCGTGTGGAGCGCGATGAACGCGGCGGGCGGCGCTCTCGGTGTCCTCGTCGGCGGTGTGCTCACCGAGTACGCCGGCTGGCGCTGGGTCATGTGGGTCAACGTCCCCATGGCCGTGCTCGCCGTGGTGCTGGCGTGGTGGGGCGTGGCGGCCGACCCACCCGTGGCGCGCCACGCGCGTCCCGACGTCCTCGGCGCCGTTCTCGGGACGGCGGGGATGACCGCTCTCGTGTACGGGATCGTCGGCACCGACCAGCACGGCTGGATGTCGCCGGTCACCCTCGGCGCGCTCGTCGCGGCATCCGTCCTTCTCGTCGCGTTCGCGGTGGTCCAGCGGATCACCACCCGGGACGCCGTCCTGCCGCTCGCGCTGTTCCGGCTGCGCACCGTGTCGGGGGCGAACGCCTACAACCTCCTGCTCGGCGCCGCGATGGCCTCCGCGTTCTACTTCATGTCGCTGTACCTCCAGGACGTCCTCGGCTACGGTCCCGCGCTCGCGGGGCTGATGCTCCTGCCCTTCGCGCTGGGTGTCGTCGCCGGTTCGTTCCTCGCGATCAGGCTCGGCTCGCGCATGCCGGCCCGCTCGCTGCTCATCTGGGGCGGGCTGCTGACGGCCGCCGGGTTCGCCTGGTTCGGCCGTATCGGCGCCGACGGCACGTTCCTCGCCGACGTCCTCGGCCCGTCGCTGGTGACGAGCATCGGCTTCGGCCTGTGCTTGGGCCCGGTCGTCGCCACCGCCACCGTCGGGGTCGACGAGCGGTACAGCGGTGTGGCCTCCGGCGTGCTCAGCACTTCTCGGCAACTCGGAGCCTCGCTCGGCCTCGCCGTGCTGGGCACCGCCGCGGCCGCGCGCGCCGGCGGCTCCGCGGGCGGCTCCACCGACGTGGACGCGCTCACCGGCGGCTATGCGCTCGGGTTCACGCTCGGCGCGGTCCTGCTCGGCCTGGCCGTCCTCGTCGCCGCCCTCGTCCTCCCGCGGGCCACCGGCCGCACGAGCTCACGAAGCACGACCTCACGAAGCACGACCTCACGAAAGGAGCACCACCACCGTGACCACTCGAACCCGTGACACCCGCACCACTGACACCAGCATCCGAGGCCCGGTCCTGGCCAGCCTGTACACCGGGTTGATCCTCACGGTTCTGTCCGTCGCCTTCGTCTTCGTCGACCGAGCGAGCAGCGGCCTGCTCGCCGCGCACCTGAAGGAGAGCTACCCGTCATACGGCCCCACCCGGATCGAAGAGGCGGTGACCCTGTGGACCACCGTGCTCACGATCGTCGGCGCCCTCGGTGTCGTCGGCTGGATCCTGGCGATCTGGGCCACCCGACGCGGATTCCGGTGGGCGGGCTGGCTGATGGCCACGCTGTTCGCGGTGGGCACCGCCCTCGGGCTGTACCTGCTCACCGTCCGCGACACGTCGGGCGACACCGGGCTGCCGACCGCGCTCGGGGTGATCGGGCTGCTGCCGTCCGCTGCCGGTCTGGCGGCGGTGCTGCTGACGTGGAGATCCCGCAAGTCGGTGACCCGCGGCATGCCCGCCTGAAAGACTGGGTCACCGTGCTCGGAAAGCTGAAGCGCTGGCTGTACGGCGCGGACCGACACCGGCCGGGCGCGTTCATGCGGGCCTTCAACCGGGCAGACGCCGCACCGTCTGGCCGTGGCCGAGGTCGGCGGGGATCGCTTCCTCGTGTCGATGCTCGGCGATGACGTCCGCTGGGTGCGCAACGTGCCGCTTCAGGAGTTCGAGGCGGTGGCGGATCGGCATCCGGTCTTCCGCGTCGGTCGGCGCCGCTAGCCTGACTGTCATGCGAATCCGTCCCGCAGTCGCTTCGGATGCCCCGCGAATCGCCGAGGTGTGGGAGGCGGGCTGGCGAGACGGACATCTGGGGCACGTCCCCGAGGCGCTCGTGCGGCACCGCACGCCGGAGTCCTTCGCCCGCCGCGCGGCCGCCATGATCGACCGCACGTACGTCGCAGAGGTGGACGGGGTGGTCGTCGGGTTCGTGACGCTCAAGGGGGACGAGCTCGAGCAGCTGTTCGTCGATGCGGCCGCGCGCGGCACGGGGGTCGCGAAGGCGCTCCTCGACGAGGGGGCGCGCCGGCTCATCGAGGCGGGGCACGAGCATCCGTGGCTCGCCGTCGTCACCGGCAACGCCCGCGCCCGTCGCTTCTACGAGCGCGAAGGCTGGCGCGACGCGGGCCCGCTCCCGTATGAGGCGCCCATCGAGGGAGGCTCGGTCACGGTCGACGGACGCCGGTACGAGCTCGTCCGATAGAGGATCCCGGATCGTGACGCACACCCTCACCCGCGAGCAGGCGCGCCGAATCATCGTGCGAGCCCAGCTGCTCGACGCCGCCCGCCCGGGGGACGTCGTCGAGGTCGCCGAGCAGCTCGGCCAGATCAAGAACGACCCGACGTCGGTCATCGCGCCGTGCGAGCACACCATCATGTGGTCGCGCATCGGCTGGTCGTACGAGCCGGGCCAGCTGCAGAAGGCGGTGGAGGAAGACCGGGTGCTGTTCGAGCTCGGCGGGATGTTCCACCCGATGAGCCTGCTGCCGCTCATGATGCCGGGCATGCGCACGTGGCCGCGCCGCAAGAGCACGCGCGAGTGGCTCGAGGCCAACGACCGGTTCCGCAAGGACGTGCTCGCGCGGCTGCGCGCCGACGGTCCTCTCCTCGCGAGCGCCATTCCCGACACCGCACAGGTCAGCCGCCCGCCCGACGGCTGGTCGGGCTCGAACCAGGTGCCGATCATGCTCGACTTCCTCTCGCGGCAGGGTGTCGTCGCGATCACGCGGCGCGAGGGCCGGCACCGCGTGTGGGATCTCGCGGAGCGCGTCTACCCGCAGGATCTCCCCGAGCTCGATCCTGAAGAGGCGAAGCGGATGCTGCACGAGCGCACCCTGCAGGCGACCGGCATCGGACGATCGCACTGGTGGTGGTCGCCCGTCGGCGACGCCGGCGAGCCGGCCACGGTCGAAGGCAGCACCTGGAAGTTCCGCGTCGACCCAGAGGCGCTCGCCGCATTGGACGACGACCGCGGCGGCCGCGTCGCATTCCTCAACCCATACGACGGTCTGCTGTTCGACCGCGGGAGGCTCGAGGAGGTGTTCGAGTTCACATACGTGCTCGAGCAGTTCAAGCCGAAGGCGCAGCGAGTGTACGGCTACTTCGCGCATCCGATCCTGCTCGGCGACCGGTTCGTCGGCATGCTCGACGCCGAGGTCGACCGCAAGGCGGACGTGCTGCGCGTCAACGCCGTCCACGAGTTCCTGCCGTTCGAGCCCGAGGAGATGGACATGGTGCGCGCCGAGATCATGGACCTCGGCGAGTGGCTGGGGGTGCCGGTGACGGGGCTCGGCTGACTAGGCTCGCCCGCATGTCCATCAAGCTCGAGAACGTCGGCGTCGCCGTTCGAGACCTCGAAGAGGCGATCGCGTTCTTCACCGACCTAGGCCTGACCGTGCTCGGCCGCGATGAGATCAGCGGCGAGTGGGCCGACACCGCCGTGGGTCTCGACGGCAACCACGCGCGCATTGCGGTGCTGCAGACCCCGGACGGCACCGGTCAACTCGAGTTCTTCGAGTACATCCACCCCGACGCGATCGAACGCGACCCCGTCCTGCCGAACGAGATCGGCATGCACCGGGTCGCGTTCTCGGTCGACGACCTCGACGAGGCGCTCGCGATCGCGGCGAAACACGGATTCCACCCGCTGCGCGGCGTCGCGAACTACCAGGACGTGTACAAGCTCACTTACCTGCGCGGTCCGAGCGACATCCTCGTGATGCTGGCGCAGGACCTGACGAAGGGGTGACGTGGCGGAGGATGGGGGATTCGAACCCCCGAGGGCTTGCACCCAACACGCTTTCCAAGCGTGCGCCATAGGCCACTAGGCGAATCCTCCAGGAGGCCCCGGAGGGCCACAGGCCATCCTACCGTGCCCTCCACCCCGCTCCCGACCGCGGCCGCGCCCCGGGCCCCGAGCCCCGAGCCCCGAGCCAGCCGAGATTGCGCGAACGACGGCGGATGCCGGCATCCGGTGGTGATTCGCGCAATCTCGACGTTGTCACGCCCGAACCCGGGAACGGGCCCGCGCCCCCGCACCGGCGTAGAGGCTGCCGGGGCGGATGACGAGCGACCGCGGCGCCAGGATCGCGAGGATTCGACGCGGCAGCTCGACCTCGGCGAGCATCGCACGCGACACCGAGACCGCCGCGTTCGCGATCGCCTCTCCCTGCCAGAAGCCGTGCTTGCCGCCGGGCGCGTAGCTCGCGCGCTCGATCGCGCTGATGAGGAGACTCATGTCGGCCGGGGGAGCACCGTGCTGCTCGACGAGCCGTGTGCCGAGACTCCTCGCGCTCTCGGACGCCGGAACGCTCACGCCGAGGTCGATCGCGACGTCTTGGACGACGGTCCAGGCGGATGCCGCATCGCCCGTGCGCGCGGCCGCGAGAAGCTGCCGGCGCCGCATCTCCCGCACGATCCCGGGAATCGCGAGGGCGAACAGGATGCCGAGGACGACGGTCGCGGCGGGCGTGAGGTCGAGCGGGCCGGTGGCCGAGGCATCCGTCGATCCCGAATCGTTCGGACCGCCGTCATCGGGGGAGAGCCCCGGGGCGGAGGACGGGGCCGTGCTCGGCAGCGGAGTGGCCGGGTCCGCGGGGTCGTTCGGCCCGCCCTGCGACGCCGCGGGCGAGAAGGCGGTCGGCGTGCCGAGGCTGTTGGTGGGCTCGAACTGCACCCAGCCGATGCCGTCGAAGTAGACCTCGGGCCACGCGTGCAGGCGGCCGCTCGTGACCGTGTACACCGTCTGACGGTCGATCGCGTCGGTCGTCGCCTCGCCGGGGAGATACCCGACGACGATGCGCGACGGCATGCCGAGCGTGCGCGCCATGAGCGCGAACGCCGATGCGAAGTGCACGCAGTACCCGGCCCGGTTCTCGAGGAACCGGGCGACCGCCTCGGCACCCGTGCCGTCGAATCCGTCCTCGACAGGCGCTTCGAGCGAGTACTGGAACTCGCTCGAACGGAACCACGACTGCAGCGCGATGAGGCGGTCGTAGTCGGTCGCCGCGTCGGCGGTCACCTCCTGTGCGAGCTGGGCCACGATGGGCGGAAGATCCGTCGGGATCTGCGTCGTCTCGTCGCGCTGCTCGTTCGCGCGCGAGGGCCGCGCCCGGATCTGCTCGAGCGTGGGTCGCGGCACGTGGCTGACCACCTCGTACACCTGGCCCTGCGTCGAGCCCGACCGCGCCGTGACGGTGCGGTTGTACGGCACGGCCGCCCACTGACCCGTGAGCCCGGTGACCTCGACCGCCGGGTACGACACCGGCAGCCACGGCGACGACAGGTTCAGCACCTCGACGTTCGTGCGGTACTCCGCGACGTCGATGTTCGGCGCGACGCTGATCTCACTGAGCCCTTCGGGCCCGTCCAGCGGGACGCTGCGGACGCGATCGGGATTCCACACCGCGCCGTCGAACCCGGTGAGGGTCGCGACGCGCAGGTACGGCGGCGACGGCGCGTTGCTGCGCATGACGAGCACCTCGATCTCGCGAGGCCGCCGCAGGTCGTCGCCGAGCTCGAGGGTCACGTCGATCCCGGTGCCGGGGCCCAGCCCGCCCGCGCCCGCGCGCACGGTGGGCTCGGGGAGCAGTGGCGAGGCCACGACGGCGACCACGACCGCGATCGCGCCGATGCCGAGCGCCGTCGCGGGCACCCCGGCGGTCCGCTCGGCGTCGCGCTCCTTCTGTCGTTCGCGCGCCCGAGTGTCGGCGCGCATGAGGAACAGGATCGCCGCTGCGAGCAGCACGAACGCCATCACATCGGCGTCGCTCGGCACCGCGATCGCGGGGATCAGCGAGACGGCGATGAGTCCGATGGCGGCGAGGAGCGGCATCCGCGCCGTCAGCACGACGTGATCGATGACGATCGTGAGCAGACCCGTCGTCGCGACGATGAGGAACGACAGCGCGATGCCGGCTTCCAGCGGGGCCGCACCCAGAGCGATCTCCTCGGATGCCACGCCCACGAGCCGCGGAACCTGACGCGTGATCGTCTCCGGCGTCGGGATCACCCACAGCAGGGCCGTGTCGCGCAGGAACACGAGCGACACGAACACGACCCACACGGCCGCCTCGATGAGCGAGACCGCGATCGCCGCGAGCCGGTAGCGGCGCGCGACATAGCCCGCCGCGAGGATGCCCGCCGTCAGGATGACCGCCCCGAGCAGCCACCCGCTCGGGCGCACGACGCGCATGAGCGGCAGCAGCGCCGCGAACACCGCGACGAGCACGCCCGCCGTGAGCGTGAGGTCGGCGCCGCGACGGCCCGCCCGGACGTCGTCGATGATCCCGGTGGGATCGCGATCACTGGAGGACATTCGCCGCTGCCCTGTCCACCGCGTTGACCCACGCCGGAGTGATCTCCGACTCCTCGCCGATGCGTCCGACCCGCCAACCGAGATCCGCCGCCCGCTCGAGCGACCCCGCCGACGGCGAGACCGTCAGCAGCACCGGGAGCGTCGAGTGGTGCACGATCGGGGCGAGGGCGGCGGCATCCGCAGTGTCGAATCGACCGGTGATGACGACCACCGGACCCGTCATGACGCCGGAGAAGACGCGCGACAGCTGCTGCAGATGGTCGTCGCGCCGCGCCATGAGCTTCGCGAAGCCGTTGATGACGAGCTCGACCTCGATCATGTCGCCGCCGTCGATGCGCTCCGCGAGCTGCGTGCCGTCGGAGTCGATCACCTCGACCGCGTAGCCGTCGTGCGCGAGACGGGCGATGACGGATGCCGCCGCCGACACCGCGATCTCGAAGCCGGGGTCCGCGCCGGGGGCCTGCATCGCCTCGCCCGCCCAGCGCAGCACGCCGCGGTCGAGCACGACCGTGGCCTCGGGCGTGGACTCCTGCTCCTCCTGCCGCACCATGAGCTCGTCGCGGTGCGCCGTCGCGCGCCAGTGGATGCGCCGCATCGAGTCGCCGGGCACGTACGGCCGCGCGATGAGGTTGTCGGCGCCCTGGCCGAGCTGCGTGGTCGTCGTGTGCAGCATGCCGCCCGCCTCACCGGCGAAGTTGCGGAGCGCGGGGAGGTCGACGACGGCGGGCGCGATCGTGATGTGGGTCTTCTCGCCGAAGATGTTGCGGCGGCGTGCGAGGCCGAACGGGTCGGTCGAGCGCACCGACAGCGGACCGATCGGATGCACCCCGCGCCGCGTGCCCGTGACGGTATACGTGAGCTCCACGATGCGGTCCGATCCGCGCAGCCCGGACCCGAGGGCGGGGAACACGCCGTGCGCGTCGCCCGCGACGCCCTTGGGCAGAGTGTCCTGCCACACGCCCGGGGGCGTGGGGAACGCCGTCCGTACGCCGACCCGCACCGTGACGCGCGCGTCGCGTCCCACGGATGCCACATCCGGCATGAACGATCGCGCGACGGTGTCAGCACGTCGCGTGAGGTACAGCGAGGCGATGCTCGCCCCCAGCACCGCCACGAGGAGCATCCCGAAGTACACGAGCTCGGGGATCCCCACCTCGTTCGCGATGATGAAGCACGCGATCGCGAGCACCAGCGCGCCTGTGCCCCGTGCGGTGAGCGGCCACAGGCGGTTCATGACGGATGCCTCACTGGCGGGTCGCGAGCGGCACCCGCACGCTCGCGGCGATGCGGTCGAGGATCGTCGCGATCGCATCGGCCGTCGAACGGGCGCGTGCGCCGCCCGCCGACCGGGTCGGGATGAGCCGATGCGTGAAGACGGAGTGCAGGAGCGCGGTCACGTCGTCGGGGATGACGAACCCGCGCCCGTCGAGCGCGGCCCACACCTTGGCGGCACGCACGAGCTGCAGCGTCGCGCGGGGGCTCGCGCCCAGGCGCAGATCGGGATGCGTGCGCGTGGCGGCCGCGAGGGCGACCGCGTACTCCTCGATGGCCGGCGCGACGTGCACGGCGCGTGCCCACGCGATGAGCTCGGCGACGCGCGTGCTCGAGACGACCGGGGCGATCGAGTCGAGGGGGTTGACGGTGTCGCGCTGCCGCAGCATGAGCGCCTCGGAGCTCGCGTCGGGATACCCCATCGAGATGCGCATCATGAAGCGGTCGCGCTGCGCCTCGGGGAGGGCGTACGTGCCCTCCATCTCGAGCGGGTTCTGCGTCGCGACGACGAGGAACGGGTCGGGCAGCGGGTAGGTCTGTCCGTCGACCGTGACCTGGCCCTCCTCCATCGCCTCGAGGAGCGCGGACTGGGTCTTGGGGGAGGAGCGGTTGATCTCGTCGGCGATGACGATGTTCGCGAAGATCGCGCCCGGCTTGAACTCGAACTCGCGATCGACCGGGTTGAAGACGCTCACGCCCGTGACATCGCCGGGGAGCAGGTCGGGGGTGAACTGGATGCGGCGAACGGTCGCGTCGACGGATGCCGCAAGGGCGCGCGCGAGCATCGTCTTGCCGACGCCGGGCACGTCCTCGATGAGCAGGTGTCCCTCGGCGAGCAGGCACACGAGTGCGGAGCGCACGGCGTCGGGCTTGCCGTCGATGACGCGCGCCACCGAGTCGAGGATCGCGGTCGTCGCGCGCGCGAAGCCCTCGGCTGTGAGAGCCGCGGGCGCGGCATCCGTGGTCGTGTCGTCTGTCGCGATCTCTGTCATGCGACTCCCCTCGCCGCCCGAGGAACGGCTCCTAGAACGGGCGACTCTGCCCGATCTGTCGATCGTAACAATCGGGGAAGCAGGTCGGCCTGTGAGATCGACACGAGTCCTTGCCGCGCAACCGGTCGCAGGACCGGCATGATGTGGCCATGACGGATGCCGGAACAGGTGCTCCTGGGGACGCACCGAAGAGATCGCGCTGGCCGCTCATCGCTCTCCTCGCCGGGGTCGCGGCCGTCGTCGTGATCGCGCTCATCGCGGTGTTCGCGCGCGGCGGCCCCGTCGAGTACGCGGAAGACACCCCCGAGGGCGTCGTGCAGCGCTACTCGCAGGCGGTCATCGACGGTGACACACAGACCGCGCTCGACCACCTCGTGCCCGATCTCGCCGAGAGCTGCGAGAGGCAGCAGCCGGGCACGGACGACCTCCGCGTGACGCTCGTGGAGAGCACGGAGCGCGAGGACTCGGCGCGCGTCGAGGTGATCGTCGCGACCGTGTACGAGTCGGGGCCGTTCGGCGCGAACGAGTACCGCAGCGAGGAGGCGTTCGATCTCGTCCGCGTCGGCGGGCAGTGGTACGTCGACGTTGCGCCGTGGCAGCTCACGATCTGCTTCGACACCGGGCTCCGATGATGGCCACCACCGCAACCGGCCGGGCGCAGACCGTCGTGCGCCGCATCATCGTCTTCGTCCTCCTCCTGACTCTCGTCGTGATCGCCGCGATCGGCATCGCGGGCCTGATCGAGAGGATCATCGGCGCGGGCGCCACCCTCGCGGGCGACGACGCGGGCCTCGCACGGTCTCTCGCGTTCGCCATCATCGGCGCGCCGCTCGCCGGCGTGCTGTGGTGGTGGGAACGTCGGCGCCTTGCGTCCGACGCGTTCGAGCG
>NZ_DASRXZ010000100.1:0-20469 GCF_035687345.1 Microbacterium sp.
CTGCTGGGGCGACCACCTCGACGTGTCCCGATGGGACGACGCCGACTACGTGCAGTCCCGGCTCGACATCCTGGAGCGCAACGGGCTGAAGGTGTGGACGATCTCGAACCACCTCGCCGGCCAGGCGGTCTGCGACGACCCCATCGACGAGCGGCACCGCGACATCCTGAACGACCGCGTGTGGGGCGACGGCGACCCCGAAGGCGTGCGGCAGCGCGCCGCCGAGGAGCTGAAGATGACCGCCCGGTTCGCCGCGAGGCTCGGCGTCAAGACCGTCGTCGGCTTCTCCGGATCGTCGATCTGGAAGGCGGTCGCGATGTTCCCGCCGGCATCCGACGAGTTCGTCGCCGCCGGGTACCAGGACTTCGCCGATCGGTTCGGTCCGATCCTGGATGTGTTCGAAGAAGTCGGGGTGCGGTTCGCGCTCGAAGTGCACCCCTCCGAGATCGCCTACGACTACTGGACCGCGAAAGCGACGCTCGACGCGATCGGCCACCGCAAGAGCTTCGGGTTCAACTTCGACCCGTCCCACTTCATGTGGCAGCAGCTGGACCCGGTCGCGTTCGTGCTGGACTACGCCGACCACATCTTCCACGTGCACGTCAAGGAGTCCATCACCAACCTCGACGGCCGCAACGGCGTGCTCGGCTCCCACCTGCCGTGGGCCAACCCGCGTCGCGGCTGGACGTTCGTGTCCACCGCGCACGGTGAAGTCCCCTGGGAACCCCTCTTCCGCGCGCTGAACGCGATCGGCTACAACGGACCGACGAGCGTCGAATGGGAGGACGCCGGCATGGACCGCCTCCAGGGCGCACCCGAAGCCCTCCAGTTCGTCCGCGAGCTCAACGCGATCACCCCGCCCGCGGCGGCGTTCGACGCGGCGTTCTCGACGAAGGCGGAGTAGCACCCGGCATCCGCTCGCGC
Source organism: Microbacterium sp. (assembly GCF_035687345.1). GTDB lineage: Bacteria > Actinomycetota > Actinomycetes > Actinomycetales > Microbacteriaceae > Microbacterium. The sequence continues at coordinate 925 of NZ_DASRXZ010000100.1, forward strand.
TGTCGAAACCTGCATCCGCGGTCAGTTGAAATGACAGCGGATGCCGGAATCGGCAGCGCGAGCGCGCGGAGGGGAGCCCCCGGAGCGGAAGAGCTCAGCGCACGCCCTTCATGAGGGCCAGCACCGGCTTCACCGCGGCGAGCAGCGCGATGCCCACGACGATGGCGATCGCGCCGAGGATCGAGAAGTACGGGACCTCGTCGTCGGGGTTGTAGAACTGCGCGAGCCAGCCCGAGATCGCGGTGCCGAGCGACACCGAGAGGAAGAACAGCGCCACCATCTGCGTGTGGAACGCCTGCGGCGCGAGTTTCGTCGCGACCGACAGGCCGACCGGTGACAGCAGCAGCTCGGCGATCGTGAAGACGAAGATGATCCCGACCATCGCGATGAGCGGCGTGGAGTGCGGACCGCCGCCCGCGAACGGCAGGAACAACAGGAACGCGATGCCCATGATGATGACGCCCAGGCCGAACTTCACGGGGGTCGAGGGCTGGCGCGAGCCGAGCTTGGTCCAGATCGCGGCGAACACGCCCGACAGGATGATGATGAACACCGGGTTGATGGACTGCACCCAGTCCGGCGGCATCTCCCAGCCGAAGATGTTGAGATCCAGCCTCTGCTCCGCGTAGATCGGCACGACCGTGAACTGCTGCTGGTACAGCGACCAGAACGCGACGCTCGTGATGAACAGCGGGATGAACCCGAACACGCGCGATCGCTCGGGGGAGTCGATGCGTCGGCTCGACAGGATGACCGCGAAGTAGGCGATCGTCGCTCCGACGACGGTGACGATGATGACGACCGAGAGGTTGTCGGCCCGGATGACGCCCGTGAGCACGAGCACGACGATCAGTGCGATCGCGGCGACGCCGATGCCCGCGAAGATCCAGCGCCCGCGGACGGGCAGCGGGTTCGGCACGACGCGCGACTCCTCGGGGAGCTGTCTGCGGCCGAACGAGTACTGGATGAGGCCGAGCGCCATGCCGACGGCGGCCGCGCCGAATGCCCAGTGGAAGCCGAGGTTCGTCCGCAGGAACCCCGTCACGAGCGGGCCGAAGAACGCGCCGATGTTGATGCCGAGGTAGAAGATCGAGAAGCCGGCGTCGCGCCGCGGGTCGGCGGCGCCATAGAGCGTTCCGACGACCGAGGTCGCGTTCGCCTTGAGGCCGCCCGATCCGATCGCCACGAGGATGAGGCCGATCGTCACACCGGCGTACCCGGGGATGAGGGCGAGCCCCAAGTGGCCGCACATGATCACGATCGCGCTGTAGAAGAGGACGCGCTCCGAGCCGAGCAGCCGGTCCGCCACCCACGCGCCGAGGATCGTCGCGAGGTAGACCGAGCCGCCGTACGCGCCGATGATGCTCACGGCCGTGGACTCCGGCATCCCGAGCCCGCCCTCGGACGTCGAGAAGTAGAGGTAGTAGACCATGACGATCTGCATGCCGTAGAAGCTGAACCGCTCCCACATCTCGACGCCGAAGACGTGCGCGAGCGCCCACGGCTGGCCGAAGAACCGCGTGTCGCGGTCGCTTTCCGCGGGTGCCGGGGTGGTCGTCGTCATGCACGCGAGGCTAGACCCGCGCGGCGATGCGCGACAGAGGGGTGCGCGACAGGCGCATCACATCCGGATCACTCGGGGAGGGACGGATGCCGCTCCTCCGGCGACCGGCGAGAGGGGATGAACAGCCCGATGCCGAGCGCGACGATCGCGCCCACCCCGCCGAGGAGGAACGCGACGTCGAACGCGGTGGGAGTCGGCAGCTGCACGCCGTCCTGCTGGACGGAGTAGGTCGCGAGCACGGCGCCGACGACGGCCGCGGCGCTGCTCGTGCCGACCGACCGGAAGAGGGCGTTGAGCCCGTTGGATGCGCCCGTCTCGGACTGCGGCACGGACCGCATGATGAGCATGGGCATCGCGGCGAATCCGAATCCGATGCCGACGCCGATCAGGAGGTTGGCGACGAGCAGCTGCCACACATCGGTGCGGAAGAAGTAGGTGAAGGCGTATGCGACGACGAGGGCCGCCGCGCCCGTGAGCAGCAGCACGCGCGGGCCGACGCGGTGCGACAGTCGGCCGGCGATGGGCGAGAGCACCATCATGACGAGGCCCGACGGCATGACGACGAGGCTCGCGGCAAGCAGCGAGAGACCGAATCCTCCGACGGATGCGGGCAGCTCGAGCAGCTGCGGATACACGACGTTCGACGAGAACAGCGAGAACCCCATGGCGACGGAGGTGAGGTTCGTCAGCAGCACGGGCCGGCGTGCCGCGACGCGGAGGTCGAGGAGCGGATCGTCGACGCGCAGCTCGTACCAGCCCCACGCCAGCAGCACGACGATGCCGCCGATCCCGCACGCGAGGGTGGCGGGAGAGGTCCATCCCCACTCGTTTCCGCGCGAGATGGCCAGGAGGATCCCGATGAGGCCTATCGCGAGCCCGGCCACGCCCACGAAGTCGATGCGCCCGCCCGAGCGCAGCACGCTCACCGGCACGATCCACACGACGAGGGCGATCTGGATGACGCCGAGGATCGCCGAGAGCCAGAAGATCATGTGCCAGTCGCTCAGCTCTGTCACGAGGGCGCTGATCGGGAGCCCGAGCGCCCCGCCGACGCCGAGGGTCGCACTGATGAGCGCGATGGCGGAGTCGACGCGGTCTTCGTGCAGCACGTCGCGCAGGATCGAGATCCCGAGCGGCACGACACCTGTGACCGCCCCCTGCAGCGCTCGCCCGACGATCACCCCGATGATGTGCGGGGAGAGCGCCGCGATGACCGAGCCGATCACAAGCGTCACCAGCAGCGCGATGACCACGCGGCGTTTGCCGTACATGTCGCCCAGGCGCCCCGAGATCGGTGTGCACACCGCCGCCGCGAGGAGCGTCGCCGTCACGACCCACGCCGTGTCCTCGCGGCTCGCGTCGAGCAGCTCGGGCAGCTTCGACTGGATCGGCACGACGAGCGTGAACATGAACGACGAGCTCAGGCCGGCGATCGCGAGCACCGCGACGATGGCGCCCTGGGGTGGCATCCGGGTGAGGCGTCTGCGTGCTGCGTCACCCATGCCCATCGATTCAGGCTAACTGCGGATGCCGCATCCGGGCCGCCGACGGAGGCGACGCGACTCCCACCGAGTGGGGCCGGACGGTCGCCGACACCCGGCTTCGAGGAAGCGTCGGCGACAGTCCGTCCGGGATGGTGCCCGGAACCGCGGGCCACGCTATCAGCGCGGTTCGGCGCGCGCCACCCTGAAATCGCCGGGCTGTCGCCCGCAGCCCGCTGTCCGGGCCAGACTGGGGGGATGGAGGACGAGGACGAGGTCGCGATCCGCCCGCTGAACACCCTCGAGGAGGTGTTCGCGGCCTCCGAGCTGTTCAGCGCGGTGTGGCACGGCGACCGCTCGGGGATGGCCCCGAACCTCCTGCGCGCACTCGCGCACTCGGGCAATTACGTGGTCGGCATGTTCGCGGGGGATCGCATGGTCGGGGCATCCGCCGCCTTCTTCGCCGAGCCTGCCGCGCGCTCCATGCACTCGCACATCACCGGCGTGCTTCCCGAGCACCAGAGCCAGGGCCTCGGTCGGCGCCTCAAGCAGCACCAGCGCGAGTGGGCGCTCGAGCGCGGCGTCGGGCACATCACGTGGACGTTCGACCCGCTCGTCGCCCGCAACGCGCACTTCAACCTCAACGTGCTCGGCGCACGCGTGACGGAATACCTCGTGAATCAGTACGGCGCGATGGACGACGGCGTCAACCGCGGCGACCAGACCGACCGGCTCATGGTCTCGTGGGCGCTCGCCGCGCCGCCGGCGCCGGTGCCGCCCGACGAGCGGGTCGTCGCATCCGTCGAGGTACCCACCGACATCTCGGCGATCCGGCGCGACAACCCCGCGGAGGCCACCGCGTGGCGGTTGCGCGTGCGTCGGAGGTTCCTCGAACTGCTCGAGCAGGGGCTCGTGGTCGGCGGGTTCGACGACGACCGGGGCTACCTCTTCGTGGAGGCATCCGGCTAGTCCTCCGGCTCCTCCATCGGGTTGCCGGGGCGCACGTCGGCGTCGTCGCGGATGTCGATGCGCGTGACGCCGTCGCGGTGCGTCACGTCGATGCGGGGCGCCGCGTCGTCCTCGGTCGCGTTCGGCGCCGAGGTGAGCTGGTCGTGGCGCTTCTCCTCATCGGTCATGCCGGTGTCGTCGGTGGTGCGGTCTTCCGCCCCGCGCTCTTCGCTGTGCATGGCTCGACGCTAGAGCCGAGGCGCGTGCGGGTCCACGGCCTTGCGGCGGATGCGGCGCTCGGGTAGTCCTCGTCCGAAGGGATCCTGCCGCGCGTGCTTCGCCGCCTGCCATTCCCGAAATAGGGTGTGCGTGCCGGATGCCGCGTCCCTAGGCTCACGGCATGGCCACGGCACCCGACTTCCGCGCGCACTTCGACTTCGACATCCGCTTCGCCAACGGCGGGGCGCTCTCGGGCACCGGCTTCCGGCTCGATCTGCCCTCGGCCGACACCGGCGAGGACGAGATCGCACGCCTGCTCGTGCAGCATCTCGGGCTCGCGCTCGTCGACGAGGTCGAGCTTCGTGGTCTGCGCATCGTCGAGGAGTCGCACCGCGGGTCCCGCGGCGTCTCTTCCGCGCCGACGACGGGTCCGGATGCCGCGACCCGCGTCATCGACCTGAGCCACCCCATCCGCGCGGGCCTCGTGACCTACCCGGGACTCCCCGCGCCGACGATCGCGCCCCACCTCACGCGCGAGGACTCGCGCGCCCGGTACGCGCCCGGGACCGAGTTCGCGATGGACATCATCACGATGGTCGGCAACACGGGCACGTATCTCGACTCCCCGTACCACCGCTACGAAGGCGGGACGGACCTCGCGGGACTCGACCTGTCGACGCTCGTCGGGCTTCGCGCCGAGGTGTTCCATCTCGAGGACGCGTGGACGCCCGAGCGGCGCGGCATCCGTGCCGAGACGCTCGCCGATCGAGACGTGCGCGGTGCCGCGGTGCTGCTGCACACGGGGTGGGACCGCTGGTTCGGGCGGCCCGAGTACGGGAACGGCGCCCCGTTCCTCACCGGCGAAGGCGCACAGTGGCTCATCGACGCGGGCGCCGTGCTCGTCGGCATCGACTCGCTCAACATCGACGACGCCGATCCTTCGACGGGATCAGGAGGCGGCGAGCGCCCGGCGCACTCTCTGCTGCTCGCGGCGGGCGTCCACGTCGTCGAGCACCTCACGACCCTCGCGGAGCTGCCGCCCTCGGGTGCGCTGTTCACGGCCGCACCGCCCGCTGTCGAGGGCTTCGGCACGTTCCCGGTGCGCGCGTTCGCGCAAGTGACGGATGCCCCGTGAAGGGCGACTGGACCCCGCACCGCCGCGACGACGGCGAGCTCATCGGGTGGATCCGGCCCGAAGGCGAGGACTGGGTCGCCGTCGATGTGCTGGGGCGCGAGGCATCCGGACCCGTCGACTGGCTCGACGCCGAGGCGGCACTCGAAGACATGGGGCTGCGGTTCCTGGCCGATGTGTGGATGCTCGAGCGTGACGGCGATCCGCCGATGCGGGTGCGCATCGTCGAGGTGACTCCTCCGCGGCCCGGCGAGGAGGGTCGGGTCGTCGTGCAGACCGACGACTTCGGCGCGATCGACGCCCCTGTCGAGAGGTTCGAGCTCGCGTGGCCGGCGCCGGACGAGCTGCGCCCGATGCGACCGGGCGAAGGCGGCTCGCCGTGGGGCTGACGCGCGACTGTATCTGACGGCGGGGGTGCTGCTCCTTCGTGGCGAGACCGGATCACCGGGTCGCCACGGAGGGAGGCCGCCATGAACGCACAGCTCGAGACGAATCGAGTCGCCCGCTCGGTGCAGCGCTGGCGCGAACGCCGCGCGCAACGGCAGCTCGGACCGCGCCGGTGCCGCTCGACCTTCCGCCCCGTGACCGAGGTGGCGTCGATCCACGCAGCGTGAGCGACCGGCCGGACGACGGCCTGGTGGTCGGATGCGGCGACTAACCTGTGCGCATGCGCACGCTGTCGACCGGTCGTCGGCGCCCCTTCGGTGCCGCCTTCGTCGCGCTCGTCGCACTGGCTGCCGCGGGCTGCTCGGCCGGCACCGGGGCTGAACCCGGCGACACCGGCCTGCCCGACGGGGTCGAGGTCGAGATCGTGCAGCTGCGCGCCGACGTCTCCACGCGCACGGCGCAGGTGTCGGTGCACAACGGATCCGACGAGACTCTCGTGATCGGCGACGTGCGCGTGAGCGACCCGCGGTTCGCGGACGACGCGACGCGCGACGTTGCGCGCGAGAGTCGCGTCGCGCCGGGCGTCACGGTGAACGTGCGCGTGCAGCTTCCCGAGGTCGCGTGCCCCGCGCCGGACGACGCCGAGCCGCGCGTGACGCTCGCCTTCACGCGCGAAGACGGCGCGACGGGAAAGGCGACCGTCCCCGCGGCCGATCCGCTCGGTTTCATCGCGCCGCTGCACGAACGCGAGTGTCGGGCGCAGTCGGTGGCGGATGCCGCGACCATCGCTTTCGAACATTTCACACCCTCCCCTGCCGGAGCGCCGGCACGACTGGACCTCGCGATCGAGCCGACCGGGGCGGGCAGCCTCGCGATCGAGGGCGTGCAGGAGACGAACCTCATCTCGTTCGGCACGGCGACGGTGGACGGTGCGTATCCCGTCGGACTCGACGTCTCGACGGGCGGCTCCGATCGCACGGTGATCTCGCTGCCGATCGTGCCCTTCCGCTGCGACCCGCACGCGGTGCAGGAGGACAAGCGCGGCACGATCTTCGACGTGCGCGTCGTGCTCGACGGCGAGCCGGGTGAGATCGAGGTGTTCGTCGGGGAGGACATGCGCGGCAAGATCCTGTCGTGGGTCGCCGACTGGTGCGGATTCGGTCCAGGCGCCTGAGCCCGCGAGCCCTACGCTGGTCGGCATGAGCAGCGTCGCTCCCGAAGACCCCGCAGCCGCGGCGCGCGGCATCTCGCGCCGCACCCAGTCCGAGATCTACCGCGCCGGCATCAGCGGCACGCGCCCCGCCGTCCCCGTCGATCCGAGCGCGCTCGAGCGCGCGGCGCGCAAGGCGTCGAGCGCCGAGGCGTTCGCCTACATCGCGGGCGGTGCCGGATCCGAGCGCACCGTCGCCGCGAACCGCGCCGCGTTCGAGCGGTGGCAGGTGTGGCCGCGACCGCTGCGCGACGTGTCGAGCCGCGACCTGTCGATCGAGTTCCTCGGCACGCGGCGCGCGACGCCGCTGCTGCTCGCGCCGCTCGGCGTGATGGAGCTCGTGAACGCCGACGCCGATCTCGCGGTCGCGCGGGCCGCGGCATCCGTCGGTGTTCCGTACACGCTCAGCAACCAGGCCTCCTACCCGATGGAGGCGGTGGCGGATGCCGCACCCGCCGGCTCTCGGCTGTTCCAGCTCTACTGGTCGTCGTCCGACGAGCTCAACGCGTCGCTCCTGCGGCGGGCCGAGGCATCCGGATGCGAGGCGATCGTCGTCACCCTCGACACGCACCTGCTCGGCTGGCGCACGCGCGATCTCGACCTCGCGTACCTGCCGTTCACGCGCGGCCTCGGGATCGCGCAGTACACGAGCGACCCGGTGTTCCAGCAGCTCGTGCGCGAACGGACTCGGGGGGCATCGGCGGGTGGGGCCACGGCCGCCGCGAACACGGAGGACACGACGCCGCCCCGCGCCGCCGAGCCGAACCCGCCTGTCAAGCTCACGCCGAAGGCGGTCGCCGCGGGTGTGCGCATCGCGCGGAAGGGGTCGGCCATCACCGGCTCGAAGAGCCTGCGCGAGAATCTGCGCTCACCGCTGCCGCGCGCGGCGGTCGAGACGTTCCTCGAGGTCTTCTCGACCCCCGCGCTCACGTGGGACGACCTCGCGAAGGCGCGCGAGTGGACGAAACTGCCGATCATCCTCAAGGGCATCGTGCATCCGGATGACGCGACCCGCGCCCTCGACGCGGGCGCCGACGCGATCTGGGTCTCGAACCACGGCGGGCGCCAGATCGACCAGTCGGTCCCGACGCTCGCGGCGCTCCCCGAGATCGAGCGCCGCGTCGGCGGGCGGATGCCGATCGTCTTCGACTCGGGGGTGCGCGGCGGCGCCGACGTCGCGATCGCCCTCGCGCTCGGCGCGACGGCTGTTGCGATCGGCCGCCCCTACGCGTACGGCCTCGCGATCGCGGGGGAGAACGGTGTGCGCGAGGTCGTGCGCAACATCCTCGCCGAGCTCGACATCACGATGGGGCTCGCGGGTGCCACGAGCATCGAGGAGCTCGACCGCGGGGTGCTGCGCGAGGAGTGATATCCGGGGCGACACGCATCCGGGCAACCCTCGGAAATCGGGGGGATGTCCCCCGCGCGGAACGTCCTCGCGTGCCTCTACGCTGTGAGCATGACCATCCCTCCCTCGCCCCAGCCTCCGGCGGGCGGCTACTCGGCCCCGCCGCCGTCGATGACGCCAGCCGACGAGAAGCTCTGGTCGACGCTGGTGCACCTCGGCGGCCTGTTCTTCGGCTTCCTGGCGCCGCTCGTCGGGTACCTGATCCTGAAGGACCGCGGCCCCTTCGTGCGCGCCCACACGGCGACGGCGCTGAACTTCCAGCTCACGCTGATCATCGCGTACGTCGTCGGCGGCCTGCTCGCGATCGTGTTCGTCGGCTTCCTGATCATCTTCGCCGCGTACATCCTGAACATCGTCTTCTGCATCGTCGCGGCCGTGAAGGCCAACGGCGGCCAGTGGTACACGTACCCGATGTCGATCCCGTTCGTGAAGTGACGGCCTGACGGCCCAGCTCACGCCCGGCTCCGGTGGCGCGCTGCGGGCGGCGGGGCGCGCGGCATCCGCTCGGTAGAATCGACGGATGCCGCGGCACTCGCCGCCCGCACTCGCACAACCTCTTCCGACCATTGGAGCCACCGTGGCCGAGCCCTCCCGCCTCGACAAAGTCATCTCGCTCGCCCGCCATCGCGGGTTCGTCTTCCAAGCGGGTGAGATCTACGGCGGATCCCGGTCGGCGTGGGACTACGGCCCCCTCGGCACCGAGCTGAAGGAGAACATCCGCCGCCAGTGGTGGCAGACGTTCGTGCGCGGCCGCGGCGACATGGTCGGCCTCGACTCGTCGATCATCCTGCCAAAGCGCGTATGGGAGGCATCCGGTCACGTCGCGACGTTCACCGACCCGCTCGTGGAGTGCCTGCACTGCCACAAGCGCTTCCGCGCCGACAACCTCCTCGAGGATTTCGAGGCGCGCAAGGGCCGCAAGGCCGAGCACGGTCTCGCGGATGTCCCGTGCCCGAACTGCGGCACGAAGGGGCAGTACACCGAGCCGAAGCCGTTCTCGGGTCTTGTGAAGACGTACCTCGGCGTCGTCGACGACGAGTCCGGCCTCTACTACCTGCGCCCCGAGACCGCGCAGGGCATCTTCGTGAACTTCTCGAACGTCGTGACGGCGTCCCGCAAGAAGCCGCCGTTCGGCGTCGGCCAGGTCGGCAAGGCTTTCCGCAACGAGATCACGCCGGGCAACTTCATCTTCCGCACGCGCGAGTTCGAGCAGATGGAGATCGAGTACTTCACGCCTCCTGCCGAGGCGCAGGAGTGGTTCGAGCACTGGGTCGAGGAGTGCTGGAGCTGGTTCGTCGACCTGGGCATCGACCCGGCGAACATGCGCCGGTTCGACGTCCCGGAAGACGAGCGCGCGCACTACTCCGACGGCACGATCGACATCGAGTACCGCTTCGGCTTCCCGGGCAAGGAGTGGGGCGAGCTCATGGGCGTCGCCAACCGCACCGACTTCGACCTGAAGTCGCACAGCGAGGCATCCGGTCACTCGCTGTCGTTCTTCGACCAGGCCTCGGGCGAGAAGTACATCCCGTACGTGATCGAGCCGTCGTTCGGCCTGACGCGCGCGATGATGGCGTTCCTCGTCGACGCGTACCACGAGGAGCAGGCGCCGAACGCGAAGGGCGGGTTCGACACCCGCACCGTGCTCAAGCTCGATCCGCGCCTGTCGCCCGTCAAGATCGCGGTGCTGCCGCTGTCGCGCAACGAGCAGCTCTCGCCGATCGCGCGCGAGACGGCTGCCGCGCTGCGGGGTCGCTGGGTCGTGGACTTCGACGACGCGGGCGCGATCGGCCGCCGTTACCGCCGTCAGGACGAGATCGGCACCCCGTTCTGCGTCACGGTCGACTTCGACTCGCTCGACGACCGTGCCGTCACGGTGCGCGACCGCGACACGATGGCTCAGGAGCGCGTGCCGCTCGAGGCCCTCGAGGGCTATCTGGCGGAGCGCCTGCGCGGCGCCTGACACGCGCTGCGGTTCCCGGGGCTCGCGCTGCGGTTCCCGGGGCTCGTGCTGCGGTTCCCGGGCCTCGCGCTGCGGTTTCCTGCATCCGCTGTCGTTCGTGACGGCCGCGTGTGCAGGATTCGACAGCGCGAAGCCGCGGGCCCCGCGTGGGCGCGTCAGTTCTTCGCGACCGCGCCGTCGGGTGACACGGGCAGCACATCGGCCGGGGCGCCCTTGAGGGCGAACGACTGCAGGAGCGCCGCGAGGTCGAGCCCCGTGAGGCCCTTCACGACCTCGGTGCCCTCGCCGAGCACCTTGCCGACGGTCTTCGTGACGTCGGAGGCGCCGTCGGTCGAGACGACGGTCATCTTGTCGATCGCCGCGATCGGCTCGGCGGCCGCGCGGACGATCTCGGGCAGGCGAGAGATGATCTCCTGCGCGAGAGCCGCTTCGCCGTACTTCTGCAGCGCGAGCGCCTTCGCGTCGGTCGACGCCGCCTCGGCGAGACCCTCGGCCTGGATCGCGGCGGCGCGCGCCTCGCCCTCGGCCTTGACACCCTCGGCGAGCGCGACCTGCTTGTCGCGCTCGGCGCTGCCGGCCAGGCGCACCGCGGCCGCGGCGGCCTCGGCGTCCTGCACGGCGGCGACCTTGTTCGCCTCGGCGATCTTCGTGCGCTTGAACGCGTCGGCCTCGGTGGCGGCGTTCGCGGCGTCGCGGCGGGCGGTGGCCGCCTGCACCTCGGCGTAGGCCTGGGCCTCGGCCGGCTTGCGGATCTCGATGTCGAGACGCTCCTGTGTCACGAGCGCCTGCTCGGTGAGCGCCTCGCGCTCCTGCACGGCGACGAGCTTGTCCTGCTCGGCCTTGGCGAGCTGGCCCGCGGCCTCGGCCTCGGCGTTCGCGCGGTCGGTGTCGGCCTTGATCGAGGCCTGGCGCAGCGAGAGCGCCTTCTGGCGCTCGGCGATCTGCTCGGCGGCCTCGATGCGCGCGAACTCGCTCGCGCGGGCGGCCTCGGCCTCGCTGATCTCGGCGACCTGACGGGCGCGCGCCGCCTCGGCGCGGCCGAGGTTCGCGAGGTAGTCGCTGCCGGGCGTCGAGATGTCGCTGATGTTGAGGAGGTCCACCTGCAGACCCTGCTCGACGAGGTCGGCCTTCGTCTCGGCGACGACGCGGTCGGAAAGGCTCTTGCGGTCGGAGATGATCTGCTCGATCGTCATGTCGCCCACGATCGAGCGGAGCGACCCCTCGAGCGACTCCTTGATGATCTCGGTCAGCGCGTCCTGCTGCGAGAGGAAGCGCTGCGCGGCGCGGCGCACGCCCTCTTCGGTGCCCGACACCTTGAAGTTGATCGACGCCTTGATCGCGATCTTGATGCGGTTCTTGTCGACGCCCTCGACCGTGATGCCGATCTGGCGCTGCTCGAGCGAGATCGAGAATCCCTGCTGGAGGATCGGCCACACGAAGGTGCGGCCGCCGATCACGACGCGCTGGCCGCCGGGCGCCTCGCCGGGGGCGGGCTTGCCGGCGCCGCGGCCGACGATCACGAGGGCCTCGTTGGGAGGCACGCGACGAATGCGTCGCGCGATGAACACGAGCAGTCCGAGGACCGCGACGACCAGCGCGACCACGGCGCTGATCTGGATGACATCGACCGGCATGGGTGTCCTTTCCGGGTGTGGGGGGGTGATCCGGATGCCGCGGCGAACGGCAGCCGCATCCGTCGCCGCTGCGCGGCTCAGGTGTTTACTCCGCGACGACCTTGACGCGCGTGCCGGCGTGCTCGACGACGCGGATGCGCACGCCCTCGGCGATCGTGTCGTCGGCGAACGCCAGGCGCCGTTCGACCTCATGCGGACCGTCGAGGCTCACCTCGCCGCCGGACGGCGACACCGTGGAGCGGGTCACTCCTGTGAGCCCGAGCGCCGAGACCGGCACGCCGTCGGAGGACTTCGTGAGCCTCCGCACGAAGAACACCGCAAGCAGGTACGCGAGGACTGCGAGCACGACCGCCAGGACGTACGCCCACACAAGATCCAGGCCCGCCGTCGTGGTGAGCACGCCGGATGCGCCGAACACCACCGCCGCGACGCCGAGGGCGGTGCCCGAGATGGCGCCGTCGCCGATCTCGAAGTGGTCGAAGATGTCACCCACGAGGAGCGAGATCACGAGCACGAGCAGCCCGATTCCCCCGATGACGATGAACGGCGTGAGCTCCAACGGGTCTCCTCCCCAGCGGGCGGCCCGCACCTCGGTGTGGGACCGGTTCCCTCCACCCTAGGGGTTCGCGGAATGCGGCATCCGGAGGAGTTTCATCCTGGGGATAACGTACGCAGCGCTGGCCCTGGGGAGGGGAATCAGCCCCTTCCGCCGTCGGCCTGGCCGATCAGACGCCTCCGCCGCCGGACTTCGCCGCAGCCTTCACGCCGCGCTTGTACTCGCGCACCTTCGCGAGCGACTCGGGCGAGACGATGTCGGCGACGCTGCGGTACGAGCCTTCTTCTCCGTAGGGGGCGGATGCCTCGCGCCACCCCGCGCCGTCGTAGCCGTACTGCTTGCCGAGGAGCGCGAGGAAGATCTTCGCCTTCTGGTCGCCGAAGCCCGGGAGCTTCTTGAGCCGCTTGAGCACCTCGGCGCCGTCGGGTGCTTCCGCCTGCCCAGCAGCCGGGGTGGTCCAGATCGCGGATGCGTCGCCGCCCCAGGCCTGCTCGACCGCGGCGCACAGCGCCTGCACGCGCGCGGCCATCGATCCCGGGAACCGGTGGACCGCGGGCGGCTGCTTGAACGCCTCGGCGAAGGCATCCGGGTCGTAGGCCGCGAGGGCGCCCGCGTCGAGCGTGCCGACCCGTTCGCGGATCTTGAGCGGACCCGCGAACGCGGTCTCCATCGCGACCTGCTGGTCGAGGAGCATGCCGATGAGCAGGGCGAGCGGATCGTCGCTCAGCAGGCGGTCCGCCGCGGTGTCGCCGGTGATGTGCAAAGTCATGCCGCAAGTCTCGCACCGGCTCGGTTAGGTTGTCAGAGAACTCTCGCGCCCTGGGCGCGAACCCGAGCACCCAGGACGCTGACCGAATGCCGAAACCCCGTTCGTCGTCGCTGACGACCGGCCCCCTGTGGCGGGCACGCGCGGTCGCGCGCGTGGGGCTGCTCGCGAGTGCGGCTGCGACCGTGGAGGTCGCCGTCTCGACCGTGTGCCTCGTGCCGGCGGCGCTCGCCCGCGCGGCGGGGGAGGCGGGGCATCCGCCGCCACCCGGTCTGTCGGCCGAAGACGTGGCAGATCAGATCGCCCTCGGCGCGACCGCGCTCGCGACGGCCACCCCGGCGCTCGTGCTCCTGGTGGCGATCCTCGCGGGCACGGCCATCGCGCAATTGGCGCGGCTCATCGCGGCCGCGCGCGACGACGAGACCGCGACGATCCGGGCGCGCGGCCTGTCGTGGGGTCAGGCGCGCCTGCTCGACGCGGGCGAGGCGCTCGTCGTGGTCGTCGCCGGCGGCATCGTGGGTGTCGCACTCGCGGCGGCGATCGCGGCCATCGCGGGCGGATCGGCGCTCGAGGCCCTCGCCCAGTGGCCGTTTGCGCTCGCGGCGGTCGTCGTGCTCGGCGTCGTGTTCGCGGTCGCCCTGCGCCGCGGCGAGCGCCGAGCCGGGTCGACGCGCACCACCCGTGCCACGACGGCCGCACTCGTGGTGGTCGTGCTGCTCGCGGCGGCGCTCGTCGTGTGGCAGCTTCCCGCCGCACGTGCCGGCGGCTTCGACCCGATCGTCGCGATCGCTCCGGCCGTCGTGCTCATGGCGGGCGCCCTCGTCGCGCTCGCGCTCTTCGGCGCCGCGTCAGCCGTGGTGGCGCGCCCGTCGGCGGCGATCCCGTCACTCGCGCCCGCCTACCCCGTGCGGCAGGTGTCTCGACGCGTGCCGATCTACGCGGTCGCCGTGCTGCTGGTGGGGCTCACGGTCGCCGAGACCGTCTTCGCGTCCGCGTACGCGGCGACGTGGAGCGCGATGACGACGGACTCGGCCGCGGTGCGCACCGGTGCCGATCTGCGGGTCGACACGAAGCCCCAGTCCGTTAACCCCGGCCAGGTGCTCGAGGCGGCGTCGATCGACGGCATCGACGCGGCGTCGGCCGCACTGGTCGAGCGCGTCGAGATCGGGCAGACGAACGCGCAGCTCGTCGCGGTGCCGACGGCCATGATCGACGACGTCGTGACGACGGCGGGTGGCATCATCGACCGTGACGCGCTCGCCGCGACAGCGGATGTCGGCGCCGATGACGTCGCCCGCTCGGAGCCCGTGCCCCTCGGCGACGATGCGACCGGACTGCGCGTGCGTCTCGACGTTCATGTCGTCGACGGCTTCCCACAGGGGTTCAACGTCAACGCGCTGCTGCTCGACGCGACCGGCGCGCCGTTCGCCCTCCCACTCGACGGGGGCCTCGTCTTCGACGCGGACAACCTGCCGCAGTTCACGGGCGACCTCGACTTCACGGGGTACTTCGAGGGTGAGTCTGAACTGCCCGACGGTAGGGCGCCGTGGAGTCTGCTCGCGATCGCGACGGGGCTCGGCCCCGTCGCGGGCGGCCAGATCACGATCGAGGTCGCGGATGCCGAGTCGATCGGCGTCGGGCCGCTCGATGTCTCCGGCATGGGGATCATGACGGGCCAGAACCCTGACGCCGTCGTGTGGCGCGGCGACGGAGGCGTCCTCGCCGCGGCGCCTCCCATGCAGGACGGCGGGGTCGACTCGCAGCGTCCGCCCGTGCTGGCGGTCGCCACGAAGGCGCTCGCGTCCCGGCTCGGCGTCGGGCCGGGTGACTTCCTCGAACTGCGGTACGCCGGCACGGGCCGTCGGGTCGACGTCGTCCTCTCTTCTGTCGTGGACGCGGTGCCCGGAGCATCCGGCACCCTCGCGCTCTTCGCTCCTCTCGAGAACCTGCTCACGTCGCAGCTTCAGCGGGGCACGTCGATCGTGCCGCCGAACTCGCTGTGGGCCGCGGGCGACACAGGGGCGGATGCGGCGCTCAGCGCTGCGATGAACGACCGACCTGTCGCGACCTCCGCCCCGAGCCTTGCGGCGAGCGTCGTGGGCGCGCTTGTGCCGGGGTGGTGGATAGCGACCGCGGGGTCGGCGGTGCTGTCGATCGTGGCGGCGTTCGCGATCGTGCAGACGCTCGCCATCGCACGCAGGCGGGAGCTGGGCGTGCTGCGTGCCGTCGGCATCACTCCGCGGCGACAGGCGCGCATGCGCGCGGCGGAGCTCGGAGGCGTCTTCGGCGCGGCGCTCGTGCTGGGCGCCGGCGCGGGTGTGCTCGTGTCGTGGCTCGTCGTACCCGACCTCGTGCGCGCCGTGACTCCGGGCATCCTCGCGCTCGCCGGAGGCATCGACGTCGCATGGACGCCGCTCGTCATCGCGGTCACCGCCCTCGCGGTGGGCCTCGCGGCGATCGTCGTGTACGCGGCGACCGGCGTCTCGCGCGCCGCGCGCACCGCGACCGTGGGGGAGGAGTCGCGATGAGCCGCCGCGTCACGACCCGCGCCCTCGTGTCGCACCACCTGCGCTCGCGCATCGGCGGCGGCGCGGTCGTGGCGCTCCTCGTGCTCATGCTCTCGTTCCTCGCGACGGCGGCGCCGATCGTGCTCGGACTGCTGTCGGATGCGGCGCTTCGCGATCGCCTCGGCGTGCTCGGCGCGCTCGAGCGGGACGTCGTCTCCGAGACCGCGGGCGCGCCGCAGCTCGGTGCGCACGACTTCTCGGTCCCGTCGACGACGGAAGAGGTGTGGGGGACGTTCCTCGACGCTGTCGAGGGCATCCGCGTCGAGGCCGACGACCCGCTTCCCGAGGTCCTCGGCACCGGTCGCGCGGTGACGACGGTGACCGACATGCCCGTCGCCGAGGCGCCGCGCACGCGCGCCGTGAGCATGGCGTTCGCGCCCGGAATCGAAGACGAGATCGTCCTGGTCGAGGGCCGGATGCCGGAACCCGCCGCCTCGTATCTGCCCGAGCCCGTCGCATCCGCGTCGATTCCGGGCGGAAGCGTCGCCAATCGCGTCGAAGTCGTCGTCTCGGCCGAAACGGCGGGGGAGATGGAGTGGGCGGTCGGCGAGACGAGGTCGGTCGGCATACCCGCGGCCCTCGTCGAGCTCGTGCTCGTCGGCACCTTCGAGCCTGTCGACCCCGACGCCGGCTTCTGGGAGCACGTGCCCTCGTCGCTCACGCCGAAGATCTTCGACGACGGCAACCTTCCACGCGTCGTGACGGGCATGGCGTTCCCGCACCCCGCGTCGCTCATCACGAGCGGCTTGCGCGGGTTGTACTCCACCACCGTGTGGTTCCCGACCGACATCGATCGCATCAGCGCGGCGACGGCAGAAGACACGGCGGCGGCGCTGCGCAAGCTGACGGCGGTCTCGCACACGATTGGATCGTCGTCGGGCGGAATCGGCATCCTGAGCCTGCGCTTCCAGGCCGACGTCACAGGCGAGATCGAGCTCGCGCTCGCGCAGGGCGCGTCGACGGTGGCCGTCATCGCGATGATCGTGGCCGGTCCGATCGGCGTCGCCGCCGCGGTGCTGGTGCTCGGATGCCGGCTCATCCTCGAGCGCCGCCGCCCGAGCCTGCGCCTGCTGTCCGCGCGCGGCGCATCGCTCGGACAGCTCCGCGGGATCCTCGGGCTCGAGGGCGTCGTGGCGGGCATCGTGCCGGCGGTGATCGGCGCCGCGATCGCGGCGATCGTCGGCGCTGCGGTGTTCGGCGCGACCCCGACCGTCCTCGACTTCCTCCCCGCACTCGTGATCGGCCTCGCTCCGATCGCGATCCTCGTCGTGCTCGCCCCGGCGGCGGCGGAGCGGCGCGCGCGAACCGATCTCGACCTCGGCGGCTCCCGCGTGCGCCTCATCGGCGAGGGCATCGTCGTCGCGCTCACGGCGCTCACGCTCGTGCTCCTCTTCGTGCGGGGCTACAGTTCGGGCCTGGATCCGCTCCTCGCCGCCGCGCCGCTGCTTCTCGCGATCACGGCATGCCTCATCACGCTGCGGCTCTACCCGATCCCCCTGCACGGCATCTTCGACCGCGCGCGCCGGTCGAGCCGTCTCGACGCGTTCGTGGGCGCGGCGCGCGCCCTCCGCGAGCCGTCGATCGGGCTCACCCCCGTGCTCGCGCTCGTCGTCGGGGTGTCGGTGGCCGTGTCATCCGGCATCCTCCTCTCCGCACTCCAATCGGGCATCACCCAGTCCGCGCGCGCCCAGGTGGGCGCAGACATGCGGATCACGGGAGGCAGTTTCACGCTCGAGCAGCTCGACCGCGTGCGTGGCATCGACGGGGTGGCCGCCGCGACGGGCATCTCCGGCGCCGAGCCCTCCACCCTCGACGTGAACGGCGCGAAGCGTGCCACGTCGGTCTTCGTGGTGAACGGCGCCGAGCTGCGCGACGTGCAGGGCGACGAGCCCGGCCTGCTGCCGCCGGGCGCGTCGCTCGAGCCGACGGACGACGGGCCGATGCCGATGGTCGTGGCGGGAGCGACCGCGCGGATCATCGGCGGCTCCGACGAGCTGAGGCTCGGGTCGGTGCCCGCCGAGGTCGTCGGCGTCACGAGCGGTCCGTCGCCCATCGGCGCGCGCGAGAACTGGGCGGCGATCGACGCCGCCTATGCGGAGGATGTGCTGGGTCGTGACCCGAGCGACCGCACGGTGCTCGTTCGACTCGAACCGGATGCCGCCCCCGACGCCGTCGAGGAGCAGCTGCGCGCGGCGTTCCCGTTCGACGCGCGCATCGACACCGCCGACCTCATCGCCGACCGGATCCAGGCCGGGCCCGCCGTGCAGGGAGTGCGATGGGCGCTGCTCATCGCGACCGCGGTGACCGCGCTGCTCAGCGCGCTCGCGATCGTCATGACCCTCACACTCGCCACCGAGCCGCGCAACCGCCTGCTCGCACTCCTGCGCACGCTCGGTGCACCGCGTCGCGCATCGACCTCGCTCGCGCTGTGGGAGGTCGGCCCACCGGCCTTGGCCGCGATCGTGGCGGGAACCGTCTTCGGTGCGATCGTGCCGCTCGTCGTGCTCGCCGCGGTCGACCTGCGGCCCTTCACGGGCTCGACGGTGCAGCCGTCGTACCGGCTCGACCCCGCGATCCTCGCTCTCACGGTCGGCGGGTTCGTCGCGCTCGCCGCAGTGCTGACCGCCATCGCGCTGCTCGTGTCGCGCCGCATCCGCGCCGCCCGAGCCCTGCGCACCGTCGAGGAGGGCACATGACCGCGCCGCACCATCGAGGAAGGATGGGACCATGGCCCACATGACCGCTCCCGACGCGGACATCCTGTGCGTCGACCTCGTGCGCATCTTCAAGGTGACGACCGGCGCGGGGCCGGGCGTCGAGGTGCAGGCGCTGCAGGGCCTCAACCTGCGGATCGACCCTGGCGAGCTCGTCGCCGTCGTCGGGGCATCCGGTTCGGGCAAGTCGACGCTGCTGTCGATCCTGTCGAGCCTCGACCAGCCGACGGCCGGTGTCGCGTGGGTGGCGGGCCACGACCTGCTGTCGATGAAAGAGAAGGAGCGCGTCGAGTTCCGCCGGCGCAGTGTCGGGTTCGTGTGGCAGCAGACGTCGCGCAACCTCCTCCCGTACCTGTCGGCGAGCGAGAACGTCGCCGCCGCCCTCGCCGTCACAGGCGAGGTGAAGGGCGCGGCCGCGCGCCGCAAGCGCGTGGACGAGCTGCTCGACCTGCTCGAGGTGGCGCACTGCGCCGAGCGCAAGCCGTCCGAGATGTCCGGCGGTGAGCAGCAGCGCGTCGCGATCGCGGTCGGGATCGCGAACAACCCGCGCGTGCTGCTCGCCGACGAGCCGACCGGTGAGCTCGACGACACGACGAGCGCGCACGTGCTCGAGGCCATGCGCTCGGTCAACCGCGAGCTCGGTGTGACGACGCTCATCGTGACGCACGACCCCGCCGTGTCGGAGCACGTCGCCCGCACCGTGCAGATCCGCGACGGACGCACCTCGACCGAGGTGCTGCGCTCGACGCGCACCGACGAGACCGGCGCCGAGCACCACGTCGCGGAGGAGTACGCGGTGCTCGACCGCGTCGGCCGCCTGCAGCTTCCCGACGAGTTCGTCCAGGCGCTCGACCTGCGCGAGCGCGTGCGCCTCGCGCTCGAGCCCGACCACGTGGGCGTATGGCCTGGGCAGCGCCGGGAACCGGATGCGGCGCCCCCGATCCCGGACGCTGAGCCCACTCCGGTCGCCGAGCCCGCTCCGGTCGCCGAGCCCAC
>NZ_DASRXZ010000101.1:0-70430 GCF_035687345.1 Microbacterium sp.
AGACACACGCCGACCCCGAACGCACTGCCGAGCACGACCGCGAGAGCGAGGTCGGTTGCAAGGACGGTCACGAGAACCACCGCCGTGGCTCCGGGAGGCGCCCCACCCGGATCATGAGGCGGTACGCGACGAGCGAGACGACCGCGCCGCCGAGGATGAGCGCGACGCCCTCCGGGCTGCCGTACGCGCGAGCCCCCTCGGGCCGCATCGCGAGGAGCGCGAGGATGATCCAGGGTGCCGCGACGCCGAGCACGGCCGCCCCGCGCACCCATGACTGCCGGGCTTCGACTTCTGCGCGCAGCAATGCGTCGGCGCGTACGGATGCAGCGAGCGCACGCAGCACGGTCGTGAGCTCGGTCCCGCCGACCTGACGTGCCATGCGGAGCGTCTCGACGATGCGGTCGGCCACAGGATCGCCGAGTGCGGCCTTCAGGCGCTGCGCGCTCGAGTCGAAGTGACCGGATGCCGCGAGATCCCGCGCGAACTGCTCGAACGGCGCCCGCAATGTGGTCGGCGCTGAGTCGGCGAGGCTCGCGACGGCATCGGGCAGCGACATGCCCGCACGCACGGACGCGATGAGCAGGTCGCACACGTCGGGCCACAATCCGCGGCGCGTCCGCAGGAGGCGCAATCGGCGAGCGCGCAACCATGCGAGCGGCACGGCACCGCCGCCCACGGCCGCCACGAGCGCGAACGCCCACACCTGCGTCGCGAGCCACGCGGTGGCCGCGCCGAGCGCCGCGCCCGCGGCGCATGCGACGAGCACGGTGCCCGGCGCGACGCGCGACAGCCCCGCGGACTCGAGAAGGCGGGCGAGGCGTCCGGGCGGGGCATCCGTCTGCGTCTCGCGGACCGGCCAGAGCCACGGTGACAGCGTCAGCAGCATCCCGATGCCGAGCACTGCTCCCCACACGAGCGTCATGCGGCCGATTCCTCGCGGCGCTCGCCCGCCGGGTCGAAGGCGTACACGGTGCGGCACTCGATCGCCCCGTCGACGACGGCGATCGGCTCCACGATCTCGATCACGCGGCGTCGCCCGGCTGCATCGCGCTCGCAATGCGCGACGAGGTCGACCGAGCCCGCGACGGCGGGAAGGACGAATCCCGAGTCGATGTTGCGCCCGGCGAGGAGCGGAAGGGCACTGAGTTTGGTGAGCGCTTCTCGCGCCGAGTTCGCATGGATCGTCGCGGCGCCGGGCACGCCGGTGTTGAGCGCGAGGAGCAGGTCGAGGGCCTCGGCGTCGCGGACCTCGCCGACGACGAGTCGGTCGGGGCGCATCCGCAGCGCTTCCTTCACGAGTCGGCGGAGGGTGACCTCCCCGGTTCCCTCGAGCGACGGCTGGCGCCCCTGCATCGCGACGAGGTCGGGCGCGTCGACGGAGAGCTCGAACGTCTCCTCGACCGTGACGATGCGGTGGTGCGGCGGACACGCGGCGATCAGCGCGCCGAGGAGTGTGGTCTTGCCCGCGTGCGTGGCGCCGGACACGAGGACGCTCCGTCCGTCCGCCATCGCGTCGCGAAGGACTCGCGCGGCCTCGAGCGCGAGCGACCCCGCTGCGACGAGGCTCGCCAGATCGCCGAAGGCGGGGAGGAACTTGCGGATGTTCACGGACCAGTGCCGGCGCGTGATGTCGGGGATCACGACGTGGAGACGCGAGCCGTCGGGCAGCGACGCGTCGACGAACGGCTGGCTGAGGTCGACCCGGCGGCCCGTCGCGTGGAGCATGCGCTCGACGAGATCGCGGATCGCAGCATCCGTCAGCGCCAACGGCACACGCTCCGACACACCGCCCCGCGCGATGAAGATCCGGTCGGGCGCGTTGATCCACACTTCCTCGACCGTCGGGTCGTCGAGGTACGCCTGCAGCGGGCCGTACCCCGTGACCCGCGCGAGCACGTCGCGCACGCACCCCGCCTCGTCGTCGATCGGCGCGATTCCGCGCGCAAGCGCGAAATCGTTGTGCCGACGCACCTCGTCGCGCGCGATGCTCAGCGCCGCCGATGCGTCTCGCGAGGTGTCGATCCGCTCCGCCCGCAGGCGGTCGCGAACGCGTTCGACGACGGCGGGCGGTGCAGCGGGAGTCACCGAAGCATCCTCACCCGACGTCTGTCGACCACCGCGAAGTTATCCACAGCTTCATCGCTAGTTCTAACCGTCGAGCGCGAGAAATCCGCGACATCACGCGAGAGTCGACTCGTTGACTCGCCCGCCAGCGCACGCCGAGAGCCCCCCGTGGCGTCGCTGCGCGGAGGCGGACGCTTAGCTTAGGTCGTCAGGGTACTATTCCCACAACCACTCAAACAGATCCGCAACTAGGGAGCGGTAACTTGCGTCGGAAAGATCATTCTTGATGACAACTGACCCGCTCACGTTGGGGAGTTGCAAGTGCCAGCTGCTACCACGCCTCACTAGGTATCCGCGCTCGACGCAAAAATTGTGGACATCGACCGAGGCTCTGCCCTTACTAAGGATGGTCTCCATTGCCGCTACGGGGTAATTCATCCCACCCCCGACGATCGAGTCACGCACAAACCACTTTACGTTACGCCGCAGATCCATCCCAGCCCAATAGAGATCGCTCTCTTCAATCTCCCCGCTGGTCGACGCCTCAACCTTGTACGCCTGCCATGGGAACATGGCAACTGGGACAACGATGCGAAGCGCTTCGGGTCCGGCACCAGACACGCGCCGTGCGGATCCGACCAGCCTATCGGTTCTGATTTCGTTTGCGCTAGTATCCGTTGCGCGTACTCGAACTTCCGCGGACTCGGCGTTCAGTTGAGCACACCGAATCGAGACAGCGGGTCCGATGACAAAATCCTGCGACCCCGAGCCGATCAGCACGGTTGCGTTCGGCGCTTCGATTGTTGTTCGGGCGACACCCCGAGCAAGGCTTAGTGCCTCGGCTTCTGCGACAGGCGCAATAACCCGTCGCTGCTCCTTGTCGCCTTCGAACAGCGCGATTTCAATGACAGAACCGCTGTCATCATCGCCTGCGTGAACGTCAATTTCCAACCGACTCGACTCGAGAAAACCACTCGCGTGCGAATCGACAACCATCGTAACAACGTCGGTCGCAACTTGATCCAAGCTGAGGCGCGAACTCATGCAGAATCTTGAGAAGATCGGCGATGGGGTAACGCGCGCGTCAAGCCAGAAATCCAGCATGCGAGCCGAGTCTCCATCCCGCCATTCGCATATTGAAGCAGCGACAGCGTAGTCGCGGAATGCAGGGCTGCCAAATCGCAGAAGCGGGTTAGGTTCATCATCCTGGCCACGGAGGAACGGGTGTTCTCGATACCACGCGCGCACTTGCGGCGTGAGCTCCTCAAAAACCCAGGCATCCTCGGCATCTGGGAAGTCTGGAGGCGATATCTCAATCACATCGGGATCATCGCTTAGCAACAGGGCCAGCTGGGCCGACCTACTGTACGCCGCCTGGCCAAACGCGACTTTGCGCGCGTCTGATCCGCCGAAGGCTCCTCCGAATTTCTCCGCCTCACGGTCCAGGATCGACCCAATCACATCGAGCAACAAATCCCATACGTGTTCGCTTGATGGACCCTGCTGAATTTCACTAAGACGCCGCAATGGGTTGTCTTGTTCACGATAGAAGGCTCCCAGGGCGTCGAGCACGGGCGCGTAGCCGAGGAACGACTCACTCGACTGCCAGTCCCCCGACCCGACAGCGGCGCTGACAACCTTAAAGAAATCGGTCAGAAAGCGATTGAGTTCCGCCTCAGCGACGCCACCGCCACCATCGCGGTGAGCTTTTGCACGTACGAAGGACCTCGCCTGGTCCTCGCTGAAAAAGGCCACTTGCGCGATCTGCGCCCGCACCCCCTTCTCGCGAAACGTCGCAAAAGTCTCCTCGATGGTGTCCGGTCGACCAAGAACGATAGCAGAGGGACCGTCTGCTCGGCTCTCACCGATGAGGGCGATCAGATTGGTTATCGCTGCCTCGAAGTTGGACGCTCCTGACCGGACCAAAGCTTCGTCAGCAGCATCGAGGATCAGAGTTAACCGCCCCGTGAGCAAGTGATCTCGTACGAGATCTAGACCACCTGACCCAAATGCATCGACAAGGGTGCCACTAAAGAAGCTGGACCCGAGACTGAAATGACTCAGGTCCCACACCATGCTCTCCGTCCGAAGACCGAGTTCGATTGCTATGGAGCTCTTGCCGACCGCAGCCGGTGCGGCGATCAAAAGAACGTCGGCATCGGCATCGAGAGAGTGTTCTTCGACGAGGATGTCCGGAGCGACGAAGTGTTTGACGCCCACGGTAGGCACCGCAATATGCTCTGCAGCTTCGGATCGCGGTTGCAGATTGAGATGCCCGTCGGCTCGACGCACCGCGCCCACGAGTTCTTCAAATGGCAAACGTCGAGTCATGTCTTCTTGTCCGATCGATACCAGGTGAATGCTTTCGGAATAAGGAACCAGCCGACGACGGCAAGTGCCAGCGCGATGCAGAGGGACACCAAGGCGACGGTATCCGACTGGAGGTCGAGCCCGAACACCACGGTCGGCAGGACATTGGCACCCAGGAACCCAATCCACAGACCTGGAAGGATGAGCGCAGCCGCCAGCCGAGCGATATCACGGTCCCTCTGCAACGCGATGCGATCCCGACGTTCCTGTTCAGCGGCCCGCAGGGAACTCTGTTCCTGCATCACGACCGCTGCCATTCCGGCAAGCGATGCTGTCAATGCATCGCACGCCGCGGTGGCGTTCTGCAACTCACTGACCACGCTTGCACTACCGTGTCCGTGCGCCTGAAAGTGCGCAATGACCTCGGCTAGCCGTGAGCGCGTATCCAGGATCTGCTCGAATGCACGGCGTCGGAATTGCTTCGGGTCCGTCCTCTCCGCGAACGCACCGCGAGCAGTTCGCGTTACGTCCTCGATCACCCGGGATATGAGGAGCGCATTGAGGCTCCCGACCTCCTCACTAACAGCACCGACAAACGCGCCCCAACCGGTGCTAGGAACCAACTCCCTCGCATGTCGAGTAATCACCGACCGGATTGTGTCCGTCGTTGCCTGCGCGACGGAGGGTGGCCACGGCGTTGCCAGCACGCCGACGCTTTGCACTGCCACGATCGCGACACGGCCGCGCGTTGCGATCCGCATTACTGCCACCCGATCACCAGTGGGCCCGGCGTGCGGTAGTAGAGGAACGATCTGATCTGAAACGGGCCCATCCTCGTCACCCACCTGGTTCAAGAAGGCGTTGAGCCTGCTCTCTCCTCCGTCAATATGCGGCGCATCCATCGCCAGATCGAATAGGAGTACGAGCGTCTCTCGCTTGTCCCTCAACCACCGGGCTGCTGTATCGTCATCTGTCCGCCGCGCCAGTGCGCGAGTGAGCACCAACGCGTCAGAGGGTTCCATGCTCAGAGGCTATCGAAACCACAAGTCTTGACGGAGGATTTCCTCGGAAGCCGCGGGGCGGCGGACGTCACCGAAGCACCGTCACCCCCGGGGCACTTCGAACATTGCGAAGTTGTCCAGGGCTGACCGGCCACGCCGATCCGGGGGCTGACCCCCCAGCCGGTTCCCCACCCGCCTCAGTAGACTGAACCCACCCGCGGGAGTGGTGAAACTGGCAGACACGCAGGATTTAGGTTCCTGTGCCTCCGGGCGTGTGGGTTCAAGTCCCACCTTCCGCACGAGGTGCGCTCAGCGCCGCATCCGCCGCCGACCGATCCGACCGACGGGAAATCCTCTTGCACTACGCAGCCCTCATCCCCTGGCTCGACCCCGCCGCGATCATCGGGTGGGCGGGCCCCTGGGCCCTCGCCGTCGTCTGCTTCATCGTGTTCGCCGAGACCGGCCTGCTCGTCGGGTTCCTGCTGCCGGGCGACACGCTGCTCGTCATCTCGGGTCTGCTGTCACACCCGCAGTCGTACGCCCCGCACGGCGTGTTCGGCATCAGCGTGTGGTGGGTTGCTCTGCTCATCGGGCTCGCCGCGTTCGTCGGCGGCGAAGTCGGGTACTACATCGGACACAAGGGCGGCCCGGCCGTGTTCGAGCGCAAGGAATCGGGCCTGTTCAGCGTCAAGAACGTCGAACGCACGAACGCGTTCTTCGAGCGCTTCGGCGGGCTGACCATCATCCTCGCCCGCTTCGTGCCGATCGTCCGCACGTTCGCGCCCGTCGCCGCCGGCGTCGGCCACATGAACAAGTGGAAGTACACGCTCTACAACTTCATCGGCGCCGTCATCTGGGGCTTCGGCCTCACGATGTTCGGCTACCTCATCGGCTTCATCCCGCCGATCGCCGACTTCGTCGAGCACTACATCGACCTCATCCTCCTGGCCGCGGTCGGCGGTACCGCCCTCGTCACGCTGTGGCACTACCTGCGCGAGCGCAGCAAGGCCAAGAAGGCTGCCGCCGCGGGCGAAGACGTCGTCACCGACCCCGAAGAGGCACGCGAGCTCGTGCTCGACCCCGAGGTCTTCGAGCGCGGCCCCGAGCACCACGAGGGCGACCACAAGGCGTAAGAACCGGGTGCCGCGACCGCGGCCACTCGGTCACGCACGCCCTGCGGCGCCCGCCTGCCCGAGGTCAGGACGCCTTCGCGGTCTTCTTCTTGGGCTCCGACTTCGACGCGGACTTCTTCGCGGGAGCCTTCTTCGCGGCCGGCTTGCTCGACGAGGTCGACTTCTTCGGCGAGCTCTTGGACGCGGCATCCGACTTCGATGACCCGCTCTTCGACTCGCCGCGCGCCTCGCGCGACTTCTCGATGCTCGCGCGCAGCGCCGCCATGAGGTCGATGACCTCGCCGCCGGTCTCCTCCTCCTGCTCGCCGAACGTCTCGGCCGTGTCGACCGCGTCGCCCTTCTCGAGCTTCGCCTGGATGAGCGTGCGCAGCTCGGCCTGGTACTCGTCCTCGAACTCGGACGGGTCGAAGTCGCTCGCGAAGCTCTCGACGAGCGCCGACGACAGTTCGAGCTCCTTCGCCGAGATGCGCACGGGCTCGTCGAGCACCGGGAACGACGCCTCGCGCACCTCGTCCGACCACAGGAGCGTCTGCAGCACGAGCACGTCGCCGCGCACGCGCAGCGCCGCGAGACGTGTCTTCTGGCGCAGCGAGAACCGCACGATCGCGGTGCGGTCGGTCTGCTCGAGCGTCTTGCGCAGCAGCACGTATGCCTTCGGCGATGCCGAGTCGGGCTCGAGGTAGTACGCGCGGTCGAGAGTCAGCAGATCGACTTGGTCGCTCGGCACGAATTCGACGACGTCGATCTCCCGGCTGCGCTCAGCGGGCAGTGACGCGAGGTCCTCCTTCGTGAGGATCACCGTGTGCTCGCCGTCGTCGTAGGCCTTGTCGATGTCCTGATACGGCACGACCTCGCCGTCGATCTCGCAGATGCGCTGATACCGGATGCGCCCGCCGTCCTTGGCGTGCACCTGGTGCAGCGGCACGTCATGGTCTTCGGTCGCCGAATAGACCTTCACCGGCACGTTCACCAGGCCGAAGGTCAGCGCGCCCTTCCAGATCGCCCTCATCCCACCAGTACACACCGGTCACAGCCTTCACGGCTAGGGCTTGCATTCCCGAAGTGCGCCCCCTCGGCCGCGTCGCCTTGCCCGCCCCGACGACCGCCCGCGAGGATGAGAGCGTGGCGATACCGGAGAGCTCGACCCCGCTGTCGACCGCGCATCCGTCGACGCGCGATGCCCGGGAGGTCGCCCGTGAGCTCGGCACCGACACCGAGACGGGGCTGACGGAGGCCGAGGCCTCCAGACGTCTCGCGGAGCACGGGCCCAACGAGCTGCGCGCCGCCGCGCGCACCCCGCTGTGGAAGCGCGCACTCGCGCAGTTCGCCGATCCGCTCATCATCCTGCTGCTCGTGGCGGCCGGCGTGTCGGTGGTCGCGTGGCTCCTCGAGGGCGAGGAGCCCGTGCCGATCGACGCGATCGTGATCGGCGCGATCATCGTGCTCAACGCGATCATCGGGCTCGCGCAGGAGGCGCGCGCCGACCGCGCCGTCGCGGCACTCGCCTCGCTCACCCACGCCCACTCGACCGTGGTGCGGGACGGGCGTATCCGATCGACGTCGAGCGCCGACCTCGTGCCCGGCGACATCCTGCTGCTCGCGGAGGGCGACCGCGTCGGCGCCGACGCGCGGCTCATCACGACGCACTCCCTCCACACGATGGAGTCGTCGCTCACCGGCGAGAGCGCGCCCGTCGAGAAGGACGCGTCGACCCTGCCGTCGCTCGTGCCGCTCGGAGATCGCGCGAACATGGTGTTCGCCGGCACCGCCGTCACGCGCGGGAACGGCCGCGCGATCGTCACGGCGACGGGGATGGAGACCGAGACCGGCGCGATCGCCGATCTCCTCGCCGAGACGAAGGCCGAGGCGACTCCACTCCAGCGAGAGGTCTCGCGGCTGGGGCGCACGCTCAGCATCATCGTCATCGCAATCGCGATCGTCGTGATGATCACGATCACGCTCGTGCAGGGCATCACCTCGCCCGCCGACCTCATCACGGTGCTGCTGCTCGGCGTGTCGCTCGCGGTCGCCGCCGTGCCGGAGGGGCTGCCCGCCCTCCTGTCGATCGTGCTCGCCCTCGGCGTGCAGCGCATGGCCAAGCGCAACGCGATCGTGAAGAACCTGTCGAGC
Organism: Microbacterium sp.; assembly: GCF_035687345.1. Taxonomy (GTDB): domain Bacteria; phylum Actinomycetota; class Actinomycetes; order Actinomycetales; family Microbacteriaceae; genus Microbacterium. The sequence continues at coordinate 8,639 of NZ_DASRXZ010000101.1, forward strand.
GTCGAGTCGCTGGGCTCGGCATCCGTCATCTGCACCGACAAGACCGGCACCCTCACGACCAACCGCATGCGGATCGAGCGGGTCGTGACCGCGTCGGGTGAGACGGATGTCTCGGCGACCGCCGCTTTCCGCGACCTCGACGCGGCCGACGAGCAGTCCACGGCCGCCATGCGCGAGGCGGAGCTCACGCTGCGTGTGGGGGCGCTCGCGAATGACGCACGGCTCATCGACGACGACGGCGAGGTGCACGCCGAGGGAGACCCCACCGAGACGGCGTTCCTGCTCGCGGCGCACCGGCTCGACAGCGAGCGCCCGTCGCCGCGGCGCTTCGGCCGCATCGGCGAAGTGCCCTTCAGCTCGGAGCGCAAGATGATGTCGACGGCGCACCGCGAGGAGGGCGGACCGGTGTACGTCTTCAGCAAGGGCGCACCGGACGTGCTGCTCGCGCGATGCACCGAGCAGCGGGTCGGCGACGAGACGGTGCCCCTCGACGACGAGGGACGCCGCCGCGCGATGGAGGCGGTGGAGGCCCTCTCCGCGCAGGCGTACCGCACACTCGGCGTCGCGTACCGCATCGCGCCCGAAGAGGTCGAGGAGACCGAGGGCGCCGCGTTCGACGAATCGCACGAGCAGGACCTCGTGTACGTCGGCACGGTCGGCATCATCGACCCGCCCCGCCCCGAGGCCGCGGCGGCGATCGAGGAGGCGCACCGCGCCGGCATCCGCGTCATCATGATCACCGGCGACCACCCGGCCACCGCGGCACGTATCGCGCGCGACCTCGGCCTCGCGCGCGAGGGCGACCCGGTCGCCACCGGCGTCGACCTCGAGAACGCGGATGCCGTGCGACTGCGCGACATCGTCGCGACGACGTCCGTCTTCGCACGGGTCGCGCCCGAGCACAAGCTGCGCATCGTCGACGCGCTGCAGGAGCGCGGAGAGATCGTCGCGATGACCGGCGACGGGGTGAACGACGCACCGGCGCTGAAGTCCGCCGACATCGGCGTCGCGATGGGCATCGCGGGGACGGAGGTGACGAAGGAGGCGGCGCGCATGGTGCTCACCGACGACAACTTCGCCACGATCGTCGCCGCCGTGCGCGAAGGGCGCGTGATCTTCGACAACATCCGCAAGTTCCTCCGCTACCTCCTCAGCTCGAACATGGGCGAGGTGCTGACGGTGTTCTTCGGCGTCGTGTTCGCGGGCGTGCTCGGATTCACGCAGGCGAGCCCCGAGGCGGTCGTCCTGCCGCTGCTGGCGACGCAGATCCTGTGGACGAACCTCGTCACCGACTCCGCGCCGGCCCTCGCGATGGGCGTCGACCCCGAGGTCGACGACGTCATGGCCCGGCCGCCGCGCGGCCCGGACGACCGCGCGATCGACGGGGCGATGTGGGCGATCATCGCGACGACGGGCCTCACGATGTCGATCGCGACGCTGCTGACGATGGACATCTTCCTGCCGGGCGGCCTCGTTCCGGGGGGCGCCGACACGTTCGAGACAGCTCGCACGGCGGGCTTCACGACGTTGGTGCTCGCCGCGCTGCTGACCGCGTTCAACGCGCGTTCGGCCCGCGCGAGCGTCGTGAAGGGCCTCTTCCGCAACCGCGTGCTGTGGGGCTCGTTCGCCCTCGCGGTCGCGCTGCAGGTGGCCGTGGTGTACGTCCCGTTCCTGCAGGTCGCGTTCGGAACCACCGCACTCGACCCGGTGCACTGGGCGGTGTGCGTCGGACTCGCATCGCTCGTCATCTGGGTCGAGGAGGTGCGCAAGGCGATCGTCCGAGCGCAGGTCGCGCGCCTCGACCCGGACGGGATCGGCGTGCGATGAGCACCCCGCAGCTCGTGACGATCGGGGGCCGCCGCCTGCGGCTCACGAACCTCGACAAAGTGCTCTACCCCGAGACGGGCACGACGAAGGGCGAGGTCATCGACTACTACACACGCATCGGCGAGGTCATGATCCCCCACATCGTCGGGCGTCCGGTCACCCGCAAACGGTGGCCCGACGGCGTGGGCACAGCCGATGACCCCGGCATGGTCTTCTTCGCGAAGGATCTCGAGCGCGGCGCACCGTCATGGGTGAGACGGATGCCGATCGAGCACTCCGGCGGGCCCAAGGAGTACCCGCTCGTCGGCGACGTCCCCACGCTCGTGTACCTCGCGCAGGTCGCGAGCCTCGAGCTGCACGTGCCGCAGTGGCGCTTCACGCCCGACGGCGAGCGCGGATTCGCCGACCGCCTCGTGCTCGACCTGGACCCGGGCCCGGGGACGGGGCTCCCCGAGTGCGCCGTCGTCGCGGGCTGGGCGCGCACCATCCTCGAGGGCATGGGTCTAGAGCCCTACCCAGTCACGAGCGGTAGCAAGGGCATCCACCTCTACGCCGCTCTTCCGCTCGGGCAGACCACCGAGCAGGCATCCGCCCTCGCCAACGAGCTCGCGCGCGCGATCGAAGCCGACCACCCCGACCTCGTCGTGAGCAGCATGAAGAAGGCGGAGCGCAAGGGGAAGGTGCTCATCGACTGGAGCCAGAACAACGGCTCGAAGACGACGATCGCGCCGTACTCGCTGCGGGGGCGGCCGCATCCGACCGTTGCCGTCCCCCGCACGTGGGCGGAGCTCGACGACCCCGACCTGCGCCACCTCGAGTTCACCGAGGTGCTCGAGCGGATCGACGAGATCGGCGATCCCATGGCGCCCCTCGGCTTCCACGCGGGCGGGCGCGAGGCGGAGTCCGGGCCGCTGTCGGCCTACATCGCCAAGCGCAGCGCCGACCGCACCCCCGAGCCCGTGCCGGCGAACCCGCTCGGCGCCGCCCCCGCGGGCACCGGCATCGAGAAGCCGATCTTCGTCATCCAGGAGCACCACGCGACCGCCCTGCACTGGGACTTCCGCCTCGAGCACGACGGAGTGCTCAAGAGCTGGGCGGTGCCGCGCGGTGTGCCGCACACGTACAAGCGCAACAACCTCGCGATCCAGACCGAGGACCACCCGATGGAGTACGCGACCTTCGAGGGCACGATCCCCGCGGGCGAGTACGGGGGCGGCAGCGTCACGATCTGGGACGACGGGCGCTACGACCTCGAGAAGTGGCGCGACGACGAGATCATCGTGACGCTCGAAGGGCGGCCCGGCGGTCCGCTCGGACGCGTGCGGCTCGCGCTCATCCGGACCGAGGGCGAGGGCGAGAAGTCGAGCTGGCTCCTTCATCGCATGAAGACGGATGCCGACGGCCGCCCCCAGCCGGACGGCGAACCCGTCGTCGCGAGCGATCAGGCCGACGAGCCGCGGCGGCGCCGCGCGCGGTCGAGGGCGCCCGAGTCCGAGGCCGCGGTCCCTGAGCCCGCGGTCCCTGAGCCCGCGGTCCCTGAGCCCGTCGAAGGGTCCGCGCCCCGACGCCCCACGGCCCCTGAGCCTGTCGGAGGGTCCGCGCCCCGACGCCCCGCGGTCCCTGAGCCTGTCGAAGGGTCGACGCCACGGCCTGCGCGCGGCGCTTCGACGAGCTCAGCGCCCGGGTCCTCCGCACGCGACGCCTCGACAAGCTCAGCGACCGGGTCCTCCGCACGCGACGCTTCGACGAGCTCAGCGACCGGGTCCTCCGCGCGCGGCGCTTCGACGAGCTCAGCGACCGGGTCCTCCGCGCGCGACGCTTCGACGAGCTCAGCGACCGGGTCCTCGGGCCGCGACCTCACGGCGCTCCCCCGCGCCCCCGAGGGGAAGGACGCGGTGCGCGTCATGCGTGCGACAGCCGCGACGCCCGATGCCGCGCGCCGCGCGGCGGCGCGGTGGGGCGAGCTCGCGTGGGCGGAGGCGAAGTGGGACGGCATCCGCGCCGTCGGCGTGTGGGACGGCCACCGCCTGCGCCTCTTCGCCCGAAGCGGCAACGACATCACCCATCGCTACCCCGAGCTGACCGGGGTGGACGCAGGCTTCGGCGATGAGCCGTGCGTCGTCGACGGCGAGCTCGTCGCGCTCGAACCCGACGGGCGCCCGAGCTTCCCGCTGCTGCAGACGCGCATGAACCTCGAGCGCGCGGGCGACATCGCACGCGAGGCGCGTCGCACGCCCGTGCGGTACTACCTGTTCGACGTCCTCGCGATCGCAGGGCACGACCTCGCGGGACTGCCTCTGCGCGACCGGCGCGAGGTGCTCGAGCGCACCGCGGAAGGCGTGATCCCGGCGATCGCGGTGCCGCCCGTGTTCGACGACGTCGACGTCGCCCTCGACACGAGCACGTCCCTGCGACTCGAGGGGATCGTGGTGAAGGATCCGTCATCGCTCTACCTGCGCGGAGTGCGGTCGGAGTCGTGGCTCAAGGTCAAACTGACGCGGACGCAGGAAGTCGTGATCGCCGGCATGCGACCGGGCCAGGGCGGCCGCAGCTCGACGTTCGGTTCCCTTCTCCTCGGCATCCCCGGCCCGGACGGACTGCAGTACGCAGGACGCGTCGGCTCGGGGTTCAGCGACGCGACGCTCAAGATGCTCATGAAGAAGCTCACACCGCTGCGGACGGACGAGAACCCGCTCGTGGGCGTGCCGCGCCTCGACGCGCGCGACGCCCTGTGGGTCAGGCCCGAGCTCGTCGGCGAGGTCGAGTACGGCGAGTTCACGCCCGCAGGCATCCTTCGCCACCCGCGCTGGCGCGGGCTGCGGCCCGACAAGAGCCCGGACGAGGTCGTCCGCGAGGATATGCCGCCGTTCTGACGGCGTGCCCGCGTCAGGCGTGAGCGTCGTGCTCGATGTGCCCCGCGGGCTCGAGCTGGAACGTCGAGTGCTCGACGTCGAAGTGGTCCGACAGGCAGGACTGCAGACGCGTGAGGATCCCGGCGGCGCGCCCGTCTCGCAGCGCCTCGTCCTCGACCACGACGTGCGCCGTGAACACCGGGGCCCCGCGCGTGAGCTGCCACACGTGCACGTCGTGCGCATCCACGACGCCCGGCGTCGAGAGGATGTGGTCGCGGATCTCGGCGACGTGCGTGCCCTTCGGCGCCGACTCCGCGAGCACCGACATCACCTCGCGGAGCAGGCCGATCGCCCGCGGAACGATCATCGCCGCGATGAACAGCGATGCGATGGCGTCCGCCTGCACCCACCCGGTCGTCACGATCACGATCGCCGCCACGATCACGGCCGCAGACCCGATGAGGTCGCCCATCACCTCGAGATACGCGCCGCGCACGTTGATGCTCGTCCGCTGCGCCGCTCCGAGCAGCCACATCGCGACGCCGTTCGCGACAAGACCCACGATCGCGACGACGAGCATGAGTCCGCCCGCGACCTCGACCTCGCCCGGTTCGACGAGCCGTCGCACGCCCTCGATCGCGACCCACCCCGACAGGACGATGAGGATCACGGCGTTCACGAGCGCCCCGAACACCTCCGCACGTTGGTAGCCGAACGTGCGGCGGTCGTTCGCGGGGCGCCCCGCCACGGTGCTCGCGATGAGCGCGATGACGAGGGCGGCGGCATCCGTGAACATGTGCGCCGCGTCCGCCAGCAGGGCGAGCGATCCCGAAAGCGCCGCCCCCACGATCTGCACGACCATGACGACCGACGTGATCGCGAGCGACAGCGCGAGAAGACGCCTGTTGCTCGCACCACGGATGCCCCGTGCGGGGCCGTTCGCGTGGTCGTGCATGCCTCCAGGCTAGGCCGGTCAGACGCGTCGCGAGGCCCGCCGAGCCAGTCGGGAATGATCCCGATTATCAGTGGCTGGGCGTGCGCGAGGTCAGAGCTGCTCGAGCAGCGGCGTGAGCTCGGCGAACGCGCGGGCGCGGTGCGACTGCGCGTTCTTCTCGGCGGCTGACATCTCGGCGACGGTGCGCTCGCTCCCCGCCTCTTGGCCGTCGGGGATGAAGATCGGGTCGTAGCCGAAGCCGCCCTCCCCCGCCGGCGCGAACGCGAGGCGCCCCGGCCAGCGCCCCTCGACGACGCTCTCGCTCGACGCGTCGCCGGGCACGACGAGGGCGATCGTCGACACGAACTGCGCCGTGCGGTGCGGGTCGGCGATGTCGGAGAGCTGGTCGAGCAGGAGGCTCACGTTCGCGGCGGCGTCCTTCGCGTGGCCGGCCCAGTACGCAGAGAAGACGCCCGGCGCACCACCCAGCACGTCGACGCAGATGCCGGAGTCGTCGGCGAGCGCCGGCAGCCCGGTGTGCTCGGCCGCGGTGCGCGCCTTGATGAGCGCGTTCTCGGCGAAGGTCACGCCGTCTTCGACGGGCTCGGGTCCGTGGTAGGCGATCACGTGCAGGTCGGGGCGGGTCGCCGCGACGATCGCCTGGAACTCCTCGACCTTGTGCGGGTTGTGGGTCGCGAGCACGATCTGGCGCAGCTCGGCGGCATCCGGCTCCCCGGCGACGTCGGCGACGGCATCCGCCATCTCGTTCGGGTGCGCGGTCACGCGGGGCTCCCGGCGCTCTCGGTGGCGGCGTCGCCCTTGTCTGCCAGCGCGGCGAGCTGGTGCTCGCGCAGTGACGCGCATCCCGCGACGCCGAGCTCGAGCAGCGCGTCCAGCTCGCGCTTGTCGAACGGCGCGCCCTCTGCGGTGCCCTGCACCTCGACGAACAGTCCGCGACCGGTCACGACGACGTTCATGTCGGTCTCGGCGCGCACGTCCTCGACGTAGGCGAGGTCGAGCATGGGCGTGCCGTCGATGATGCCGACCGACACCGCCGCAACGGAATCGAGCAGAACCTCCGAACGCTGGGCGATGAACTTCTTCTGGCGCCCCCACTCGATCGCGTCGGCGAGCGCGACGTACGCGCCCGTGATCGCCGCGGTGCGCGTGCCGCCATCGGCCTGCAGCACGTCGCAGTCGATCACGATCGTGTTCTCGCCGAGCGCCTTCGTGTCGACGACCGCGCGCAGCGCGCGACCGATGAGGCGCGAGATCTCGTGCGTGCGACCGCCGATGCGGCCCTTGACGGCCTCGCGGTCGTTGCGCTCGTTCGTCGCGCGCGGGAGCATCGCGTACTCCGCGGTGACCCAGCCCTTGCCCTTGCCGGTGAGCCAGCGGGGCACGCCGTTCGTGAACGACGCCGTGCACAGCACCTTGGTGCCGCCGAAGGAGATGAGCGCGGAGCCCTCGGCGTGCGCGCTCCAGCCCCGCTCGATCGTGATGTGCCGCAGCTCGTCGGGCGCGCGGCCGTCGCTGCGGACGATCGGGGCATCGGCGGAGGGAAGCGTCACTGGGGGTCTCCTTGTCGTCGTCGAACCGGGGGAAGCAGCGGATTCGGCCGGTGTGTCAGCCGGTGGGCAGGTCGATCGCGCCAGTCTGCACGAGCCGCACCGCCGAGACCTCACGGCCCATGAGCCGATGCGCGAGGTCGAGGAACTCGTCGGCGGACGCGCCCGTCGCCTCGTAGGTATGGGTGGGCGTGGCATCCGGCCCCGCCAGCAGGTCGCGCGACACGAGCTGGCGGTACACGTCCTTGGCGGTCTCGGTGTCGCTCGAGACGAGCGACACGTCGGGACCCATCACGTAGCTGATCGCGCCCTCGAGGAAGGGGTAGTGCGTGCAGCCGAGGACGAGCGTGTCGACCCCTGCGTGTCGCAGCGGCGCGAGGTACTCCTCGGCGACGGCGAGCACCTCGGGCGTGCCGGTGACGCCCGCCTCGACGAACTCGACGAAGCGCGGGCACGCCTGCGCGAAGACGGTGAGGCGCTCGTTGACCTCGAGCATGTCCTGGTAGGCACCCGAGCCGATCGTGCCGGCCGTGCCGATCACACCGACGCGGCCGTTGCGAGTGGTCGACATCGCGGTGCGGACAGCGGGTCCGATGACCTCGACGACGGGGACGTCGTACCGCTCGCGCGCGTCGCGCAGGACGGCGGCGGATGCCGTGTTGCAGGCGATCACGAGCATCTTGACGCCCTGCTCCACGAGCGTGTCGAGCACCTCGAGCGAGTAGCGCCGCACGTCGGCGATCGGCTTCGGCCCGTAGGGCGAGCGAGCGGTGTCGCCGATGTAGAGGATGGACTCGCGCGGAAGCATCGCCGAGACCGCACGGGCGACCGTGAGTCCGCCCACTCCCGAGTCGAAGATTCCGATCGGCGCGTCGGCTCCGTCGCGAGTCTGTCGAAGGGTCACGATCAGCCAGCCTACGCCAGCGCCTGATCACTAGGCTGACCGCATGACGGCCTGGACGAGCTCCGCCCTCCACACCGACCGCTACGAGCTCACGATGCTCGACGCCGCCCTGCGCGACGGGACCGCCCAGCGACGCTGCGTGTTCGAGCTCTTCGGGCGAAGACTGCCCGGAGGGCGCCGCTTCGGCGTCGTCGCGGGCACCGGGCGTCTCCTCACCCTCCTGCGCGACTTCCGCTTCGGCCACGACGAGCTGCGGTACCTGCGCGACGAGCGCGTCGTCGACGCCGAGACGATCGACTTCCTCGAGCGCTACCGCTTCACGGGCAACATCACAGGGTATCGGGAGGGCGAGCTGTACTTCCCCGGCTCCCCCATCCTCACCGTCGAGGGCACGTTCGCCGAGGCCGTCGTCCTCGAGACACTCGCGCTCAGCGTGCTCAACCACGACTCGGCGGTCGCGACCGCCGCCGCGCGCATGAGCGTCGCCGCGGGCGACCGTCCGCTCGCCGAGATGGGCTCGCGCCGCGCCGGCGAGGCATCCGCGATCGCCGCGGCCCGCGCCGCCTACATCGCCGGGTTCAACGCGACATCGAACCTCGAGGCAGGGCGCCGCTGGGGCATCCCGACGATGGGCACGGCCGCCCACGCCTGGACGCTCCTGCACGACACCGAGGAGGCCGCCTTCCGCGCGCAGGTCGAGACCCTCGGCGTCGACACGACCCTGCTCGTCGACACGTACGACATCCGCGAGGGCGTCGAGACGGCCGTCCGGGTGGCGGGCACGCAGCTCGGCGGCGTCCGCATCGACTCGGGCGACCTGCCGATCGTCGCCGCCGAGGTGCGCGAACTGCTCGACGAGCTCGGCGCGATCGACACGAAGATCACCGTGACGAGCGACCTCGACGAGTACGCGATCGCGGCGCTCTCGGTGGCACCGGTCGATTCGTACGGCGTCGGCACGTCGGTCGTGACGGGGTCCGGCACACCGACCGCCGGCATGGTCTACAAGCTCGTCGCCCGGCAGGACAGCGCGGGCGCATGGATCGGCGTCGAGAAGGCGTCCGCCGACAAGACGTCGCGCGGTGGGCGCAAAGCGGCCTTCCGCACGCTCGACGCGGGCACCGCGACGAGCGAGCTCATCGTCGTGTCGGACGGCTTCGAAGAGATCGACACCCCCGACCGCCACCCCGGCGCGCGAGCGCTTCAGGTTCCGATGGTCGTGGGCGGCGAGACGGATGCCTCGTTCGAGGGCCCCGAGGGCGTCGAGGCCGCGCGCAACCACCACGCACGCGTGCGCGAAGAGCTGCCGGTGCGCGCCCTCGCGCTCAGCCGGTCCGATCCGGCCATCCCTACGGTCTACGTCGACGCCGACGAGGTGTGACGGCTCAGCCGCCCATGGACTCGTAGATCTCCTTGCACGTCGGGCACACGGGGAACTTCTCGGGGTCGCGCCCAGGCGTCCACTTCTTGCCGCACAGCGCCCGCACCGGCTTGCCGGTGAGCGCCGACTCGAGGATCTTCTCCTTCTTCACGTAATGCGAGAAGCGCTCGTGGTCACCCGGCTCGATGTTCTCTTCGCGGATGAGCTCTTCGAGCTCGCGATCGAGAGTGGCGAGTCCGCCCTGGTCAGGGCCTTCGAGGGGGGTGCTCATGGAGGGTAAGTCTACCCGCGGCTCGCCGCCGGAGGCGGTGACGGATGCCGCGGCATCCGTCACTTCGAGACTCGCGTCACGTCGTCTCGGCGAACTCCATGATGCGGCCGCCGCGACGCTCGAACAGCACCGATCCGACCACGAGGCCGACGAGCAGCACGCCGAATCCGATGCCGGCGCCGCCCCACAGCGCGGTCGTCGCCGCCTCGGCGTCGCCGTCGATCGCGAGCCAGCCCCACCACAGTGCCGGGATGCTCAGCACGATCGCACCGAAGAGCACGAGGCTCTGGGCGATCGCTCCGGTGGCGCCGACGCGCTGGGGCTGCTCGAACGGACTCTCACCCGGATGCGACACCGCGTAGGGCGCGAGGGCCGACGAGATGCTCGACAGCCCGAGGCCCGACAGGAAGAGCGATGCGCACACGCCGACGAGCGCGGGGAGGATCGACCAGCGCCCGTGGAACACGATCGCGACCGGGATCGCGATCGCGAGCAGCGGGATGCCGATGAACAGCACGGGAACGAGACGGCCGATGCGGTCGGAGAAGCCGCGCACGCCACTGCCGACGTGCATCCACACCGCGGTCGAGTCGTACGCGACGTCGTTGTGCGGCAGCCATCCGAGGAAGAGCGCGATGAACGGCACCGGCACGAGCGCCACGATCGCGGGTGGCACGCCGGCGATGAGCAGCGGGATCGTCGTGACGGCCGCGGCGACCGGGATGATCACGATGTTGACGAGGTACCGCGGGTCGCGCAGCCAATAGAAGAGGCTCCGCGCGGCGATCGCGCCGCCCGGGGTTCCCGGCGCGACCGCGAACCAGCCGAGGCCGCCGCGCTCGCGCACAGACGTGGGACGCTCGGTCGTCGTGAGAAGCCGGTGCACGAGCAGCGCCCACAGGCCCGCGAGCACCACGATCGTCGCGATCGCGACGAACAGGCTGAGACCCGCCTCCCCGCCCGTGGCGATGAGCCCCGGGAACGCCCACGCCGCGCCGAACGGCGTGCGCGCGAGGATGCCGACAGCCTCGACGAGCTGCGGCGGCACCCGCCCGTTCCATTCGAGAGACGCGAGGAACACGCCGACGGGCACGACCACCACGACCACGGCGAGCAGGAACACGCCCGACAGCTCGCGCGATCGCCGCTCGCGCAGGAACAGCGACGTGAGCGCCATACACGTGCGGGCGAGGAGCGCGCACGTGATGACACCGAGGAAGACGGATGCCGCGCCCGCTCCCCACGGGACGCCGACCTCGCTCCACATGATCGCGGCGCTGATCGCGACCGCGAGGAGCGCCATGATCGGCACGCTGATGAGCCCGGCGACCGCGAGGATCCCCGCGAGGGGTCCGTTCGGGAGTCCGATGAGGGCGAAGCGGCGGGGATCGAGCGGGTCGGCCACACCGCCGACGATCGGGGCGATCGCGAAGCCCGCGGTCACGGCGGAGCCGCCCAGGACGGTCACGGTGAGCGCGACGTCGGTGCCGGCATCCGCGAGGGTCAGCAGTCCCCAGCACACGAGCGCCGTCGACCCGACGACGAGGATCAGCCATGCGACCGTGCGCGTGACGGTCTCGATGTCTCCGCGGAGTGCTCCGAGGAGCATCGCGACCCTCAGTCGGAGAACGTGTGCAGCCACTCCAGGCCCTCCACGTCGCTGAGGCCGCCCGCGAGCTCGATGAACCTCTGCTCGAGGGTCAGCTCGCCGCGCACTTCGTCGATCGTGCCCTCGGCGAGCACCTGTCCCGCCACGAGCACCGCGACGCGCGAGCACACGCGCTCGACGAGCTCCATGCCGTGACTCGACAGGATGACGGTCCCTCCGTGCGCGACGTACGTGGAGAGGATGTCGAGGATGATCGCGCTCGAGACGGGATCCACCGCCTCGAACGGCTCATCGAGCACGAGCAGCCTGGGCGAGTGGATCATCGCACCCGCGAGCATGACCTTCTTCGCCATGCCGGCGGAGTAGTCCGCGACGACGCGGCCGAGCGCGTCGGTGAGGTCGAAGGCACGCGCGAGGTCGGCGGTGCGACTCTCGACCACCGCCGGCGGAAGACCGCGCAGCACGCCGTAGTAATAGAGCAGCTGGCGTCCGGTGAGCCGGTCGAACGTACGGAGCCGGTCGGGCAGCACGCCCATGCGGCGCTTCGCTCCGCGCGGATTGGCGCGCACGTCGATGCCGGTCACCTGGACAGAACCGCGGTCGGGGCGCAGCAGGCCCGCGATCATGGACAGAGTCGTTGTCTTGCCGGCTCCGTTGGGGCCGACGAGTCCATAGAACGTGCCGGCGGGGACGGTGAGGTCGACGCCGTCGACCGCGAGTGCTCCGCCGAACGACTTCGACACGCCCCGCAGCACGAGCGCGGCCTCGGAGGGATCGACGTCCGACACGGTCAGGACGGCGGGCACGTGCTCGAGCGGCTTGGGCTCGATCACGGATGCCGCAGGCGCGCCCTCCTCGAGCGAAGTCGTCTCGGGGGCGGGCGGGGCTTCGGTGGCGGGAGCGTCGTGCGCCTCGGACTCTGCGGGCTCGGCCTGGACCGCATCCGCGGCCTCCGGCTCGGCGGCCTCAGGCTCCGACTCCGCGGCATCGGGCTCCTCCGGCGCGGACTCCGCGACGTCGGGCCCAGCAACCTCGGGCTCGGCTTCCACCGCCTCCGGCTCCGCGACCTCGGGCTCCGCCTGCGCGGTTTCAGGTTCCAGGTCCTCGACCTCCACCTCGACGGCCGGCGGCGCCTCTTCCTCCGCCGTCGTCTCGTCTGCCACGACGGCGTCCTCGGTCACCGGCGTTGCCGCATCCGCATCCGCGTGCTCTTCGGAGACGACTGCTGCCGCCACCTCCGCGGCGGGAACGGGAGGCGGCGGGGGCGGCGGCACGTCGATCTCGATGTCGGTCGAGGCGAGTGCCGCGGCCGGGAGCGGCGGCTTGGGCGGAACGGCGATCTCGCCGTCGATCACGATCTCTTCTGCACCGGCATCCGCGGCAGGCTCGGCCGGGCCGGGCGCGACGACGTCGGGCGGAAGCGGAGGCGGCGGACCGGGATCGGCCTTCACCGCGGGGCGGCGCTTGCCGCGCCCCTTGCCCTTGCTCTTCGGCTTGCGCGGGCGTTCGGCGGGCTCGGCCGGCGGCGACGCGGGCTCCGGATTCGCAGGCTCGGCGTCGGTGGCGGCATCCGTCTCAGTACCGGCCTCGGCCCCTTCCGGACCGTCGGTCGGCAGGGGCGGCCGGGGCGGGAGGATCAGAAGGTCCCGCAGCTGGGCGCTCTCGTCGGGCCGTTCCGGGTCGTCCGGAGCGGATTCGTGTGGCACCGGCAGAGAGGGAGTCACCTGTCCAACGTATCAACCGCGCTGTGAAACTCCCCAGTGGGGCACGGTTTGTCGACAACAGCGCGTTATGTCACGAAACGACAACGGACGGCGAACATTGTGCGCCCTTTCAGGCGCCCTCGCTACCATGTACCAGGCACGAAGGAGTGTCGCGTCGGTGAACTGACGCCAAACGAGCACTCCAGGAGACCAACCGTGACACTTCAGACCGTCATCCTCGCGGCCGGCATGGGTTCGCGGCTCGGACGAGCCCTTCCGAAGCCCCTCACCGAGCTCAGCGACGGCCGCAGCATCATGCAGCAGCAGCACGACAACATCCGTGCGGCCTTCGGCGACGACGCCCGCATCACGACCGTGGTCGGCTACCGCGCCGAGACGATCGTCGAGGCGTTCCCGCACGTCGACTACGTCTACAACGACCGCTACGACCAGACGAACACGTCGAAGAGCCTCCTGCGCGCCCTCAACGCGACGGGCCGCGCGGGCGTGCTGTGGATGAACGGCGACGTCGTCTTCGACCCGCGTATCCTCGGCCGTGCCGTCTCGTTCATCGAACGCGAGCAGTCGTTCGTCACCGTCAACACGGCGAAGGTGAGCGACGAAGAGGTCAAGTACACGATCGACGACCGCGGCTTCATCGCCGAGCTGTCGAAGACGGTCAAGGACGGCATCGGCGAGGCGGTCGGCATCAACTACATCTCGGCCGCCGACAAGAAGGCGTTCATCCGCCAGCTGCAGCGCGTCGACGACCAGGACTACTTCGAGCGCGGCCTCGAGCTCGCGATCGCCGAAGATGGCCTGCGCCTCGCGCCGATGGACATCTCCGACCTCTACGCCGTCGAGGTCGACTTCGCCGAAGACCTCGAGCGCGCGAACCTCTTCGTCTGACCGGCTGAGCGACCCCTACCCGCAGATTCCGGTTCGTCGGGCGTTCCACAGGTTCCGACCAGATCGGCGTGCTTAGGATCGGCCTGATGGCCGAGAAGGTGCACCGCATCCACTCCCTGCCCGACGGCACGCCGTGGGACGGGGGGCTTCCGCCTGCCGGCTCGCCGGAGCATCCGCGCACTGTCCGCGCCCTCGACAAGGTGCTCGCCATCCAGCGGCCGGTCGTGCTCGCTCACCTGCGCAGCATCCGGCTTCGCAATCCCGACGCGACGGCGACGGACGTGATCCGGATGCTGGAGCGCCGCTACCTCGCGGCCGTGACGACCGGCGGTGCGGCGGTCGGGGCGACCGCGGTGGTCCCCGGAATCGGGACCGGCGTGACGCTGACGCTCAGCGGCGTCGAGACGGTCGCGTTCCTCGAGGCGACCGCGCTGTTCGCGCAGTCGGTCGCGGAGGTGCACGGAATTCCCGTGTCGGACCCCGACCGTGCGCGCGCCCTCGTGCTGACGCTCATGCTCGGCAAGGAAGGCGTGGACCTCGTCGCGCAACTCGCTCGACAGGTGGCGGGGAAGGGCGTCACGCGCGACCGCTATTGGGGCGAGCTCATCACCAAGACGCTCCCCCGCGCCGCGGTGGGCCCGCTCGTCGACCGCCTGAAGACCGCGTTCACGCGCCAGTTCGCCGCGAAGGGCGGGGCGTCGTTCATCGGCAAGGCGCTGCCGTTCGGCGTGGGCGCCGTGATCGGCGGCGCGGGCAACCACATCCTCGGGCGCCGTGTGCTCGTGAACTCCCGCCGCGCGTTCGGTGTCGCACCCGTCTCGATGCCGGCCGAGCTCGAACCGCGCCCGGGAGCGACGCGCATCGAATCCGCCGCGGCGCAGACGTTCCGTCGCGCGGGCGGTGTCATCGCCGACGGCGTCACGAAGAGCGCGACGGCGGTCGGCGGTGCCGCACGCAAGGTCGGCGGGGCGTTCCGTCGGCGCAGCGCACTCCCCGCGGCGGGCGACGGGCCCGACGAAGACGAGTTCGAGCTCGACTGAGGCGCGCCGACGCCGCGCACGAGGCCCCGTAGCAGCCGGGGCCGTCCGGCGGTACGCTCACCGCGGGGGACGGATCGACGCTCGGGGGGCGCCGTGGCACGAGCATCCGACGACGACAGTCGCAACGCGCTGCCGCGCGAGTTCCCCGCGATCGAGGCGGATGCCGATCTCGAGCCGGAGCCGCCGCGTCCGAAGCCTCGCGGCGAGGGACCGGAGGGCGGTAAGCGGCCGGTGCCGTCGCGGGGTGCGGCACCCGGTGGGCCTCCCGAAGAAGGGCCGCCCGAGGGCGAGGAAGGCGCCGAGCCCGAGGAGCCGAGCTCCGAAGAGGAGCCGACCGCTCCCCCGCGCATCCCGCCGACGTCGCCCGCGTTCCCGTTGCCGGACGTGCCCCGTACCGTCTCGCTCGTGACGGACTCGGTGATCACGCGCCCGCTCGCCGAGCGCATGGCGTCGGCGAGCGAGGCCGAGCTGATCGGCATCGTGATCGAGCTGCGAACTGACAGCGGGATCCCCCTCGAGAACGCCGCGCAGGAACTGCTCGCGATGATCCGCATCGCGGCCGGCGGGCGCGCGCTCGAGGCGTACCCGACGGCGACCAACCACTACGTCATGGCGGCGCTCACGGCGGACGAGATCCTCGAGCTCGTCCGAATCGACTCCGACAAGGGCCGCACCCCCGCGCGCGACCGGCAGGAGCAGAAGACCGCGCCGCGCAGTTTCATCAACCGCGTGTGGCCGAACTTCGAGGTGCGCGCGACGATCCATCGCTCGGTCACGACGATGAAGGCGGATGCCGCGGTGCGGTCGTTCGCCGCGACGGGCGAGGGTGTCGTGTGGGCGGTGCTCGACACCGGCGTCGATCGGAGGCACGCCCACTTCCAGACCTATGAGACGCTCGAGCTGCCCGAGACGCTGAGACCGCGGAGCTTCGTGTCGGGCACGACGGATGCCGACGCGCTGCGCGACCCGAACGGCCACGGCACCCACGTCGCCGGCATCATCGCGGGCGGGCAGATCGCGAAGCCCCGCGGCAAGCGGATCTGCGCCGCGACCTGGTATCGCACCGCGGAGGGCGCGACCGGCGTCGAGAGGGTCGAGCTCGACCGCATCATGGGCATGGCGCCGAAGGCGAAGATTCTGTCGATCAAGGTGCTGCGCGACGACCGCACGGGCGATGTCGCGTCGCTCCTCGAGGCACTCGAGTACATCGAGGAGCTCAACCTGTCGGGGCGCGAGCTCAACGTCCACGGCGTCAATCTGTCGCTGGGCTATCCGTTCGACCCCTCGTGGTTCGCGACCGGCCTCTCCCCCGTATGTCGCGAAGTCGACCGGCTCGTCGCGAACGGGGTGTGCGTCGTCGTGTCGGCCGGGAACACCGGGTACGGAGCCGCGCGCGACAGCGCGGGGCGCGAGATGCGGCTCGGCTTCGGCATGACGATCAACGACCCGGGCAATGCCGCGCGGGCCATCACCGTCGGGTCGACGTCGATCAAGCCCTATTCGACGGGGGTGTCGTACTTCTCGTCCAAGGGGCCTACGGGGGACGGGCGACTCAAGCCGGACGTCGTCGCGCCCGGCGAGCGGGTCGTGAGCGCGGGAGCGGGAGAACTGCTCGATCGAGCGCGGGCGAACGTCCAGCTGAAGCCCGGCGAGAAGGCATCCGACATCACCTACGTCGAAGACTCCGGCACGTCGATGTCGGCCCCGCATGTATCAGGAGTGGCGGCTGCCTTCCTCTCGGTGCACAGGGAGTTCATCGGCAAGCCCGACGACGTGAAGCGGATCCTCATGGACTCCGCGAACGATCTCGGACGCGATGCGACTTTCCAGGGTCGCGGGCTCGTCGACGCGATGCGTGCGATCCAGAGCGTGTGACGCGGCGACGGCGCCGCGGACGAGGTGAGAGGAGACCGGCCATGGCCATGTCGCTGCCGTATGCCGAGGTCGAGTTCGACAAGAAGGGCGGGTTGGTCGACCCTGCGCAGCTCGAGGAGCTCGACGCGCTGCTCGCGCAGAAGCATCCGACGGACGTGATCGTCATCTCGCACGGATGGAACAACACGCACGGGCAGGCGCGCGCTCTGTACGACCAGCTCGTCGACTCGATCGTCGCGGTGCGCGGGAAGGTCGCCGGTGCACGTCAACGGCAGTTCGTCGTCGTGGGGGTGCTCTGGCCGTCGATCCAGTGGGCGCCGGACGAGAACTCGGGCGCCGGCGCGGGAGTCGGCGACTCGGCCGCCGAGCTCGAGGCGGAGATCCGCGAGCGCGTCGAGGACCGCGAGATCGCTGACCGGCTCGTCGCGCTCGTGCCGAAGCTCGAGGGATCATCCGCCGCTCAGGAGGAGTACCTCGAACTGCTGCGCGAGACGTTGCCGACGTCGACGAAGGGCGAAGACGTGGCTGCCTTCAGAGCCCTCAAGGAGGCCGACCCGCAGGAGGTGATCGCCGCCGCGAAGACCCTCGCCACCGAAGACGCGTCTCCCGCCGCAGCCGGTGGCGCCGCAGCGATAGACCCTGCCGGCCTGCCGCCGCTTCCCGAGGACGGCGGCGGCGCCGGGTTCTTCGACAACGTGATCCAGATGGGCCGGAACCTCCTCAACATCACGACGTACTACACGATGAAGGAGCGCTCGGGAGTCGTCGGGAAGAAGGGCGTCGGCGCGTTGCTCGATCACATCCACGACGAGGCGCGTGACGCCAGGATCCACCTCGTCGGGCACTCGTTCGGTGGTCGGGCCGTCACCGCCGCGGCCCTCGCGACGAAGGCGCCGATCGCGTCGATGTCGCTGCTGCAGGCGGCGTACAGCCACTTCGGCATGGCGACCGACTGGGACGGCTCAGGGGCGAACGGCATGTTCGCGAAAGTGCCGTCCAAAGTGAGCGGGCCGATCATCGTGACGCACACGCACCGCGACAAGGCGGTCGGCCTCGCGTATCCGATCGCATCCCGCCTCGCGCGGCAGATCGGGCAGGGGCTCGGAGACGAGAACGACCCGTACGGAGGCATCGGTCGCAACGGCGCCCTCAAGACGAAGGGTGGCAAGACCGGCACGATGCTCGACGTCGGTGGGCGGTACGACTTCTCGGGTCCGGGCGTGTGGTCGCTCAAGTCCGACGACTTCATCTCGGGCCACTCCGCCATCACCGGGCGACAGGTCGGATACGCGGTGCTGTCGGCTGTGATGGCGTAGCCGCCAGCCCGGGGCGGGCCGCAGTCGCTCGCGCAGAGCGCGGTCGCCGGGGCGGAGCGCGGTCGCCGGGGCGGAGCGCGGTCGCCGGGCGGAGCGCGGTCGCCGGGGCCGACGTATCGTTGACGCATGGGCCTGTTCACACAGCGACCGGAGCACAACGAGCAGTGGGCGGGGCTCCCGTCCGAGCCCGTTGAGCCGACGCCCGCAGAGCAGCTGGGCGACGCCGCGCTCGCGGTCGATGCGCTGGTGATCCCGGATGCGACAGCGGGCGTGACATCGATCGAGATCCCGGTTCCGACCGTGGACTCGGACGGGGACGCCGAGTAGGTCTCGCGCGCCTAGAACGGCGGCGGATCGGCATCCGCCTCGTGTCCGCTCGGACTCACCCACCTCATCGTCCCGGCGTCCGAGTCGCGTTCGAGCGTCCACAGCGATCCGTGTTTCAGTCGGTGGTGCGACTTGCATTCCGGCGCCAGGTTCTCGGCGCTCGTCGGCCCTCCGTGCTGCCAGTCGACGCGATGGTCGATGTCGCACTCACGGGCAGCGCGCGAGCATCCTGGAAAGACACACGTCGGGTGGGTCACCCCGAGCCAGCGGCGGAGGTCAGCCGGTACGCGGTATGTCTTGCGGTCGACATCGAGCACCGTGCCGGTGACGCGGTGCGTGAGCACACGCACCCAGGAGGACGCCTCACCCGCAAGGCGGCGAGCCGTCTCGAGGTCGATGGGCCCGTAGCCGTCGAGGCTCGCAGGCTCGTCGGACTCGCCCAGCAGCGTGAGAGCCGGAATCGTCACCGCCACGCTCGCGGCGCGGGATGCGGACGGCGTCGACTCCGTCTCGCCGTCCGCGACGAGGTCGAGCACCGCATCGGCGCGGAGCTGCGTCAGCGTGCGATCCTCACCCTCTTGCGCGGCGAGGTGTCGCGCGATGACATCGGCGCGCCGCATCGCCTCCTTCGCCTTCACCGCCGGCGCGAACACGCTCAGGGTCGCCATGCCGTCGAGGTCGGGGGTGAGCCACACGCGGCGATCGTCAGCCGCGCGGCGATGGCGTTCCTCGATCGACTCCGGATGCACACGCTCACGCGCGACGCGCGCCAGAACGCGGAACTTCGGCGGCGTCAGCGAGCCCGCTGCCTCCCACACCCGCTGGTCGAACGCGTCCCACGACTCGCCGTCATCGGGCAGCGACGCGGCGAGTTGCGCCGCGGTGACGGCGTTCTGCTCGCACACGGCGCCGCCGAGGAACGAAGCCCACAGACGCGGCATCCGGTCTCTCAGGATCGCGGCGCGCTCGGCGCGCGAGCGGACGACCGATTCGGACATGCGCAGCCGCACCGCGATGTCGGCCGCAGCCGCTCGCACCGCGAACTCGCGCCGCTCACGGCGCACGGCGGCCGCGGAACGCTCTCGCGGATCGGTCCAGTCCGGATCGATCGTCGGATCGGGTCCGACCCAGGACTCGGGATCGGCCTCCGCGTCACGAAGGATGCTGTCGATCGCCCGGTACTGCTCGGCGATCAGCATCCGCTGCCTCACGGTGACGATCTCGAGGTCGTTCATCGCCGCCGTGATCGCATGGTCGCCGGAAGCTGGCGCCACGCTGTCGGGGTCGGCGAAGAAGGCATCGACCTCGGGGTCGTACAGATCGCGCTCGTCGATGAACCACGGGTCTTCGAGGTCGTCGTCGACGAAGTGCGATTCGTTCATATGTTCGAATGTAGTGGCAGCGTCGGACATTCGCGTGCGCGATGAGGGGTTCGCGCGCGGACCCGACGCGCTACCCGGTCGCGCCCGCCCCGAGCTTCTCGTCGAGGAACGCGATCACGCGGTCCACTCCCGCCTGCTGGCGATCCTTCGTCAGCACCGAGTGGCCCTTGCCGTCGAAGTCGATCGCGAGGAAGCGATCCCCGAGTTCGCGCTCGAGCGTCTCCCATCGCGTTCCGACGGCCGGGTCGCACCGGTACCGCAGCCCGAGCACCTGGGTCGACGACGCCTTGACCGCCTCGAGGTCGCCGGGGCTGAGCCCGAGATCGGCGCCGCGCCGGCGTGCACCCCGCGGCAAGCCGATGGCCGCGGGCAGCGAGGGTTCGGCGAGCACCGGGGCGATCACCGGGGCATCCGCCATCATCGCCAACGCGAAGCCGCCCGTGAAGCACATGCCGACCACGCCGACGCCGTCGCCCCCGACCTCGGCGTGCAGGTCCCGCGCGAGCGCGCGCAGCCAGCCGGCCACGGGACTCGTCTTGCCGCGAGCGAAGATGGAGAACTCGCGCCGCACGCAGAACTGCCACAGATCGCCTGCGACGTTCGCGAAGGAGAAGCCCGCGCCCGGCGTTCCGAACAGCCGCGGCAGCAGCACGATGTGGCCGTGGTCCACGAGCTCGTTCGCGAAGTCGACGAGCACCGGCTCGATCCCGGGCACCTCGTGCAACACGACGACCCCCGTGCGTCCGCCGCCCGGTGGCTCCTTGCGGTACACCTCTCGGGTCTCGTCGCCCGCAGAGAAGGTCGTGCGCGTCCAGTCGTCGAGCTCCTTCATGGGCCGATCGTGGCAGACCGACGCCGACGGCGGAAGGAGTCGGTTCCGGCGGGCGGTGCAAGCGCTTGCATCCGGCTCTCGACAACATCCGCCGCCATCTCTAGCCTCGCCTTATGGACAGCACCCTCGCCTGCCTCGCTGCCTGGATGACGCGGCAGCGCTGGTATGCGGGCAAGGGACGCGTCCCGAGCCTGCGCCTCGTCGCGTGGTTCGACCTCGCTCCGACCGAAGCAGACGCCGTGTCCGAGGACCCGGCTCGGCCGCGCGTGCGCACCTTCCTCGTCCTCGACGAAGGCGCGCTGCCCGTTGTGCTCTACCAGGTGCCGATCGTCGCGCGGTCGACGGCCAGCGTCGAGGACTCCGGGGGCCACGTCATCGGCGACCCCGAACCGGGCGTCACCTTCATCGACGGGCCCCATGACCCCGCCTACACGCGCGCGCTCGTCTCGCTGGTGACCCGCGGCGGCACCGGGTCCGGCCCGCGCACGACGGTCACCGGCGTCCCGGCGGCCGACGTCGAGGCACCCGCGGTGTCCGACGAATCGGCGGTGCTCTCCGGCGAGCAGTCGAACACGTCGATCATCTACCGCAGCGGCGACGGCGGGCCCTCGATCATCTGCAAGGTCTTCCGGCAGCTGCATCCGGGACTGAATCCCGACATCGAGCTGCAGAGCGCCCTGTCGGCGTCCGGTTCGATGCATGTGCCTGCCGCCGTCGGCGTGCTAGAGGGCACGTGGCCGGATCTCGCGACCGCGGGCGGCTCGGTGAGGGGATCGCTCGCGTTCGCCCAGGAGTTCCTCCCCGACGTCGACGACGCGTGGCGCGTCGCGCTGCGTGCCGCCGCCCGGCGCGAGGACTTCACCGTCGCGGCGCGCGAGATCGGCGAGGCCACGGCCGATGTGCATGTCGCGCTGGCGCGGCTGTTCCCCACGAGCGAGACGCGCCCGGCCGACCGCGAGGCGACCGCCGACACGTGGACGCGCCGCCTGACGATGGCCATCGCGGAGGTCCCCGGCATCGCGGAACGGCGGGATGCGATCGAGGCGGTCTACGCGCGGGCGCTCGAGGCCGCGTGGCCGCCGTTGCAGCGCATCCACGGCGACCTCCACCTCGGCCAGGTGCTGCACTCCCCCGGACGCGGCTGGGTGCTGCTCGATTTCGAGGGCGAGCCCCTGCGACCGATGGCGGAGCGCGTCCGCGCAGACCTCGCGTTGCGGGACGTCGCGGGAATGCTGCGTTCGTTCGACTACGTCGCCGGCTCGATCCGCCTCGACACCCCGGAGCAGTCGCCGGATGCGGCACTCGCGTGGGCGAGGGACGCGCGACGCGCCTTCCTCGACGGGTACGCCACCGTATCGGGCATCCGGCTCGACGCGCAGCGCGACCTGCTCGCCGCCCTCGAGATCGACAAGGCGGTGTACGAGGCGATCTACGAGGCGCGCAACCGCCCGACGTGGGTCCCGATCCCGCTGCGCGCGATCGCACGGCTGGTCGAGCAGCCGACCGTCAACGCCTGATCGGGGGCCGGGGCGTCATTCGTCGAGCTCGGCCGCCTGCTGCTCCTCTTCGTCCTCGTCGACGTCGCCGCGCGCCACCGAGCGGTCGTGCCACACGTCCCACTCCCGCATGAGGTGCTCGATCGCCGCATGGAACCTCGCCGTCGCGGCACCCGGGCTCGTGTCGCCGAAGTAGTGCCGCACCCAGTGCTCGAGGCGGGCCGTGGCATCCGGATCCTCGAGGACGCGCGTGATCTGCGCGACGATGTCGGGCGCGGATGCCGCGTCGAGCCACTCGCAGGCCGACAGGTAGCCGTGCGCGTCGACGATCGCCTCGGGGTCGGTCGGCCGCGTCACCATGAGGGGCTTGCCTGCTGCGAGCCGGTCGTACACCATCGCCGAGATGTCGACGACGGCGACGTCCGCGACCGAGAGCTGCCAGCCGAGGTCCGGGCCATCGTCGTAGACGTGGTGCACCGACGGGTCGGATGCGTTCGCCGCCTCGATCGCCGCGATGATGCGCCGGTTCGCCGCCCCGTACTCGGGATCGACGACGCCCGATCGGGGGTGCGGGCGGTAGATGACCCGATGGCGTCCGGTGGCCAGCAGCGCTGACACGAGCGCCTCGCCGTGCGTGCGCACCGAGCCGTAGTGCGCCGAGGGACGGTCGCCCTCCCACGTCGGCGCGTAGAGCACGACGGTGCGCTCGTCGGGCGTGAACGGCAGGCTGCCGGAGTAATGATCGGCCTGCGGTCTTCCGATCTGGATCGTCCGCCGGTCGAGGTCGTAGTCCCACAGCACGCGCGAAAGGCGCTCGCGCGCCGCGTCGCCCGCGATCAGGGCGTAGTCGTACGCCTTGAACTGGTTCGTGGTCATGTACATCTTGTCGGACTCGCCGTGGTTGATGAACACGTGCCACCGGCGTCCGTAGCGGAACATCTGGAAGTTCCGCGTGTTCTGGTTCACGTACAGGACGACGCGGATGTCCTGCGTGGCGATGAAGCGCTCGAGATCGCGCACCGTCGGAACGAATGCCACGGGCGGAGCGTCCTCGACGAGAAGCGCGCGGGCACCGGTCGCCGCTCGGCTGAGCACCACGACGGGCCAGCGCTTCGCGAGCTCTGCGAGCGGCTTGTACCACTGCCGCATCTGGTACATGTTGACCGCGCCGTCGGCGAAGTACACGGCGATCCGGTAGTGATTCTCCGGATGCGGCGGACGCTGGGCCAGCTCGCGTCGGACCGCTGTGGCGGCGCGCCGGTTGGTGACGGCCTTCCGCAGCAGGGCAACCGCCTTCTTCGCATCCGCCACCGCACCCACCCGTTCAGCCTACCGACGGGCGCGCATGACATGATCGACGCGTGCATGTCGAGGAGCCCGGTCGCAGAGACGCGCCCACGGCGCCCGACGACGCGGGCGTCACGTTCGTGATGCCCGTGCTCAACGAGCGCGATTACCTGCGCCGCGCGGTGGAGTCGACGCTGGCCCAGGACGTCCCCGGTCCGTCGGAGCTCATCATCGCGCTCGCTCCGTCGACCGACGGCACGGACGAGCTCGCGCGCGAGCTCGCGGCGGAGGACGAGCGCATCGTGCTCGTCGACAACCCCGCCGCCGACATCCCGGTCGGGCTGAACCTCGCGATTCGAGCGGGTCGCTATCCCACGGTCGTGCGGGTCGACGCCCACTCCGAGCTCGAGGCCGGCTACACGCGGCGCGCGCTCGACACGCTCACGCGCGTGCGCGCCGCGAACGTGGGCGGCGTCATGCGGGCCGACGGACGAACGCCGTTCCAGCGGGCTGTCGCGCGGGCGTACAACTCGCGGATCGGGCTCGGCGGCGGTGCGTACCACGGCGGCACGCGAGAGGGAGAAGCCGAGTCGGCGTACCTCGGCGTCATGCGGCGCGCCGTCTTCGACGAGGTCGGCGGCTTCGACGAGACGATCCGCCGCGGCGAGGACTGGGAACTCAACCTCCGCATCCGCCGCGCGGGCTACCGCGTGTGGTTCGATCCCAAGCTCTCCGTCACGTACTGGCCGCGCGAGAGTTGGAGCAGGCTCGCACGCCAGTTCGTCGCGACCGGCCGCTGGCGCGGCGAGCTCGTGCGCCGCTACGGCACCCGGAACTCGCTGCGGTTCTTCGCTCCCCCGCTGCTCGTCCTCGCGGCCGCGCTGTCGGTCATCGTGGGGGCGCTCCAGCTCGCGCGAGTGATCACCGGATGGTGGTCGGTCGCGGCATCCGTCGTCTACATCCCGGTGCTCGTCTACGTGCTGCTCGTGCTCGTCGTGGCGATCGGCCCGGGCGGGGGCTCGGGCTGGCGCGACAAGCTGTGGACGATCGCCGTCCTGCCCACGATGCACGTCTCGTGGGGACTCGGGTTCATCGCGGGCGTGCTGGGCGGCGCGCACGACACGGTCGACACGTCACGGCTCGGCGACCGCAACACGCCGCTGCCCTGACCGCACCGGGGTCACGCGCTCACTCCACGTCGACGAAGCCCTGGTCGAGGATGCGGTTCACGACGCGCTCGGCCGCGTGGCCGTCGTCTCGCGCGTTGAACGTCGCGCGCCAGCGCGCGTACGCATCCGCGAACAGCGACGGGTCGACGTCCTCGATCGCCGCGACGAGCTCGTCCTGCGTCCGGACGACCGGGCCGGGAGCCCGCTCGACGAGGTCGAAGTAGAACCCGCGCAGCTCCCCGCGGTACCGCTCGAGATCGGGCACGAGGAAGAACATGGGCTTGCCCGTGACCGAGAAGTCGAACATGACCGACGAGTAGTCCGTGATGAGCGCGTCGGTCACGAGCAGCAGCTGCGACGTGTCGGGGAACCTCGTCACGTCGATGACGCGGGGACCCTCGGCATCGTGCCCCGGCTGCAGCGTGCGCGAGTGCCCGCGCACGAGCACGACGCTGTCGGTCGCCGCCGCGAGCTCTGCCGGATCGACGAAGTCCACGATCTCGGCACGATCGTCGCGCCACGTCGGCGCGTACAGCAGCACGCGCTCATCGGCGCCGATGCCGAGTGCCCGGCGCGTCGCGTCGCCCGTGCCGGTCACGAGGACGTCGTTGCGGGGATATCCCTCGACCCACACCGGCCGCCGCAGGAACGCGTAGGCCTTGCGGAGGATGCGCTCCGCATACGGGTTCTGCGCGAGGAGCACGTCCCACCGGCGCGACTCCTTGATGACCGCTGCCGCGCGGCGCGGGTCGAACCCGGGCCGGTGCAGCGCGAGGCGCTTGAGCGGCGTGCCGTGCCACGTCTGGAGCACGACCTGTCCCTTGCGCCGCGAGAAGCGTCGGCGCAGCCAGTCGTTGACGACGAGCAGGCGCGCTGCCCCACGGGCTCGCCACCATTCGGGGCTGCCCTCGACCACGGGGATCGCACCGTCGGGCACCTGCACCGAAAGGTCGACGACGCTCCAGTAGCGCGTCACCCCGGGCGCGCGCTTCGCGAGCTCGCGGTCGATCGCCAGCGGGTTGCAGCTCGCGTTGCGACCGTAGAAGCTCTCGAAGAACACCGCGTTCTCGAGCCCTCCCGGCCGCGTCGCGTACCGCCGTTCGAGCGCCGCCTGCCCTTCGCCAGAGTCGTATGCGGGGTCGATCGGCGGTCCGATGTGCACGACGCCGCCGTCGAGGCCGGCACGGAGCGTGCCGAGCTGGGTGAGCGGGACGGATGCCTCGACTGCCGCCTCGGCGCCGTCGGCGTCGATGAGCCGGATTCGGTAGTCGGCGACCGGCAGCGGCAGCTCGGGTCCGCCCCAGCGGGCCGCCCGCAGCGGGATCACCGCCCGCCAGGTCTTGCCGCGCCCGGTGAGTGTGCCCGCGGTCCGGGCGCGCGGCCCGATCAGCTCGACGGACTGCGGCCGGGCGCCGGTGCCCGACAGGATCAGGCTCGCTCCGCCGTCGGTCGAGAAGCGGGCGTCGGTCATCGGGTTCCCTTCGTCGGGTGTGAAGTCGGATGCCGCGAGGGCGGCGCGCTCGTCGATCCGCCCCAGCCGGGCGCGCCGCGTCGCGCGAGCCCCGTCTCGATCGCACGGTACACCCTCTCGGTGTTGCCGCCGTCGCGGAACGCGTGGACGCGCTCGCTCAGCCGCCGCGCCCGGGCGACGCGCTCGCGGCGCACGGCGTCGTCGCCCAGCACCGCGTCGAGCTGCGCGACGAGTCCCTCCCAGTCGGCGCCCCAATCGTCGCCGGCAACGTCGGCGAAGCGGCCGTAGAAGCCACGGCGCCGCCCGTACGCCTCGACGTCGGGCGCGAGGAACAGCGTCGGCAGGGGCACGAGCGAGGCGTCGAACGCGAGCGATGAATAGTCCGTCACGAGCACGTCGAGCCCGGGCAGGAGCGGCGTGACGTCGGGCACGACGTCGCTGCCGAGGCGGCGGACGCGCTCCGTGGGGAACGGCGGTTCGTACTCCCCCGCCCCGAGCGGGTGCGATCGCACGAGCAGCACGGCGTCGTGACGCTCGAGCGCGTCGACGATCGTTCGCCACTGCCCGGGGTGCGGGATCGCGGGATCCGGCTCACCGTCGCGCCACGTCGGCGCGTACAGCACGAGACGCGACCCGTCGTCGAGCGGCCCCACAGCCTCGTCGATGCGTTCCCGCGCGGTTCGCCTCCGCTCGGCGGCGTCGCCGCGCGAGAGCACGTCGACGCGGGGCTCGCCCGTGACGGGTACGCGCTCGTCCGGCAGGCCGAACGCCGACTCGAGCCGCCCGCGCACGAGGTGCGAAGCGGCCGGCAGCACATCGATGCGCCGCGCTGCCGCGCGGTACATCGCCGCGAGACCGCGTCGCACGAGGGCGCCCACGGGCCGGGGCAGCCCGGCCGGCGGTCGCACCGTCTCGGGCGAGTCGAGCCCGATCCGCTTGAGCGGGATCCCGTGCCACAGCTGCACCACGAACGCGCCCGACACGGCGTAGCGGTTGACGTCGCCGAACCCGTGGGTCACCACGACGACGCGGGCGCGAGCGCTGCGCCAGAAGCCCCGCACGGAGGACTTGCGGACGGTCCGGATGCCGCGGGCCGCAGCATCCGCCTCTTCTCGCTCGTTCGCGACCAGCCACACCGCCGATGCGCCGCGCTCGGCGGCGACGTTCCACAGTTCCAGAGCCCCGTCGGCGATGCCGACGGCGCAGCCGAAGACCCACTCGTCGCGCGAGCGCGGGATCACGAACGTGGCGAGGCGTCCGGCGGCGTACAGCGGGATGCTCGCGAGCTTGCGCGCGTTCCCCGCGCCGAACGAGAAGGACGCCACCCCGCGAGCCTATCGCGGGGTGGCGTCCGGAGCCCTGGGATGATCAGGGCTCGAGCGTGCCGAGTGTCACGTCGATGGTGTGCGACTCGCCGTCGCGCACGTACGTGAGCGTCGCATCGCTCCCGCCTGCCGCCGCGCGAACCTGCGCGGTCAGGTCGACCGAGTCGGTGATCGGGACGCCGTTGAACTCGGTGACGATGTCCCCCACGCGCAGCCCGGCCTCGTCGGCCGCGCCGCCGGGAACGATCTCGGCGATGTAGGCGCCCGTGATCGTCGAGTCCTCGACGAAGGCCGCGGACTGGACGCTCGCGCCGAGCAGGCCGTGCGTCGCCTCGCCGTTCTCGATGATCTCGTCGGCGACGCGCTGGGCGATGTCGGACGGGATCGCGAAGCCGACGCCGATCGAGCCGGAGCCCTCGGTCTGCGCGCCGCCGGCGGTCGCGATCGCGACGTTGATGCCGATGAGCTTGCCCTCGGAGTCGACGAGTGCGCCGCCCGAGTTGCCGGGGTTGATCGCCGCGTCGGTCTGGATGACCGCGATCGAGATGGTCGCCGACGGGGCGTTCTGGCGCGGACCCTCACCGAAGTCGAACTGGAACGGCCCCTCGCCGTCGCGCGGCGTCGGGCGGCCCGAGTCGTCGTCGCCTTCGAGCTCGGGCACCGCGGCCGAGGCGATCTGGATCGAGCGGTTGAGCGCGCTCACGATGCCCGTCGTGACCGTGTTCGACAGGCCGAGGGGCGCACCCACGGCGACCGTCTCGTCACCGACGTTGAGCTTCGACGAGTCGGCGAACTCGATCGGGGTCAGGCCCGACGCGTCCTGCAGCTTGATGACCGCGAGGTCGTAGGTCGGGTCGGTGCCGACCACTTCGGCGTCGTACACGCGGCCGTCCGAAGTCGTGACGCGGATGTCGGCGTCGTTCGTCGCGCCGTCGAGTGTCACGACGTGCGTGTTCGTGATGACGTAGCCGTCCTCCGAGATGATGACGCCGGAACCGGTGCCTCCGCCCGCATTGCTCGAGGCGGAGATCGTCACGACGCTCGGCACGACCTTCGCCGCGATCGCGGTGGTCTGGTTGACCGAGTCGGGGTCGTTGACGGTCACCGTCGACGGACCGGATGCCGCGACCGTCGGCGACGGCGCGAACCAGTTCGCGCCTGCCCACGCGCCGCCGATGCCCGCCGCGCCGCCGACGAGGGCGGCTGCGACGACCGCCGCGGCGACCGTGCGCCCCGCTCCCTTCTTCTCGGTGCGCGTCGTCTTGGTCGCGCCTGTGTGCGTCGACGGGCCGGATGCGCCGCTCGAGGGCCCGAGTGGAATCGTCGGGTTCGAGGACGTGCCGGGGTTCGACGCGTGGCCGACCGGGTATGTCGGGTATGCCTGCTGGCCGGGGTGCGCGCCCTGGCCCGGATACGGCTGCCCGGCGTACGCCTGCGGGTGCGGCGGTCGCGCGAACGCACCCGTCGCGGGCTGTCCGGGCTGCGCGGGACGACCGTACTGGCCCTGCTGCGCGCCGTACGGGGCGCCCGGGTGCTGCGCGCCGCCGGCCGGCGGTTGCCACGCGGGCCGCTGGGGCTGCGCGGGCGGTGCCGGGGGGACCGGGGGCGTTGCGGACCGGGGGGCGTCCGTCGTGGTCTCGGGGGCCTGAGCCGCGGGCTCGGCCGGGGTCTTCGGGGACGCTGCCGCGGGCGCGGTCTCGGTCGCCGGCTGCGCGGGGTCGGTCACAGGCTGCGCGGACTCGGCCGCAGGCGTACCCGCGGTGGGGTTCTGGTCGCTCTGGCGTCCCTCGTCGATGTCGCTCATTCGATGCTCCTTCGTGAAAGCCTGATACAGCGTGACGCGCGATGCTGTGCGTTTCTTATGTCGGCGCCCGGACACGCCTATGTGATCCTCTGTGCGCGCCGGGAAAGACGGCCTCGAGAAGGGTAGCGTCTGAGGAATGCGACAGATTCCCGGCGCCTGGCTCCGCACTGCCCGGGGCGCGGGGCTCGTCGACGCCGACGGCACCGCGCGCCCCACGATCTTCGCCGAGATGAGCGCCCTCGCGGCGCACACGGGCGCGATCAACCTCGGTCAGGGCTTCCCCGACGAGGACGGGCCCGCCGAAGTGCTCGAGGCGGCACGCGAGGCGATCGCGAACGGCGTCAACCAGTACCCCCCGGGTCGCGGCATCCGGTCTCTCCTCCAGGCTGTCGCACAGCACCAGAAGCGCTTCTACGGACTCGAGCTCGACCCCGACCGCGACGTGCTCGTCACGGCGGGAGCGACCGAGGCGATCGCGGCGGCCCTCCTTGCGCTCACCGACGGACCCGACGACGAGGTCGTCGTGTTCGAGCCGTACTACGACTCGTACGCCGCGTGCGTCGCGCTCGCGGGTGCACGGCTCGTGACGGTGCCGTTGCGGGGCGAGGAGTTCCAGCCCGACCTCGACGAGCTCGCACGAGCGGTGACCGACCGGACGCGCGTCATCCTCGTGAACGACCCGCACAACCCGACGGGCGCGGTCTTGTCGGCCGACGTGCGTGCCGAGATCGTGCGCCTCGCCGAGCGTCATGACGCGATCATCGTCACCGACGAGGTCTACGAGCACCTCGTCTTCGACGCCCCGCACGTGCCCATCGCGACGCTGCCGGGCGCGTGGGAGCGCACGCTCACGATCTCGTCGGGCGGCAAGACGTTCTCCACGACCGGTTGGAAGATCGGGTGGGCGACCGGCCCCTCCGATCTGGTCGACGCCGTGCTCGCCGTCAAGCAATTCCTCACGTACGTCAACGGAGCGCCCTTCCAGCCCGCGATCGCGCTGGGGCTCGGCCTGCCCGACGAGTTCTTCACGGGCATCGCCGACACCCTCCGCGCGAAGCGCGACCTGCTGGGCGAGGGATTGCGCGCAGCCGGATTCGCGGTGCGGACGCCTGCCGGGTCGTATTTCACGGTGGCGGATGCCGCGCCCCTCGGCGCGACCGACGCGGACGAGTTCTGCCGGCGCCTGCCCGAGCGCGCGGGCGTGGTCGCGATCCCGCTGACCGCGTTCGCGACCTCGGAGCACCGCGGCCACTATGCGACCCTCGTGCGGTTCGCGGCGTGCAAGCGCTTCGACGTGCTCGAGGAGGCGGCGTCGCGCCTGGCCTCCCTCGCGTCGCTCCGCGCCTGACGCCGAGCGCTCAGTCCCGCGGCACGACGCGCAGGCGTCGCAGTCGCAGCGACGGGTTCACACGGCGCACGCGTTCCACGGCGTCGACATCGAGGTGCGCGAGCGCCACATCGGTGCCCGTGCCGACGGCGGCGATCTCGACGCCCTGCGGGTCGACGATCATCGAGTTGCCGACACCCAGCGGCGGCGGGTGGTCGGCCGCGGCGACGTACAGCGTGTTCTCGATCGCCCGCGCGTGCAGGAGGGTGCGCCAGTGGTGCTCCTTGAGCGGCCCGCGCACCCACTCGGCCGGCACGAGGATCGCGTGCACGCCGGCATCCGCCAGCATCCGCCCGACTTCGGGGAAGCGCAGGTCGTAGCACGTCATGAGTCCGAACCGCATGCCGTCGACCTCGAACGTCTCAGGCGCACCGAGCTCGCCCGGCTCGACCCAGTCCGACTCGCGCTGCCCGAACGCGTCGTAGAGGTGCAGCTTGCGGTAGCGCGCCACCACGCCCGACTCGTCGACCGCGACGACCGCGTTGCGCACGCGCCGCTCGTCGGCCGCCCGCTCGAGCAGTCCCGCGACGATCGTGACGGCGTAGGTCGACGCGAACGCCGTGAGCGCTCGCGTGAACGGGCCGTCGATCTCCTGCGCGTTCGCGGCGAGCGACTCGTCGAACGGGTCGATGAAGTAACTCGAGTACTCCGGGAACACGACGACCCGCGCGCCGCGCGAGGACGCCGTCGCAACGAGGTCGTCGATGAGGTCGAGGTTGGCCGCGGCATCCGCCGTCGGCGCGAACTGGGCGACGGCCACGGGCACGGCGACGGTCATCGGCTCACCCTCTCCGAATGGCGCTTGCGGATGACGACCGGCGCGATCACCCACAGGACGACGATGACGATTCCGAGGGCGACGGATGCGACGACCGCGGCGGCGTCCGACACGACGAAGTCGAACACGAACGCGACCACGCCGACCAGCACGAGCGACACCGTGACGAGCGAGGTCACGAGCGCGGCATGCCCGTACGCGACGACGCGGGGCTTGGCCATGCGGCGGAAGAGCACGCGGTGGAGCGCGACCGGGGCGAGGGCGACGATCGCGGTGAGTGCGGCGAGCACCACGAGCGTGAGGTACAGCAGCCGCTGACCGTCGTTGAGTTCCGCGAACCCGGGCTGGAACGCGAGCGCGAGGAGGAAACCCGTGAGGATCTGCGTGCCGGTCTGGAGGACGCGGAGCTCCTGCAGCACTTCGTTCCAGTTGCGGTCGGCGCGCTCGGTGGGCGTCTCGTTGCGGCCGTCGTCGACGTCGTCATAGCCGACTCCGCGGGCGGAAACCATGGGTCCATCCTCCCGCCCGGGGAGCGAAAGGGGCAACCGCGGTCTGAGCACGTCGAAACCCGTGCTAGGCTTGATTCTCGTGCCGCGGGGTGGAGCAGCTCGGTAGCTCGCTGGGCTCATAACCCAGAGGTCGCAGGTTCAAATCCTGTCCCCGCAACGAAAAGAAGAAGGCGTCCCCATCAGGGGGGCGCCTTCTTCGTGTACCCCTCTACTGCTCCGGGTCGAGCACCGTGCTGATGTCGCCGAGGAACCGCGTCACGAGCTGGAGCTCCTCGTCGGTGTAGCGATCCGCGATGCCGCGCATGCCGCGGAGGCGCTCGCCGAAGTGGCGATAGAACTCCTGCCGCGACGTGTCCGTCAGCACGACGACGCGCGCACGGCGGTCTCGCGGATGCGGCTGACGCTCGATGTGCCCGGCGGCTTCGAGCCGGTCCAGGAGCTTCGTGGTCGAGGCCGTGGTGATCCGCAGGTGACGGGCGACGTCGTGCGGGCTGACCGTCTCGCCGCGCTGCTCCCGCATGATCATCATGCGCATGGCGGCGAGGTCGGTGGCGTTCATGTCCATGTCGCCCTTCATGCCGCCATGCATCCGGTCCATCGCATCGCTGAAAGCCCGGAGCGCCTGGAGCATCTCCATGACGTAGCGCTCGCGGCCGCTTTCGGCAAGCCCGGGATAGGACATGTGGACACTCCTTACACTCGCCTGTATCATCGGCGAAACCATTCACTAGATAAACTAGCAATTTAACGAGCCGATCGGGGGACCGGCATGACCGAACACGACCTCGTCGTGCTGTTGGACGACGCGGGAGAGGCGATCGGGACGGCGCCCAAGTCGAGCGTTCACGGCACCGATACAGCCTTGCACCTGGCGTTCTCCTGCCACGTCAGAAACTCCGCGGGCCAGGTGCTCGTGACCCGCCGCGCTCTCGGGAAGACCACGTGGCCGGGCGTGTGGAGCAACTCGTTCTGCGGCCATCCGCGGCCGGCTGAGCCGGTCGTCACCGCGGTGCACCGGCGTGCCGAGCACGAGCTCGGAATCACGATCACCGACCTGGAGCTCGCGCTCCCCCTCTTCCGCTACCGTGCGACCGACGCGAACGGCATCGTCGAGCACGAGGTGTGCCCCGTGTACCTGGCATACACCGACGACGAGCCCGAGCCCAACCCGCGCGAGGTGAGCGAGACACGCTGGGTCGACCCCGCCGACCTCGCCGCGTCGCTCGCCGCGACGCCGTGGGCGTTCAGCCCGTGGCTCGTGCTCCAGGCTCAGCAGCTTCACCTCTTCGGCCCGGTCCCCGAGCAGGTGCCCGCGGTCGCCCGCGCGTCATGATCGCCACCGACACCCGCACCGACGAGGCGATCGCCGCCGCGCTCGCGCGCATCCGCACTCGTGCACAGCCGTTGGGCGGCGGGTTCGCACGCCTCGCAGACGCGATCGGCCGCGCGGCATCCGGCGGCAAGCGGCTGCGCCCCGCGCTCGTCACCGCATCGTTCGCCGCCTTCGGCGGCCGCGCCGACGAAACGCCCGCGGTCTTCCCCGTCGCCGCCGCCTTCGAACTGCTGCACACCGCATTCGTCGTGCACGACGACGTCATCGACCACGACACGCTGCGCAGGGGCGTCCCGAACGTGTCAGGTGAGTTCCGCCTCGTCGCCGGTGCGCGGGGGGCGGATGCCGAAGGCCAGGAAGCCCTCGGCGACGCCGCCGCGATCCTCGCGGGCGACCTGCTGCTGCACGAGGCGTCCCGACTCATCGCGACCGCCGACGTCGACGCCGTCGCACGCGAGCGCCTCTTCGCGCTCTACGACGACGCCGTGTACGTGTCCGCGGCGGGCGAGCTCGCCGATGTCGAGCACGCGGTGTCGGCCGACTGCCCCGACACGAACTCGATCCTCGATGCGACGTTCAACAAGACGGCGGTGTACTCGTTCCGCGCACCCCTGCAGGCGGGTGCGGTGCTCGCGGGAGCCCCATCGAGCGCACTCGACGCCGTCGGCGTGGCGGGCGGATGCCTCGGACTCGCGTTCCAGCTCGTCGACGACCTCATCGGCACGTTCGGCACGCCGGCGCAGACCGGTCGCGACTCGGGCGTCGACCTGCGCGAAGCCAAGCGCACGCCGGTGGTCGCCCTCGCGCGCGGCACGCGCGAGTGGGAGCGCGTGAGCGACGCGATCGCCGTCGCGCACACAGGTCCCGTGGCGGTCCGGGAGGCGCAGCGCGCCCTCGAGGCTAGCGGCGCCCGCACGAGGGTGGCCGCGCTCGTCGACGAGACGGTCGCCGATGCGGCCCGGGCCGCCGGAGTGCTTCCGCACGAGGCATCCGCGCTCATCGAGTCCCTCTCCGTGGCGATCCGGGAGCGTATCCCGTGACCCGCGACCGCGCCGTGCCCACGGGCCTCGACCTGTACGACCAGACGGCGACGGATGCCTCCGCCGCCGTCATCTCCGCCTACTCCACGTCGTTCGCGCTCGCGTGCCGCCTGCTCGGGGCGCGCCCGCGACCGCACGTGCGCAACGTGTACGCGCTCGTGCGCGTCGCCGACGAGGTCGTCGACGGCCCGGCGGCCGCAGCGGGCCTCGACGTCGAGATGCAGCGCCGCGTGCTGGACGACCTCGAGACCGAGACGCTCGCGGCGATCGAGCGTGGCTTCAGCGCCAACCTCGTCGTGCACGCCTTCGCCGCGACCGCGCGCGAGACTGGCATCGACGGCGCGCTCGTGCGCCCCTTCTTCGCCTCGATGCGCACCGACCTCGAGACGGCGCAGCACGACGCGGCGTCGCACGACGCGTACGTCTACGGCTCGGCGGAGGTCGTCGGGCTCATGTGCCTGCACGTGTTCGTGAACGCGGGTCGGGCGCATCCGGTCGATCCCGATCCCGAGCTGTGCGACGGCGCTCGGCGCCTCGGTGCGGCGTTCCAGGAGCTGAACTTCCTGCGGGATCTCGACCACGACGCCGGTGCGCTCGGGCGGGACTACCTCGGTGCGCGCGGCTCGCGCAGCGATGTGCTCGACCGCATCGACGCCGACCTCACTGCGGCTGCCGCCGTCATCCCCAGTCTTCCCGCCGACTGCCGCCGGGCGGTCACCGCCGCGCACGATCTCTTCGCCGCGCTGTCGGCGCGACTTCGGCGCCATCCCGACGGCGAAGGACGCGTGCGTGTACCCGATCCCGTGAAGGCGACACTCGCGGCACGCGCGTGGCTGGGGTTCGCTCCTCGGACGGTCCGCGCGTGACCCCGCCCGCCGAAGGCGCGCACCGCCCGGCGATCGTGATCGGTGCCGGGGTCGCAGGTCTCGCGACGGCGGCACTCCTCGGCGCCGAGGGCTGGGACGTCACGGTGCTCGAAGCGCGGGACGAGATCGGCGGCCGCGCCGGCACATGGGAGCGCGACGGCTTCGTGTTCGACACCGGCCCGAGCTGGTACCTCATGCCGGAGGTCTTCGAGCACTTCTTCCGCCTGCTCGGCACGTCAGCCGCCGAGCGGCTCGACCTCGTGCGGCTCGACCCCGCGTACCGCGTGTACGGTCCGCCCGGCACAGGCGATCCGATCGACGTCGTCTCGGGCAGAGACGCATCCACGGCGCTCTTCGAGAGCCTCGAGCCGGGCGCGGGCGCCGCCCTCGACGCCTACCTCGACTCGGCCGCCGACGCGTACGAGCTCGCCGTCTCGCGCTTCCTGTACGACACGTACTCCACGACCACCGGCCTGCGCGACCCGGCACTGCTCAAACGCCTGCCGCGGCTGGCGCCCCTGCTCACCCGCAGCCTCGCGG
The DNA here is from genome assembly GCF_035687345.1 of Microbacterium sp. Classification (GTDB taxonomy): domain Bacteria; phylum Actinomycetota; class Actinomycetes; order Actinomycetales; family Microbacteriaceae; genus Microbacterium. Next base: position 44,374 of record NZ_DASRXZ010000101.1, read on the forward strand.
ATCACGTGGAACGACGGTTCGAGCATCCGCGTCTTCGGCAGATCCTCGGCTACCCTGCGGTCTTCCTCGGCACGTCGCCGTACTCGGCGCCGAGCCTGTACCACCTCATGAGCCACCTCGACCTCGCCGACGGCGTGCTCTACCCGCGCGGCGGGTTCGGAGAGGTCGTCCGGGCGCTCGAGCGCCTCGCGACCGAGCGCGGTGCCGTCATCGAGACGGGCGCGCGCGTGGCGCACATCACGACGACGGATGCCGCGGCCACCGGCGTGCGCCTCGCCGACGGTCGCCGGCTCGACGCCGACCTCGTCGTCTCGACCGCCGACCTGCACCGCACCGAGACCGAGCTGCTTCCGCCGAGCCTGCAGAGCTACCCCGAGCAGTGGTGGACCAAGCGCACGCCCAGCCCGGGCGCGCTCCTGCTGCTGCTCGGCGTCGAGGGAGAGCTGCCGCAGCTCGCGCACCACACGCTCGTGTTCACGGACGATTGGCGCGCGAACTTCGCCGACGTGTTCGGCGGAACGGCACGCATCCCGGATCCTGCGTCGCTGTACGTGTGCCGGCCGAGTGCCACCGACCCGTCGGTCGCTCCCCCGGGCCACGAGAACCTCTTCGTGCTCGTGCCCGTCCCCGCCGAGCCCGCGCTCGGACGCGGGGGCGTCGACGGCGCCGGCGACCGGGCGATCGAGGTCGCCGCCGATCGGGTGATCGCGCAGATCGCGTCGTGGTGCGGCATCGGCGACCTCGCCGACCGCATCGTCGTGCGCCGCACGATCGCACCCGGCGACTTCGCCATGGAGTACGGTGCGTGGCGCGGCAACGCGCTCGGCCTCGCGCACATCCTGCGTCAGAGTGCCGTCTTCCGCCCACGGACGACCTCGCGCAAGGTGTCGGGCCTCGCGTACGCGGGCGCGTCGGTGCTGCCGGGCATCGGCGTGCCGATGTGTCTCATCTCGGCCGAGCTCGTCGTCAAGGGCCTGCGAGGCGACCGCTCGCCGGGACCCCTCGCCGAGCCCGCTCCCGTGGAGGCGTGACGGATGCCGGGTGCCTACCTGCTCGCGATCCTCGTGTCGGCAGCCGCGATCGTCGCGCTCGACGCACGATTCCGGCTGGCGGCGTGGCGCGCGCGTGCCCGCACCCTCATCGCGGTCGCCGTCGGCACGGTGTTCTTCATCGCGTGGGACCTCGTGGGGATCGCGACCGGCGTGTTCGTGAAGGGCGACAGTCCCCTCTACCTCGGCATCGACCTCGCACCGCACCTCCCCGTGGAGGAGCCGGTCTTCCTCGCGTTCCTGTGCTATCTGTCGATCGTGACGTGGGCGGGTGGGCGACGGCTTCTCGAGCGGCGGTCGAGGGACCACGAGGGCTGGGACGGTGCGACAGGAGAGGCGGGCGGGCGATGACCTACTTGCTGATCTCGCTCCCCTTCCTCCTCGTCGCGGCGGCAGCCACCCTCGCGACGGCACGCCGATCGGGCTTCGGGCGACGCATGGCCGCATCCGGAATCGCCGCGATCGTGCTCCTCGCGCTGACCGCCGTCTTCGACAACGTGATGATCGGCGTGGGGCTCTACTCGTATCCGGACGAGCACCTGAGCGGACTGCGCGTCGGGCTCGCCCCGATCGAGGACTTCGCCTACCCGCTCGCCGCGGCCTTCCTCGTGCCGGCGGTCTACACGCTCACGCGGCGACACGAGGGGCGCGCATGAGCCTCGACGGACGCGTGGGCGCGGCATCCGCCCTCCGCCAGCTGGTGATCGCATCACGACCCGTGAGCTGGGTCAACACCGCGTACCCGTTCGCGGCGGCGTACCTGCTCACGACCCGCGAGATCGACGTGGCGCTCATCGTGGGCACCGTGTTCTTCCTCATCCCGTACAACCTCGCGATGTACGGGATCAACGACGTGTTCGACTACGAGTCCGACCTGCGCAATCCGCGCAAAGGCGGCGCGCACGGCGCCGTGCTCAACGTGCGGCTCCACCGGGCGACGCTCTGGACGGCGGGCCTGGTGTGCGTGCCCTTCGTCGTGTTCCTCGTCGTCGTGGGAGCGCCGTGGTCGTGGCTCGTGCTGGCCGCGAGCCTGTTCTTCGTCGTCGCGTACAGCGCTCCCCCGCTCCGGCTCAAGGAGGTGCCCTTCGCGGACTCCGTGTGCAGCAGCATCCACTTCTTCTCGCCCGCCGTGTACGGCCTCGTGCTCGCGGGCGCCTCGTGGACGTGGGAGCTCGGGGCCGTCATCCTCGCGTTCGCGCTGTGGGGCGTCGCGTCGCACGCGTTCGGGGCGGTGCAGGACGTCGCGGCCGACCGCGCGGCCGGCATCCGCTCCATCGCGACACAGCAGGGCGCCCGGTGGACCGTGCGCTTCGCGCTCGCGTGCTACGCGGCATCCGGTCTCGCGATGCTCGCGACCGCCTGGCCCGGTCCGCTCGCGGCCGTGCTCGCCCTGCCGTACATCCTGACCGTGTGGCCGTTCCGGGCGGTGACGGATGCGACGGCCCACGACGCCGTGCGCGGGTGGCGCCGCTTCCTGTGGCTCAATCAGCTCACGGGCTTCGCCGTGACGCTCCTGCTGATCTGGTGGTGGCTGCTCACCTCGGCGTGAAGCGCCGGGCGGCCGCCCGGGGTCACGCCGAGGTGGACGAGGTCAGCCGCCCAGCTCGATGAGCTTCTCGACCGCTTCGGTCAGCCGGTCGTCGGCCTCGCCGAACGCGGCCCAGTCGCCCCGCTGCAGAGCCGCCTCGCGGTCGAGAAGCGCCTGGCGCGCCTCCTGCAGCGCGGCCTCGTACTCGTCGGCCGGCGGAGTCGGCTCGGCCGTCTCGCCCGGGTCGGGCGTCGGCGTGGGCTCGGGGGTCGGCGTCGGACCGGGCGTCGGCGTCACGTCCGCGTCACCGGTCGAGGCTCCCGATTCGCCGCCGAACAAGGCGTCGAGCGCCTCCTGCAGCGTGTCTTCGAACGCGACGTCGGTGCCGAACGAGACGAGCACCTTCTGCAACAGCGGGAGCTGCGTGCCACCGGTCGACTGCACGAACACGGGCTGGACGTACAGCAGCCCGCCGCCGACGGGCAGGGTCAGCAGGTTGCCGTTGCGCACCTCGGACGAACCGAGCTGGAGCACGTTGACCTGATCGGCGATCGTCGGATCGGAGTCGAACGTGTTCTGCACCTGGCCGGGTCCGGGAACCGGCGTGTCGGCCGCGATCTCGAGCATGCGCAGCTTGCCGTAGTCCTCGGACTTCACACCGGCCTCGTTGCCCGCATCCGAGTCGACGGCGAGATAGCCCATCAGGACGTTGCGTGCGGCGCCTTCGGACGACGGGATGAAGGTCGTGAACATCGAGAACGACGGCGCCCCCTGGCCCGGCATCTGCATCGTCAGGTAGTACGGCGGCTGCAGACGCTGATCGTTCTGCGGGTCGTTCGGCGTCTGCCAGCGGTTGTCCTGGTTGTAGAACGAGCGGGCGTCGTCGACGTGGTACACGCCGATCATGGCGCGCTGCACCTTGAACAGGTCGGTCGGGTACCGCACGTGGCTCATGAGCTCGGCCGACATCTCGTCGATGGACTTCACCGTCGACGGGTAGATCTTCTGCCACGCCTGGAGGATCGGGTCCTCCTCGTCCCACGCGTAGAGCGTGACCGAGCCGTCGTACGCGTCGACGGTGGCCTTCACCGAGTTGCGGATGTAGTTGATGTCGTCGAGAGAGAAGCGCGGCGCCGTGTTGTTCGAGTCGGCGATCGCCTGCTGCAGGCTGACCTGCGTGGAGTACGGGTACTTGTCGCTCAGCGTGTAGCCGTCGACGATCCACACGATCCGGCCGTCCACGACGCTCGGGTACGGGTCGCTGTCGAGCTCGAGGTACGGCGCCGCCTTGCGCACACGCGTGAGCGGGTCGCGGTCGTAGAGGATCTGCGACTCCTCGTTGACGCCGTCGGAGAAGAGGATCTGCTCGGACTGGAACTTGAGCGCGTAGATCAGGCGGTTGAAGACGTTGCCGATGCTCGGACCGCCGTCGCCCTCGAACGTCGTGCGGGTCTCATTGGACCCCTCGTCGGTTCCGCGCGGGTAGTCGAGCTCGACGGGCTCGGTACCCTCGGGCGCACCCACGATCGAATACGTCGGCGAGAACTCGCCGAAGTAGACGCGTGGCTGGAAGCCCTCCTGCTCGGTGAGGAAACCCGACGACGGGATCCCTCGCTCCAGGAACACGGGCTCGCCGTCGGTCGTGCGCTCGTTGCCGGCTGCCGCGACGATGCCGTAGCCGTGCGTGTAGATGAGCGACGTCGACTCCCAGGACGACGCGGCCGCGCCGAGCTGGTTCATGTTGAGCTCGCGCACCGAGACGATCGTGTCCTGCGACTTGCCGTCGATCATGTAGCGGTCGACGTCGAGCGGGTCCTGGAACTGGTAGTACGACCGGTACTGCTCGAGCTGCCGCACCGCCGGGCTCACGATGCCGGGGTCCATGATGCGGATCTGCGCCGTCGTCTCGGCGTCTTCGCGGAGCTGGCCGGCCTCGGCATCCGTCTCGGCTTGGAACGGCATCTTCTCGAGGGTGTCGATGCCGTACGCGGCTTTCGTGCCCTCGAGGTTGCGCTCGTAGTACGGACCATCGAGGCTGAGCTGGTTCGGGCGCACCTGGAACGTGTTGACCACCCACGGGTAGCCGACGCCGACGACGATGGCCGACACGATGAGCAGGCCCGTCGCGATGAGCGGGTAGCGCCAGCGGCCGATGACGGCGGTCACGAAGAAGAGCACCGCGACGAGCGCGGCCACGATCGCGAGGATCGTCTGCCCCGGGATCACCGCCTGCGTCTCGGTGTAGCCGGCACCCGTGATGCGCCCGAGCGCGCCGGGCTCGACGAGGGTCTTGTAGCGGTCGAGCCACAGGCTCGCGCCCTGCACGAGGATGTACAGGCCCGCGAGCACCGCGAGCTGGATGCGCGCGGCCTTCGAAATGCGCAGCTCGCGCTGGCCGATGCGCACCGAGCCGTACAGGTACGACACGAGGGCGGTCACGAGCAGGCACACGAGCAGCACGGCGGACACGAAGCCGAGCACTGCGCTGTAGAACGGCATCGCGAACAGGTAGAAGCCCGTGTCGAGGCCGAACTCGGGGTCGACGGTGGCGGTCGCGAGGCCGTTGAACCACAGCCACGTGGTCTCCCACTGCGCCGAGGCCGCGAATCCGGCGAAGAAGCCGAAGAAGATCGGGATCCCCCACATGGCGAGGCGACGCAGCGGCTCGACGACCTCCTGGTAGCGGTCGAGCTGCGAGCTCAGCCGCGCGTACACGGGACGCAGGCGGTAGGCGAGCTGGATCGCGCCCCACACGGGGATCGCCATGCCGAGGAATCCGATCGCGAACATGACGACGCGAGCGATCCACTGGGTCAGCAGCACGCCCTCGTAGCCGAGCTGGTCGTACCAGAGCCAGTCGGCGTAGAGGTTCGCGAACACGAAGAAGCCCACCACGAGCGCGGCGATGATGGCGAGCGTGATGGCGATGACCCGTCGGGAGCGGGAAGGTGTGGCCCTGTTCGGCGCAGAGGTCGTGGTCACCTTTTCATCCTAGGCGGGCGCGCGGTGCGGGCGCCGACGCGACGGCGGAACCCGCAGGCAACGTTCAGCGCCCGCTTAAGAGGCTTGCCCCGTCAGCCGACCGTGCAGGTGGGCAGCGCGTGGACGTCGCCGCCCTCGCGCACGGCGTCGAGTGCCGCCATAGCGTCGTCGAGATCCTCGACCGCGAAGACGTGCAGCCCGTCCGGCACATGGCCGACGACCTCGTCGCAATTCGCCTCGGGAGCGAGGAACCAGTCGGCGCCGGCGTCGACCGCTCCCCACATCTTCTGACGGATGCCGCCGATCGGCCCGACCTCGCCGGCCGCGTCGATCGTGCCGGTGCCCGCGACGTTCTCGCCGCCGTTGAGCTCACCGGGTGTGAGGGAGTCGATGATGCCGAGGGCGAACATCATGCCCGCGCTCGGGCCGCCCACGTTGTTGAGCTGGATCGTGACGTCGATCGGGAAGTCGTAGTCGTTCGTGAGGGTGACGCCGATGAGCCACGTCGTCTCGCCCTCGACCTCGGTCTCGCGCGGGGTGATCGTGACCGTCCGCTCCTCGCCGTCGCGCACGATCGCGAGCTCGACGGGCGCGCCGTCGCCTTCGTTGATGATCTCGCGGAGGGCCGTGGCATCCGACGCCTCCTGCCCGTTCGCCTCGAGGATCACGTCACCCGCCTCGAGCACGCCCTCGGCGGCCGAGTCCTCGATGATCGAGTGCACGGTGAGCTTGTGCCCGACGTCGAGCCCGAGCTCGTTCAGGGCGGCGGCCGTGGCCTCTTTCTGCGAGTCGACCATGAGGGCGGCGCTCTGCTCGTTGCGCTCCTCGGACGTCTGCCCCTCGGGGAAGATCGCATCGATCGGGAGCACCGCGCGGCTCGGCTGGAACCATGCGATCGCGAGCTCGAACCACGACGGCGTGCGCTCGCGGTTGCCCACGACCTGGACCGTCAGCAGGTCGAGCGCCCCCGCCGTCGGGTACGTCTCTGCGCCCTCGATCGAGATGAGCGGCACCTCGGTGCCGTCGGACGACTGCGCCGTGCCGAGCGTGTTGTACACGGGCCCCGGCTGCTGGATGACGTATGAGGTCGGCAGGAAGGTGATCACCAGCAGCGCCGCCAACGCGATGGCGAGTGCCCACGATCCCGCGACCACGGCGGGGGTCAGGCGGCGGCGGGGCGCGGGAGAGATCTTCACGTTCTCGTCGAACAGGGCCACGGGGGTCTTTCTCACTCGGTCGTTCGCGACCGGCGTAAGGCGAGGGATCGCTGCCGGGCTATGCGACGAAGGGGTGCGACTAGCGTAGAGCGCAACGCGATGACCCTGCTGAAAGGCGGCTGAAGTGGCAGACGACGAACGCAGCCCCGAAGACGAGTTCCGCGAGATGATCCGACAGCTGTTCGGCGGCGCGGGCGAGATCGATCCCGATCAGCTGTCGCGCCTGTCCGGCATGCAGATCGACCCCGCGATGATGCAGACCGTCATGCGCCACCTGCAGGACGCCTTCGCCGGCGACGGGTCGATCTCGTGGGATCTCACGCGTCGTCAGGCGCTGCACATCGCGAACCAGGACGGCCTCGCGATCACGCAGGGCCAGCGCGCCGACCTCGACCAGGCGTTCGCGCTCGCGAACCTGTGGCTGGGCGAGGCGACGACGATCTCGGAACTCGCGAAGCCGCCGCAGCCGATCACGCGCGGTGGCTGGGTCGAAGCGACGCTCCCCGTGTGGCAGGAGCTCGCCGAGCCGGTCGCGACGAGCATCGCCGATGCGCTGACCGCCGCGCTGCGCGACCAGGCGCCCGAAGACATGCAGGGCCTCGTGCAGGGCGCGGGGCGCATCATGCGCACGGTCGGCGGGTCGTTGTTCGCGACGCAGTTGGGGCACGTCGTCGGCAGCCTCTCGAAGGAGGTCGTGTCGGGCGGCGACGTCGGCATCCCGCTCATGCCCGACGGGGAAGCGGCGATCCTCCCCCAGAACTTCGCGGACTTCGGACGCGACCTCGAGATCCCCGACGATCAACTCGCGCTCTACCTCGCGGCGCGCGAGCTCGCGCACGCGCGGCTCTTCCGGCACGCGCGCTGGCTGCGACTGCACGTCATCTCGCAGGTGACCGAGTACGCCCGCGGCATCCACGTCGACACGAGCGCGCTCGAAGAGCTCGCGTCGCGGTTCGACCCGTCCGAGCCCGAAGAGCTGCGCAACGCGATCGAGAGCGGTGCGCTGCTGCCGACGCGCTCCGAGACGCAGGTCGAGGCGCTGCGGCGACTCGAGAACCTCCTCGCGACGATCGAGGGCTGGGTCGATGTCGTGACCGCCGCGGCGACGTCGCGCCTTCCGTCCGCGCCGCGCATCGCCGAGGCGGTGCGCCGTCGCCGCGCGGTGGGCGGTCCGGCCGAGCAGGCGCTCGGGTCGCTCGTCGGCCTCGAGCTGCGCCCCCGCCGCATGCGCGAGGCCGCGGCGATGTGGCAGGCCGTCACGGATGCCGTCGGAGTGGCCGCGCGCGACTCGCTGTGGGACTATCCCGACCTCATGCCCACCGCGGAGGACATCGACGACCCGGCGGCGCTCATCGCGCGGCTCGAGGCGCGTGCTCGCGGCGAGGCGCCCGCGCCGGACGCGTTCGACGACGCGCTCGCCGAGCTGCTCGAGGCCGAGAGCGGTGCGGGATCGACGGAGGCCCCGGGCGAGGCGGATGCTGCGGGCCACGCCGACGAGCAGGACGACGACGAGCACCCCGGCGGGCGCCCGATCTGAGCCTGCGGCAGCGGGCGGGAGACGCATCCGTTCCTCCCCAGCGCGAGTCGGTCGCTGGGACCGACAGTCGGCTGTGGAGAACCGATCGACGGATGCCGTGCCCGGCCATCATCGGGGAATGATCCGCTTGCACCCCGCGAATCCTCCCCTGTGGCGCGACGCGACGACCGTGCAGTTCGGCGTCGACGCCGTCGTGACCCTCGAGCATCCGCTGCCGTGGCAGGAGCGGCTGATCGCGGAGCTCGAGCGCGGCGTGCCGCGAGCGGGGCTGGAAGGCCTCGCGACGACGCTCGGCGCCTCGCGGGACGAGACGACGGAGTTCCTCGACCTCTTGCGCCCCGCGCTCGCCGACGAGCCTCCGCCGCCGCGGCGGCTCGTCGTGGTCGCCGCGGTCGGCATCGCCCCCGAGACGATCGACGCCACCGTGCAGGCGATGTCGTCGAGCCGACGCTTCGCGGTCGAGCGGGCGTGGAGGCCGGCGGATGCCGCACCCGGCGACGATGCGGTGTTCGCGCTGCTCGCGCATCACGTCGTGCATCCGCGCGACGCCGCCGCGCTCATGCGATCCGACGCCGTGCACGTGCCGATCGTGTTCTCGGGCTCGCGCACCGAGATCGGACCCGTCGTCGTACCCGGCGTCACGCCGTGCCTGGCGTGCGACGCGGCGCACCGGCGCGACGCCGATCCGGCGTGGCCGCAGCTCGCCGCACAGCTCGTGGGGCGGCGGAGCGTCCCGGTCGATCCCGCCGAGGCGTGGGAGGCGGGGCTCACCGCGGCCCGCCTGCTCGATCAGCTGCTCGGGGTCAGCGCGGAGCCGAGCGCCTCGCCGGAGTCCTCGTCGGTGATCCTGCACGCCGGGTCGCCCCTGCGGTCGCTGCGGTCGCACGTGCCTCACGCAGAGTGCGGGTGCCGATCTCCTGCAGGAACCGCGACGGACGCCGATCCCGTCCGCCGCGAGACCACGACAGCTCGAGCGTTCGCGCGGCCCGCGTGATGCCGACGTATGCGAGCCGGCGCTCCTCGTCGACCTGCTCGAAGGTCGTCGCGTACCCGATCGGCAGCAGACCCTCCGCGAACCCGATGAGATGCACGTGATCCCACTCGAGGCCTTTGGCCGCGTGCAGCGTCGACAGGGTGACGGTACGCAGCGCGGGTTCGTGGTGAGACTTCGCGCGTGCGAGGAGATCGTCGGTGAACGCGCGCAGGCTCGTTCCGGCCGGCGCCTCTTCGGCGAGGCGCAGGAGCGCCGCACGCGCCTCCCACGCATCGCGCAGGGCGCCGCCCGCCTCGGGAGGCTCGTCCGTGAGCCCGAGCGAGCGCAGCACGTCGCGCACCGTGTCGACGAGGCCGGACTCGGTGGGGGCGACGGATGCTCCGCGCAGCGCCATGATCGCTTGGCGCACCTCGGGGAGGTCGAAGTATCGCTTGCCGCCGAGCACCGTGGCGGCGATGCCGGCGTCTGCGAGCGCGCGCGAGATCTCGACCGACTGCGCGTGGGAGCGGTACAGCACAGCGATGCGGCGCGGATCCACACCCGCGGCGATCCGCGCCGAGATCGCGGCCGCCGTGCCCCGCGCCTCGTCCTCATCGTCCTCGTACGCGGTGACGGTCGGCGTGGGGCCGGGCTCGTCGTCGCCTGAGGCTTCGAGGTGGAGGGCGCCGGGGCGACCGCGCATCAACTGGTTCGCGACGGCAAGGATCGAGGCATCCGACCGGTAATTCGTCTCGAGCCGCACGACCTTCGTCCCCTCGTGCCGACGCTCGAAATCGAGGAGGAAGCGCGCGTCGGCGCCCGCAAACGAGTAGATCGTCTGACTCGCGTCACCGACGACGCACACATCGCGGCGGTCACCCAGCCACAGCTCGAGCAGATGGTGCTGCACGGGCGAAACGTCCTGGAACTCGTCGACGGTGAAGTGCCGGTACTGCTCGCGGACGGCCTTGACGACGGACGGCTCGGCCTCGAGCATTCCCGCGCACGCGAGGAGGACGTCCTCGAAGTCGAGTTGCCGACGCTCGTCCTTGAGCTTCTCGTATGCGCGCTGAAGATCGGCGACACGCGAGACGTCGAGATGCCCGACGCCGCCCGGTCGCGCCGCGGCGTACTCGTCGATCGTGCGCATCGTGACCTTGCGCCACTCGATGGCCGACGCGACGTCGCGCAGCGTCGTGACGTCGAGATCGAGTCCGATCGAGTCGGCGGCGTGCGCGAGCAGTCGGACCTTGTTGTCGACGATCGTCGGAGGCCGATCGCCGGCGAGCGTCGGCCAGAAGTAGTTGAGCTGCGCGAGCGCGGCCGCGTGGAAGGTGCGAGCCGACACGCCCTCGACCCCGAGCGCGCGCAGTCGGCCGCGCATCTCGCCCGCCGCCTTCGCGGTGAACGTCACCGCCATGACGCGTCCCGGCGAGTACGCGCCCGTGTCGACGCCGTGCGCGATGCGGTGCGTGATGACCCGGGTCTTGCCGGTGCCGGCACCCGCGAGCACCACGACGGGTCCTCGCAGGGTCGTGACTGCCTCGAGTTGGCGGTCGTCGAGACCGGCGAGTGCTCCGCCGCTCATGCGAGTCCCGCGTACCAGTCCGAGATGAGCCGGTGCGCGATCGACGCGGGCCCCGGCAGCAGGATGTCGCTCTCGCCGCGCAGTCCCTCGCCGATCTCGTCGCGGTGGAACCACCGCACCTCGACGATCTCCTCGCCGTCGGGGCGTGCCGCGTCGTCGTCGGCCGCCGTCGCGAGGAACCCGAGCATGAGGCTGCGGGGATACGGCCACGCCTGCGAGCCGCGATACCGCAGGTCGACGACATCGACGCCCGCCTCCTCGCGCAGCTCGCGCTGCACGGTGGCCTCGAGCGACTCGCCCGCCTCGACGAACCCCGCGAAGCACGAGAAGCGGTTCGCTCCCCACAGGGCGTTCGAGCCGAGAAGCAGCCTGTCGGGGTCGGCCGCGCTCGTGACGGCGACGATCACGGCGGGATCCGTGCGGGGAAAATGCTCGCGCCCGCAGGACGGGCACGACCGCGCCCACCCCGCCGTCGTCACGAGCGTGAGGGCGCCGCACGCCGGGCAATGCGGCGCTTCGAGCAGCCATCGGCCGAGACTCAGGGCCTCGACGAACGCGCCCGCGTCGAACGCCGACAGCCCGCCGCCCACGACGCGCAGCGGCCCCCAGCCCGCGGGCGGGTCGAGCGGCGCATCCGCCTCACGCGGGAAGACGGCGGCGAGCACCGCCGCTCCCCCGTCGGGTTCGTCGGCGCGACCGAGGAACGCCCACTGCGCGCCCTCCGGAACCTCGTCGGGCGTCACCCAATGAAGGGCCGCACCGCCGTGGTCGAGAGGCGCGGAGTCGCCGTGCAGCACGAGGACGCGGGTCGCGGCATCCGCCCTGCTCTCGTCGAGCAAGCCGGGATTCATGCGCTCCTCGCCCGCGCGATCGAGGGCGGCGCGGGCCAGCGGCGGCTGCTGCGGGCGAGGGGACGCCGTCATCGAGGACCTCTCTGCGCTGGTCGGCGGCCAAGGGCGTGGCGCGAGGGCGGACCGGCACCGGGCGACCTACCCTGGGCACATGGCACGCTCACCCCTCACTCTAGCCGCGTCGGTGACCTCGGCTCTTCCGCGGGTAGGCGTCGTCGGGGCAGGTCTGCTCACCGAAGGCGCCGCCGGTCGCTACGACACCGCGGTCGCCGATCTCGAAGACGGCCGGCGGGTCGTCGTGCGGGCCCCCGCCGAGCCGGATGCCGCGAGCGAGCTCGCCGCCGAGGCCCGCGCGCTGCGCGCGCTCACGCCGGGCGTGCGCGAGCTCCTGCCGTTCCGCGCACCCGAGCTGCTCGGCGAGACCGGTGTCGGCGAGGCGCGCGCGATCGTCGTCTCGTTCCTGCCCGGCTACCGCGTCGACGCCGCGCATCTGCCGGCGGGTCGCGGGGCGGCGACGTCGGTCGGAGAGGCGCTCGCCGCGCTCCACGCGCTTCCCGTGTCGATCGTGCGCGCTGAAGGCCTGCCGATCCGTACGCCCGCGCAGGCACGTCAGGAGACCACGCGGGTGATCGACCGCGTCGAGGGCACGCGGCGGGTTCCGGAAGACCTCATCCGCCGCTGGCGCCGTGCGACGGGTGCCGACGACCTGTGGCGATTCGAGTCGGCGGTCGTCCTGGGCGGCATCGGCGCGGCTTCCTTCCTCTTCGAGGACATCGACGGCGTCCCCGTGGTGACCGGACTGCTCGACTGGCACGGCCTGTCCGTGGGCGACCCCGCAACAGACCTGCAGTGGCTCGCGTCGGCGCCGAAGGCGGCGGACGACGTCTTCGAGGCCTACGCGTCGCACAGCCAGCGCGCGCCCGACGCCCTCGTGCGGGCTCGATCGCGCCTCTACGCCGAGCTCGAGTTCGCGAAATGGCTGCTGCACGGTGACGACACGGGACGCGCCGACATCGTCACCGATGCCGTGCGGCTGCTCGAGTCGCTCGCCGAGGGTGTGCGCGGCGATGAGCTGGTGCCGGATGCCGCCCTCGACGTCGACGACGCGATCGCGCTGCTCGGGCGCACGCCCGAACAGCCTCCCGCCGAGGTCGACACGTCGATGCAGACAGACACGTACGACCCCGAGGAGCTCGCGTCGTGGGTGCAGGAGGAGGAGCGCGCTGCGGCGGGACCGGACGAGTCCGACGGCGCCTCGGAAGGACCCGACGCGTCCCCGCGGTCCGAGCCCGAGACGCTGTTCGACGAGGTCGAGCCGTCGCCGGACGACACGTCCACGGCGCCGATCGACGTGTCGGCGCTCCGTGAGCACGGTCAGGCGTCGGCGCCCGGCGCCCCGAGCCCGGACGACGACGTCGCGGCGGCGGAGGCCGTCGAAGCGGAGCGTGCGTCGCGCGCGGCGTTCCAGCGCTGGACGAGCTCCGCTTCGGAGTAGACGCGGTCCGAGCGGATGACGAGGTCGTCCGACACGTAGTACAGCGCGACGTCGATCTCGTCGAGCGGCACGCCGTGCCGCTTGTGGTACGCGAGACGGTAGAGGGCGAGCTGCAGCATCCGCTCGTCCTTCTCGGCCGCCGTGCGTGGAGGCTTGCCCGTCTTCCAGTCGACGATCTCGATGCGGCCGCCGCGGTCGGGGCGGCGGTACACGGCGTCGAGCTTGCACACGACGCGGCCCAGCCCCTCCGCGCCCGCGAGGAGGATGTCGATCTCGGTCTCGACCTCGATGGGGCGCAGGTCGGCCCACTCCGAGCGCTCGAAGATCTTCTGGAGGCGCTCGAGCTCGTCCGCGTCCTCGCGCGACGCCTCGGTCTCGGGGGTGTCGTCGCCGTCGAGCTCCCACAGCCCGTCGTCGATCGACGGCCCCGGGCCGACGAGCTCGGACCGCTGCTCGACCCACGCGTGGAAGAGCGTTCCGAGGCGCGTCTGCCGATACGGGCGTTCGGGCAGCGGGCGGGCGATCGCATCGACCGTGCCCCCGAAGTCCTCGACGAACTCCTTGAAGCGAGACGCCGCGACGCGCGCCGGCGCATCAGCCCACGGGCGTCGCTCGCGTGCGGCGCGCTCGCGCAGCAGACGGTCGAGCTCGGGCTCGGGCGCGGCCCGTTCGGAGCGCGCCGCGCGGTCGCGCACGAGCGCCGCCGCGTCGAGCACCGCCGTGCGCCGGGCGCCCAGCGGGTCGAGGGGCCACTCGAGGGTCGCACCGGCGCGGTTCGCGTACGGGTTCTCGGTCGGGTCGCCGAGCTCGATCGGGTCGAGACCGAGCGCGCTGACGATCTCTTCCAGGTAGGGGCTCGGCTGGCGCGCGTCCTTCTGCCCGCCCCATTGCGACCCGGTGAGCAGCAGTCTCGTGCGCGCACGCGTGACGGCGACGTACGCGAGGCGGCGTTCCTCCTGTTCGAGGTGCGCCTTGACACCCGTCTTGAAGTCGGTGACCGCCTTCTGCAGCGACTTGCGGTCGCCCGGTGCATCCGGATCCCAGTCGAACGACGGAAGCGCGTCACGGTCCCCGCGGAACGGGTACGGCAGCACGCCGAAGCCGAGCCATCCGAGGGTCGACTGCGGCCGCTTGGGAAGCTCGTCCTTGACGAGGCGCACGACGGCCACGGCGTCCCACTCGAGCCCCTTGGCGCCGTGGATCGTCAGCAGCTGCACCACGCCCGGCTCGGGTGGCTCGGGCCGCGGCATGAGCTCATCGGTCTCCTCGGCGTGGTCGAGCCACGCGAGCAGGCTCGAGATCGAGCCCCGCTCGTCCGCTGCGAGGAACGAGCGCACCTCGTCGACGAACGATCGCAGCTGCGCCGACGCGAGGCGCGCGGGACCGCGCGTCTCGTTCGCGGCGAGCTCGACGTCGAGGCCGAGTTCGAGCTCGATCGCACGGATGAGCTCGGGGATCGGCTGGCCGACCGCTGACCGCAGCCGCTGGAACATCGCGCCGGCCTCGCGGATGCGCCGCACACCCTCGTCGGTGAACCGCGACAGCAGCCCGTGCTCGGGCGACACCGACCGCACGAAGTCGACCGCGTCGACGATCGACGCCTGCTCGTCGGCGCCGACCGACCCGCGCAGCCGCGCGAGGAGCTCGTCGTCATGACGGGTGAGCGTCTCGTCGCGCTGCGACAGCGTCACCGCGAGGTCGTGGAGCGCCGCCATGTCGGCCACCCCCACGCCGAACCGCGGCCCTACGAGCAGCCGGATGAGCGACGACCCTTGCGTCGGGTCGCTCAGCACGCGCAGCGTCGCGACGACGTCGACCACTTCGGGTGTCGACAGGAGTCCGCCCAGCCCGAGGATGCGATGCGGGATCCCCCGCTTCGCGAGCGCGTCCGCGAACGTCGACATGTGGCGCTTCGCGCGGAAGAGGATCGCCCCCGCGTGCGGCCGCCCACCGGGGTTGTCGCGTTCGTGCTCGTCGCGCACGAGTGCGAACCACGACGCGACCTCGTCGGCCTCCTGCTCGATCGTGGAGGTGAACCGGTGCTCCACCACCCCGGCACCCGCGCCGGGCCGCGCGCTCAGCTCGGCGACCGGAACGCCGATCGGCACCGCGTGCGCGATGAGCGCATTCGCCGCCTCGAGGATGCGCCGGTCGTTGCGCCAGCTCACCATGAGCTGGAACGTCTCGCAGCGCGTGTCGTGGGCGAACGCCCGCGCGAACGCGCCGAGGTTGTCGGCGCTCGCACCGCGCCATCCGTAGATCGACTGGTGCGGGTCGCCGACCGCCATCACGGGGGTGTCGCGGAAGATCGCCGACAGCAGCTCGGTCTGTATCACCGACGTGTCCTGGTACTCGTCCAGCAGCACGACGCGGAACTGCTCGCGCAACTCGCGCGCCACCTCGGGCGCCCGCGTCACGATGTCGAGTGCGCCCGCGACCTGGTCCGCGAAGTCGAGCGACCCCTGCGCCTCCTTCGCCGCGGCGTAGTCGCGCACGAGCCCCGCGAGCACCGGGAGCCCGCCCATCGCGTTGTGGAGTTTCTCGATGTCGCCGGGAGACGCCAGGTCCGGCTTGGTGTGGGGGGCGACGGATGCCTCGACCCGCCGCGCGAACTCGGAGACCGCATCGAGGTCGGCGCGATTGTCGAGCACCTCGCCCGCGAGCCGCTGCACGGCGTCGACGACCGTGCCGAAACGGTCCTCCCGCTCGGACAGGCGCTCGTCGGTCGAGGCGACGACGACGCGACGTGCCATGAGCCACGAGCCCGACTGGCTCAGGAGCGCCGCATCCGCGTCTCGTCCGATGCGCGCGCTGTGCTCCCGCACGATCGCGTCCGCGAAGGCGTTGTAGGTCGAGACGCGCGGGCGCAGGAGCACATCCTCGGCGGGGCGGGCGGTCGCCGCATCCGGTTCCCATCCGGTCTCGAGCTGCACGCACAGGCGGTCGAGCGCCGCGGCGAGCGCGGTGCGACGGTGTCGCTCGGGCAGGATCGCGATGCGCTCCCACATGGCGGCGAGCTCACCGGATGCCGCGAGCCGCGGCAGATGCGGGAGCAGGCCGCGCCGGCCGTACTCGTCGATGCGGGCCAGCCGCGACTCGATGCGCTCGGCGAGCTCGCCCGCCGCCTTGCGCGTGAACGTGAGGCCCAGCACCTCGTCGCGTCGGACATGCCCGTTCGCGACGAGCCACACGACCCGGCCGGCCATCGTCTCGGTCTTGCCGCTGCCGGCGCCCGCGATCACGAGGGCGGGTGTGGGCGGCGCCTCGATCACGCGCCGCTGGTCGGGGGTGGGCTCGGGAAGCCCGAGCGCGGCGGCGACGACCGACGCGGAGAGCTCGAGCGGGCCGTCCCAGCGCACGCGTGTGGCCTCGGTCGCGAGAGACGTCACGCCGAGCTCACCGCCTTCACGGTGTGCAGGCGGCACACGCCGAAGCGGTCGGTCGTGCAGTGCTGATCGACGTTCGCGATGAAGGACGACGCCGCCATCCCCCGCGCGTCGGCGATGACGCGCCGCAGGAACTGCGCGCGCGTCTCGGGTGTGAGCGCCTTCTGGTGCGCGATGCGGTAGTGGGTGTCCTTCAGCTTGCGCGACAGCACGAGCAGGCGCGCCCCCGCGTTCTCGGCGTCGGGCGGGAGCTCGACGAGCCCCGAGTCGATCGCGAGCTGGTACGCGGCGAGCTGGGCGTCCTCGACGACCTTCGCGTCGCTCACGCGATCCTCCGATCGACCGGTCTTGAGGTCGACGACGACGACGCGCCGCGCGCCCGAGCCGAGCGGCACGGCCTCGCCCCGGTCGGGCGGATACAGCTCGACGCGGTCGATCGACCCGCTCAGCACGGCGGCCGCAAGGGGGCGCTCCGCGGCCTCGGCGGATGCGTCGAGCAGGGAGTCGGTCGCCGGGTCGCGCTCGATGTACGGGCGCACGCGGGGTGTGGCATCCGGATCCTCCGGCGCATCGATCTCGAGACGGAACCGCGTCTCGGCGCCGATCGGCTCACCGCCCTCGTTCTCGAAGCGGCGCAGGTACGCGTCGAGGCGGCGCACCAGCGTGTCTGCCCACGTGCGCTCCTGACGCTCGAGCCACGGCGCCTCGAAGTCGAGCTCGCCCCAGCGCTCGTCGACCACCGCACGCAGCTCATCGATGCCGCCGCCGCGCTCCATCGCGGCGTGCAGGATCGTGCCGAGCCCCGCCGAGAACGATCGCGTATCACCGCCGAGCGTGCGGATGACCCAATCGAGGCCGCACTTCTCGAAGCCCTCGAGGCGCGACGGCGAGACGCGCACGGGGGCGCGCTGCAGGTCATGGACCGGCGCGGTCGACGTCGGCGGCGCGACGCCGTACCACTCGTCGGGCCGCGCTCCCGCGACACCCGCCTCGGCGAGGAGCACGAGCTGGTCGGCCGCCGCCACGCGCGCGGCGGCATCGCGCGAGGTCGTGAGCGCGCGCCGGTGCAGGGCCACGAGTCCGCGGAGCGTGAGCGGATGCTCGTTGCGCGCGCCCTCGTCGTCGGACGGCGGAGGCAGGTACGAGAAGAGGGGGCTCGGACCGAGGTCGTCGTCGTCGACAGCGGTCACGACCAGGCGGGTGCGGGCACGCGAGACGGCGCGAGCGAAGAGCCGCAGCTCTTCGTGCAGCACTCCGCGACGGCGGTCGAGCACGGCCGGTTCGACGGACGGCCTCCCGGCGCGCCACGCGTCGATGTCATCGGCCAGCCGCCACACGTCGAGGAGCCCGCCGCGCAGTCGCGTGTTGGGCCACACGCCCTCCTGGACGCCCGCGATGACGACCGCCTCGAACTCGGTGCCGAGGGCGGCCGCGGGAGTGAGGAGCGACACCGCGCCCGGTCGCTCCGGCACGGTGAGCAGGTCTTCGGGTACCTCGCTGTCGAGGATGTCGCGCAGGAACGGCGCGGGGCCCGAGTCGGCGGATGCGTCTGCCCCCGACCGCTCGACGTAGCGCTTCGCGGCGCCGAACAGCGCCACGAGCGCGTCGAGCGCGCGCCCGGCCTCGGCCGCCAGTGGCCCGGTGCCGGACGCGCGGCGCGCCCACTCGCGCTCGAGGCCCGAACGGTCCCAGACCAGCCACAGGAGCTCGTGCACGGTCGCCCCACGCTCGCCCGCCTCGTGCACGAGCCGCAGTGTCGTGGCCAGGCGCTCGGCACGATGCGCGTCGGGCGCGTCGATGAGTGCCAGCACGGCGGGCTCGGCCATCGCCTCGGCGAGCAGCTCCTTCGCCGAGCGGGAGCCGCCGGCGGCGAGCTCGATCGTGCGCAGGCGCGCGCGCACGCGGCGCAGGCCCACGGCGTCCAGTCCTCCGAAGGGCGTCAGCAGGGCATCCGCGAGAGCCTCGGGATCGCGCTCGGCCGGGTCTTCGAGCCCGAGCCGTACGAGCGACGCGATGTCGCGCACCACCGGTTCGCGGCCGAGCGGCCGCGGGGCGCTGCCCGCGCGCACGGGCACCTCCCGCGCCGCGAGCTCCGCCTCGAGGTGCGCGACCTGGCGCGTGTCGTGCGCGATGACGGCGAGCTCGTCCCACGGGATGCCGTCCATGACGTGCCACGTGCGCAGGATGCGCGCGATGCGGTCGACCTCTTCGAAGGGCGACGACGCGTGCACGGCCTGGATGCGCTCGTCGGCGACGGGCTCGCCCGGTGCGCGGCGATGCTCGACGCGGCCGCTCACGCCGATCGAGGCCGTGATGGAGCGCGTGAGGTGGGTGATCGCGCGCGAGCCGCGGTGCGAGCCGTCGAGCACGTGGACCGTCTCGAGCATCGCCACGAGCCTCTCGAACAGCTCGGGTCCGGCGCCGCGAAACGCCCCCGACCCGATGTCGGGATCGCCGAACGCGACCACGGCGATGCCCCGGCGACGCGCGGCCTCCAGCAGCGCGATACCGCCGCGCGTGAGCTCCTGCGCGTCGTCGACGAGGAGCACACGGAGACCGGCAGCCGGACCGATCCGCTCGGGGCCCGCCTCCGCGAGCAGATCCGCCGCCTCGTGCACGAGCTCGGCGGGGTCGCGGTGCGCGCTGCGCATGCGCGACAGCGCGTAGCGGTAGTCCTCGAGGAACCCTGCCGCCGCGACCCACGTCTCGCGCCCCGACGCCTCACCGAGCGCGCTGAGCTCGGCCGGCCGCAGCCCGAGGTCGGAGCACTGCGCGAACAGCGCACGCAGCTCGGAGCGGAACGGCCGCGAGCGCCGCACGCCCGTGCCCAGGCTCTCGGGCCAGCGATCGCGCCCCGCGGCGGCGTCTTCCTCATCGCCGATGAGAAGCTCGGCGATGATGCGGTCCTGGTCTCCCGCCGTCAGCAGCTGGGGCGGCGCCGCTCCGCCGGCGACGGCCGCCGCGCGCACGAGCTGGAACGCGAACGATGCGACCGACCGCGCCAGCGGGCCCGGTGTCGCGACGTCGAGCCCGGCCGCCACGCGGTCGCGCAGCGCCGTCGCGGTCTGTCGCGTCGGCGTGAGCACGAGCAGCTCTTCGGGTGCGACCACCCCGTCGTGCAGCAGCCTCGCCGCGCGCGCGACGAGCGTCGCGGTCTTGCCGGTGCCCGGGCCGCCGATGACGACACCGGATGCCTCGACCCCGAGCCCCACGACCGCGCGCTGCCCCTCGTCGAGGGCCGGGGACGCGCGATGGCCGGGCTTCATGTGAAGCACAGTAGTCGTCGGCGGCGACATCGCCGGACCGCGGCGAGGCCGCTGACTCCACCTGCCGGGAGTCCCCCCGCGGCGTTCGCCGAGAGCGTTCGCGCAGGCGTGCGTGCCCGGGCCGCGGCATCCGCATCTGTCATAGAGTTGCCATGCGTCCGACCCGGGGCGCGGAAGGAAAGGCAGTCACGTGGAGATCCGCATCGGCATCACGAACACCGGCCGCGAGCTCAGCTTCGAGACAGACGAAGCCGCCGCCGACGTCAAGAAGTCCGTCGCGAGCGCCCTCGACTCGGGTGCGACCCACGTCACCTTCACCGACAACAAGGGCAACTCCTTCATCGTGCCGACCTCGGGCCTCGCCTACGTCGAGATCGGCACCGAGGAGTCGCGCCGCGTCGGGTTCGTCGCCTGACATGCAGATCCTCCTGGGCCTGATCGTCGGCGCGTGCATCGGCGTAGCACTGCACTTCGTCGTTCCCGGCCGCTCGACGCGAGGCGTCGCGCTCGCCCCGATCCTGGGCACGTTCGTGGCCGGACTCGCGTGGATGCTCCTCACGTGGGCCGGTCAGGGCGTCGACAGCCCGTGGATCTGGCTCGCCGCCTTCGTCGCCCCCGCCGCGGTGGTGTGGCCGACGCTGGTCGTGCTCAAGCGCATCCGCGACGCGCACGATGAGCGCGAGCGCGAGCGCCTGCGCATCGCCTGACGCCGCCGCGGGCGGACTGCGCTAGGCGGCGAGCCCCATCGCGTCCATGCGGCGCGAGTGCGCCGCCATGAGCTCGGTGAACACAGGCTCCACCTTCCGCTCGCCGGCCACGTCGAGCGACCCCGGTCGAAGTGCCGCGCGCGCGATGAGGAGCGTGTCGCCGACCAGTCGACGACCCCACATCGCGAGCAGCGACCGCCACTCGGGGTCGCTCTCGATGGCCGCGCCGAGCAGGTCGACGAGCGCGTCGCGGTCGTCGTCGGCCTGCAGGATGCGCGCGACACGCCGACCGGTCTCGCCGTAGCTCGCCGACAGCGCGAGGTAGAAGTCGTCGAGCATGCCCGCCGTGATGTGCACCGAGAGCATCGTCTCCTGCGGCCGTACTCCGTGCGTCGCGGCGCGGAACGCGTCGAGCTGCTCGCGGAACGGGAGCATGATCTCGGTCGGGTCGTCGCCCCGCTCGCGGATGAGCGCGACGAGCTCCTCGTGCTTCGTCAGCGCGGCCCCTGCGGCGCGCGAGAGGGCCTCTTTCTCGGAGAGCGCGGGCGTCGACGCGATGAGCTCGCTCAACGTCTCGAAGTAGCCGAGCTGCAGGTACGCCGCCTGGCCCAGGAACGTGTCGATGTCGGGCGCGAGCTGCTCGAACGCCACGCGGTGGGCGTCGCCGAGGTCGCCTCGTTCGCGCAGCTGAAGCCGTCGACCGGGCTCGCGGCGCTGCCAGAACCACCTCACCACAGCCTCCACCCTAACCGGCGCTCGGCTGACTCACGGGGCTGTCCGGTATCCTGGATCGGTCCCCGGCGATGGATCGGGGCTCCCGCGCCTGTGGCAGAGAATGGGCGTGGACCGCACCACAGCCCGCGCCGGGGAGACCTGTAGCGCCAGGGCACGGACTCAGGCAGCTTCTGACTGCCGGACAGGCAACAGTATCGTGACGACCTTCGTCGAACTCGGCGTCGATCAGGACATCGTCGACGCCCTCGCGGCTCGCGGCATCGTGGACGCGTTCCCGATCCAGGAGCAGACCATCCCCCTCGGCCTCCCGGGGCAGGACATCATCGGCCAGGCCAAGACCGGAACGGGCAAGACGTTCGGCTTCGGCATCCCGGTGGTCCAGCGCCTCGGTCTCGACCCCGAGCCCGGCGTCAAGGCACTCATCGTCGTGCCGACGCGCGAGCTCGCGGTGCAGGTCTACGAAGACATGGACATGCTCACCTCGAACCGCTCGACGAGCGTCGTCGCCATCTACGGCGGCAAGGCGTACGAGGGTCAGATCGACCAGCTCAGGGCGGGGGCGCAGATCGTCGTGGGCACCCCTGGTCGTCTCATCGACCTCAACAACCAGCGCCTGCTCGACCTCTCGAACGCGACCGAGGTCGTGCTCGACGAGGCCGACAAGATGCTCGACCTCGGGTTCCTCCCCGACATCGAGAAGATCTTCCAGAAGGTCCCGGCGGTCCGCCACACGCAGCTCTTCTCGGCGACGATGCCCGGTCCGATCGTCGCACTCGCGCGTCGGTTCATGTCGAACCCGATCCACATCCGCGCGAACGACCCCGACGAGGGCCTCACGCAGGCGAACATCCGCCATCTCGTGTACCGCACGCACGCGCTCGACAAGGACGAGGTCATCGCCCGCATCCTGCAGGCGGAGGGCCGCGGCAAGACCGTCATCTTCACGCGCACGAAGCGCGCCGCGCAGAAGCTCGTCGACGAGCTCAACGACCGCGGCTTCAACGCTGGCGCCGTCCACGGCGACATGAGCCAGGAGGCGCGCGAGCGCTCGATGGCGGCGTTCAAGGCAGGCAAGAAGGACGTGCTGATCGCGACGGATGTCGCCGCGCGCGGCATCGACGTCGACGACGTCACCCACGTGATCAACCACACGATCCCCGACGACGAGAAGACGTACCTGCACCGCGCCGGGCGCACCGGCCGCGCCGGCAAGACGGGCATCGCGGTCACGTTCGTCGACTGGGAGGACCTGCACAAGTGGGCCCTCATCAACCGCGCCCTCGAGTTCGGCCAGCCGGAGCCCGTCGAGACGTACTCGTCGAGCCCGCACCTCTACACCGACCTCGACATCCCCGAGGGCACGAAGGGCCGCATCGCGACCGCCCCGAAGACGCAGGCCGTCAAGACGCAGCGCCGTCCCGAGCGCGCGGCCGAGGCCGCCGAGCAGGGCGAGGACGCCGGCACGACCCGTCGTCGCCGCCGTCGGCGCTCGTCGAGTGAGCGCGTCGGGGCGACGTTCGCCGAGGGATCGACGGATGCCGCGCCCTCGCGCGACGGAGACCACACGTCCTCGCAGCGCGCCGAGCGCACCGAGGGCGGCGGAACGCACGACGGAGGCGGCAAGGAGCACCACGACGGCAAGCCCGCCCCGGCGCGTCGCCGCCGTCGCCGCCGCGGCCCCCGCTCGAGCACGCCCGCGGCGTCCTGACGCCGCGGCGCGGCGCCGCCGTCGCCGCCGCGGCCCCCGCTCGAGCACGCCCGCGGCGTCCTGACGCCACGGCGCGCCGCCGTCGTCGCGGCCCCCGCTCGCGCCGCGCGCTCGCGCCGCGCCGCGCGCCCGAATCAGGACATCTGGCCGCAGCAGGACGATCGCGTGCGGATGCTCCTGACTCCGCCAGATGTCCTGATTTCGCACGGGTGTGGGCGGCGAGCCACCGCGTCGGCATCAGGTCAGGTCGAGGCATCCGGATCAGGACGGGGCCTCAGGATCGGTCCTGTTCCCGCCGCCCCGGCCTGCTCCGAACGCGCGGCCGCCCGCCGCGCCGGAGCCGCCGGGCGCACCGCCGGCTGCGCCGCCACCGCGGCCGCGGGCTCGCGCGGCGGGTAGACCCACGCGACGAGCACGACCGAGATGATCATGAGCAGGAACCACGACACGAGCTTCGTGGCAGAGACCGGATGCCACCCCTCGACCTGGTTCGGATAGAGCCACGCGCCCGCCCACGTGCCGATGTTCTCGGCGAGGTAGATGAACACGGCGACACCCGCGAACGCGGCGAGCAACGGGATCCGGAGAACACGCCGCCACACCCGCGCGTACATCACGGTCGGCAGCCACAGCAGCACGACGAGCGCGAGCAGCACCCACCGCAGATCCCACCAGAAATGGTGCGTGAAGAAGTTGACGTAGATCGCCGCCGCGACCAGCGCCGTGAGCCACCGTCGCGGATACCGAGTGAAGCCGAGGTCGAAGAGCCGGTACACGCGCACCATGTACGACCCGACGGCCGCGTACATGAAGCCGCTGAACAGGGGCACGCCCGCGATCCGCAGCACGCCGTCGGCCGCGTATGCCCATGACCCGACGTCGGTCTTGAAGATCTCCATGACGGTGCCGGTCACGTGGAAGAGAACGATCACCCACAGCTCGCGCCCCGTCTCGAGGCGCGCGGCGACCATGACGACCTGGATCGCGACCGCCGCGATCGTCAGGAAGTCGTTGCGCGCGAGCGCCGCATCGTCTGGGTACCAGAGCCGCACCGCGACGATCAGGGCCAGCAGCGCGGCGCCGAAGACGCACGCCCACGCCTGCTTGAGCACGAACACCGCGAGCTCGACGAGAGTCGAACGGATGCCGCGATCCGGCGCACTCCGCAGCAGCCGATGCGCGACCGCGTCGATGCGCCGTTCGAGCGCGGTGGACTGCCGCATCCGCCCACGCTAACCCGCCGGCGTCGCGACGCGGCCCTCCGACGCTCACGCGGAGGTCATTCCGTCGAACGCACTCCCCCGCCATAATCGGCATCAGACGACGGAGCCTCGCCGCCGTCGCGCTGCTCGCAGCGTCCTTCTACCCAAGGAGAATCCATGGACTTCTGGTCCAACTTCTGGAGCCTCATCTGGTGGTTCCTGTGGGCGTTCGTCTTCATCGCCTACCTGATGGCACTGTTCGCGATCATCGGGGATCTCTTCCGCGACCACAAGCTCAACGGCTGGTGGAAGGCGGTCTGGATCATCTTCCTGGTCTTCGTCCCGTTCCTCACCGCGCTCGTCTACCTCATCGCGCGCGGCCAGGGCATGGCGGAGCGCAGTCAGAAGGAGGCGCAGGCGGCGCAGGCCGCGGCGGATTCGTACATCAAGCAGGTCGCCGGATCGAGCCCTGCCGAAGAGATCGCCAAGGCGAAGAGCCTGCTCGACGCCGGGACGATCACGCAGGAGGAGTACGAGCACCTGAAGGCCAAGGCTCTCGCCCACTGACGTCGCGGGGCCCCCGCGCGCAAGCGCCCTCGTCACGGATAGACGGGGGCGCTTCCGCGTCCGCGTTCGATGATCCGCTCGACCATGTCGTCGCTGGTCGTGTTCTCGCCCGGCTGGTTCGGCTTGCCGAGACCGTGGTAGTCGCTCGAGCCCGTGACGATGAGGTCGCGTTCCTCGCTCAGGCGGCGAAGAGTCCGGATGCCGCTCTCCAGGTTCTCGCGGTGGCCGAGCTCGAATCCCGCCAAGCCCGCGTCGAGCATCTCGTCGAGGATGGGCATCGGGAGGACCCCCGCGCGACCGGCCGGGTGCGCGATGATCGGCACGCCCCCGGCATCCGCGATGAGCCCCACCGCCGTCACCGGATCCGGTGCGTACAGGGCGACGTAGTACTCGCCCCGCGGGCTCAGGATGCTGGAGAAAGCCTCGGCGCGATCGCGCACGAGCCCGCGAGCGATGAGCGCATCGGCGATGTGCGGGCGGCCGACGGTCGCGCCGTCGGTGGTCTGGGCGACGATGTCGTCCCATGCGACGTCGTAGTCGCGCGCGATGCGCTCCGCCATCAGGCGCGCCCGATCGAGGCGCGACGAGCGGATGCGGTCCATCATCGCGACGAGGGCGGCGTCGTCGGGGTCGAAGAGGTAGCCCAGCACGTGGACGCTGCGGTACTGGTGCTTCGCCGAGAGCTCGATCCCCGGGATGAATGTCATGCCGAGCGAGACGGCGGCCTCGGCGGCCTCGGCCCACCCCGCCGTCGTGTCGTGGTCGGTCAGCGCCGCCGTGCGCAGGCCGTGGCGGTGCGCCGCCGCGAGCACGAGCGCCGGCGACTCTGTGCCGTCGGAATGGGTGGAGTGGAGGTGAAGGTCGCTGGGGCCCTCGAAGCGCCGATTCACCGCCATGCTCCGAGCGTAGCGGGGGCCCCGACACGGCGCGCGCGCACGGCGGAGACACGTGCGCCGTTTCGAGATTTCCCAGCCTGCTCGCATAGAGTCGCCGAGTGCTCCGCCTCCTCGGGATCCTCGTCGCCGTGCTGTGCGCGATCGGCGCGGCGGTGCTGACCTGGCCGGCGTTCTTCCGCCTCGAGCGCATCTATCCGATCGCACAGCTGATCTCGTTCCGCAGCGTGATCCTGGTGGCCTTCGTGATCGCGGTCGCGCTCGCACTGCTGCTCGCGCTCGCCCGACCCGTCCGTCGTTTCGCCCTCGCGATCGCGACCATCGCGGTGGTCGCCGTCGTCGCCAACGTCGCGATCCTCGCCGCACGCGGCAC
>NZ_DASRXZ010000102.1:0-16062 GCF_035687345.1 Microbacterium sp.
GCGCTCCTCGAGGATGTCGAGCATCGCACCGCCGACCTGGCCGGTGGCGCCCACGACGGCGACGGAGAGTCCGGTGTCTGAGATGCGGGTCATGGGGAGTTCCTCAGCGTGGAGCGGACGCGCGGGCGTCGTCGGTCGCGCGGGGGTTGCCCGATTCTACCGCTCCGCTCCGAGGGCGTTCCGTCCGCGCTACGCCCCGTGTGCGAGGGTGGCGAAGATCCGCAGGGAGTTGGCAGTCATCGCGGCACTCGTGTCAGCGCCCGGTGCCGGCGTAGACGACGGCCTCGGTGTCGCCGTCGAGCCCGTACGCGGTGTGCACGACGCGAGCGGCCTCGGCGAGGTCGTCGCCACGCACCACGACCGAGATGCGGATCTCGGACGTCGAGATCATCTCGATGTTGATGCCCGCGACCGACAGCGCCTCGAACAGCGTCGCCGACACACCCGAGTGCGTGCGCATGCCGGCGCCCACGACGGACAGCTTGCCGATCTGGTCGTCGTGCACGAGGCTCTCGAAGCCGATCGCGTCTTTGTCGGCCGCGAGCGCGCGCAGCGCCGCCGGCGCATCCGCCTTGGGAAGCGTGAACGAGATGTCGGTGCGACCGGTCGCCGCCGCCGAGACGTTCTGCACGATCATGTCGACGTTCGCACCCGAGCGCGCGACGAGCTTGAAGATCTCGGCCGCCTTGCCCGGCACGTCGGGCACGCCGATGATCGTGATCTTCGCCTGGCTGAGGTCGGTCGCGACGCCTGCGACGATCGGCTCTTCCATGTGTTCTCCCTTGTGGGCGTCCGTGTCGGCGTTCTTCTGGCCGTCGGGCACCGTCATGCCCGGGCCGAGCACATACGTCCCGACGCTCGAGCTGAACGTCGAGCGCGCGTGGATCATCACGCCGTGGCGGCGTGCGTACTCGACGGCGCGGATGTAGAGCACCTTCGCACCGTTCGCGGCGAGCTCGAGCATCTCCTCTGCGGAGACGACGTCGAGTTTGCGGGCCCTCGGCACGACGCGCGGGTCGGCGGTGAAGATGCCGTCGACATCGCTGTAGATCTCGCACACGTCGGCGTCGAGCGCCGCCGCGAGGGCGACGGCGGTCGTGTCGGACCCGCCGCGGCCGAGCGTCGTGATGTCTCGCGTGTCCCGGTTGAAGCCCTGGAAGCCGGCGACGATGACGATGGCGCCCTCGTCGAGCGCCTCGCGCAGGCGCACCGGCGTGACGTCGACGATGCGCGCCGCGCCGTGGTCAGCGGTGGTGATCATGCCCGCCTGGCTGCCCGTGAACGAGCGCGCCTCGAAGCCCATCGAGTGGATCGCCATGGCGAGCAGGGCCATCGAGATGCGCTCGCCGCTCGACAGGAGCATGTCGAGCTCGCGGGGCGCCGGGATCGGCGCGACCTGCGCGGCCAGCTCCAGCAGCTCGTCGGTCGTGTCGCCCATCGCGCTCACCGCGACGACGACGTCGTTGCCGGCGCGGCGCGTGTCGACGATGCGCTTCGCGACGCGCTTGATGCTCTCGGCGTCGGCGACGGACGAGCCGCCGTACTTCTGGACGATAAGCGCCACGTGGTTCTCCCGGGGATACGTCGGCGGGCTCCCGGCCGCGCCCGACGATCCATCTTACGATCGGCGCATTCCCGTGCCGTCATGCGACGGCCGGGGCATCCGAGGTCACACGCGGTGCGGCTCGGGCGCCTTCTCGTAGCGGTCGGACGCGATCATGAGCTCCGCCTGGCCACCCGTGAGCGAGCGCAGCTCGAGCACGTATCGCGCCAACTCCGCCTCGGGGGCGCTCGCGATGATGCGCGTCCGGCCGTCCTCGGTCGACTCCGTCGCGTTGACGCGCGCGCGGCGCGACGACAGGTCGGTGAGCACGGGACCCTGCAGGTCGGGCGGCACGGTGATCGTGACGATCGACACCGGCTCGAGCACGATCGTCCCCGCCTCGGCGAGGGCCGCCTTGACACCCATCGCGGCGGCGGTGCGGAACGCCATCTCCGACGAGTCGACGGAGTGCGACTTGCCGTCGTACAGCTCGACGCGAACGTCGACGACCGGATGCCCCTGCGGCCCGCCCGCCGCGAGGGCGTCGCGCGCCCCCTTCTCCACCGCGGGGATGTACTGCCGCGGCACCGCTCCCCCGACGACAGAGTCGACGAACTCGAAACCGGAGCCCGTGGGCAGGGGCGAGACGCGCAACTGCACCACGGCGAACTGCCCGTGCCCGCCGGACTGCTTCTTGAGGCGCCCCTCCGCCTGGGCCGGACGCGCGATCGTCTCGCGATACGCGACCGGCGCGGGACCGGTCGTGACGTGCACGCCGAGCACGCGCGCGAGCCGTTCGACCGCGACCGCGAGGTGCGTGTCGCCGAGCCCGCGGAGGATCGTCTCGCCGCCCGTGCGGTCGAGCACGAGGGTCGGGTCCTCGGCGAGCAGGCGCGCCAGCGCACCGGACAGCTTCGCGTCGTCGGACTGGCTCACCGGCGTGAGGGTCACGGCGTACACGGGCTCGCGATGCGGGAGCGGCGCGGGGCGCGCGGTTCCCTGTGCGCGCGACCACAGGATCGAGCCGGACGGCGAGCCGGTGAGCTTCGCGACGGCACCCACCTCTCCACAGCGAAGTGCGTCGGCCGGGACATGCTGCGACCCGCGCAGCCGGAACAGCGCCGGCATCCGCTCTTCGGTTCCCGTCGTCGCATTGCGCAGCTTGTCGCTCGGGCGCAGCGTGCCCGACAGCACCTTGAGCATCGCGATCTGCCCGACGAACGGGTCGGCGACCGTGCGGAAGACGTGGACGACGGTCTCTCCCTCGGGGCTCGGGGCGACGGCGACCTCGGTGCCGCCCTCCCCGTCCGCCGAGCCGCCGACGACGATGCGCGTGTCGTGGTCGTGCGCCGAGGGCGTGAGCGCGCACAGCAGGTCGGCGACGCGATCGATGCCGGTGCCCGTCTCGGACGAGCACAGCAGCACGGGCACGGCCTCGCCGGACGCCACCTCGCGCGCGAATGTGCGCTCGAGCTCGTCGGGCGAGGGCTCTTCGCCCTCGAGGTACGCCTCGAGCTGCTCGTCGTCGTGCGACACGATCTCCTCGGTGACGCTCACGTGCAGGTCGTGCTCCTCGACGCGCGCCGACTCGGGGATCGGCTCCTCGTGATGGTGGCCGGACTCGTCGTACACGAGGGCGTGCTCGCTCAGCACGTCGGCGACCGCGTGGAAGTCCTGCTCCTCGCCGAGCGGCATCTCCAGCGGCCACAGCTTCTCGCCGAAGGCCGCACGCAGCTCGCCGAGCACGCGCCGGAAGTCGGCCCGCGCGCGGTCCTCCTGCGTCACGACGACCATGCGCGGCACCCCCGCGTGCTCGGTGGCGCTCCATGCGGCGCGCGTGCCCGCGTTCAGGCCGTCGACCGCGCTCACGACGATGACCGCGGCATCCGCGACGGCCAGCGCGGTGTCGACCGCGCCGATGAAATCCGGATGCCCCGGGGTGTCGATCAACGTGATGGCGCGTTCCACGCCGTCGGAGCACGGCCACGAGAGGTATGCGAGCGAGATGCCGAGCGTCGAGCCGCGGGCGATCTCCTCGGGATCGTGGTCGCATACGGTCGTGCCCTGCTCGATCGAGCCTTTGCGCGGTATCGCGCCGGCTTGGAACAGCAGCGCCTCTGCGAGCATCGTCTTGCCTGAGCCGGTCCCTCCCACGAGGGCGACCGTCCGGTGTCCGTTGCCGGGCGTCGGGTCCATTCACGCCTCCCACACCGATGTGGATGTTCCGTCCATCGTGCCTTGTGCCTCGCAGGATCGCCAGGGCTGACGGCATCCGCATAGGCGGCGCTAGCATCCGGGCATGGATCAGCTGGAGCTGTGGAAGGACTTCAACGTCGCGATGGTCGGCGCGACCGCGGCACTCGCGGGCCTCGTGATCGTCGCCGCGAGCGTGAACATCGCCGAGATCATCAAGGCGTCCACGCTCACCGCGCGCCTCGCGGCCGCGATCGCAACGCTCGTGCTGGCGATCACGACGACCGGCGCAGGACTCATCCCGGGTATCGCTCCCCGGTGGTACGGAGCGATCGTCCTCGTGGCGGCGCTGCTGGCGGGCGGGTTCCAGATCCATGCCGCGTCGAGGATCGCGCGCGACCGGTCGCCCCAGGTGCGTATGCGGCTCGCGAACTCCACGCTGGGCTTCCTGCCCCTGGTCGCCTACGCCATCGGCGGCGTGCTGCTGCTCCTCTCGGTTCCGGACGCGATGATCGCGCTGGCCGTCGGCACGCTCACCGCGATCGTGTCGGCGATCGGCGTCTCGTGGGTGGCCCTCGTCGAGGTTCTGCGCTGACTCAGGGCCGGGGACTCAGGGCGAGAGCGGCGGCAGCTCGTCGACCTTGTCGCGAACGCGCAGACGGCCGCCGGTCGCCGCCAGCCAGCACCCGAAGATGACGAGCGGGAAGCCCACGAGCAGACCGAGGGTGATCTCCTCGCCGAGGATGATGGCGCCGAGGATGATCGCGACGACGGGGTTCACGTATGTGAACAGCGGCGCCCGCGCGGGCCCCACGCGCGCGATGAGCGCGAAGAAGACGATGAACGCGAGGGCCGTGCACAGCACCGCCAGCAGCACGAGCGACACGGTGCTCGGCGTCGTCGGCACCTCGTGCTGCGTGAGCAGGGCGATCGGCAGATAGAAGAGGCCGACCGCGGCGAGCGCGAGGGTGACGCTGCCGAGCGATGGCACGTCCTTGAGCTTCGTGGCGACGATGAACGGAGCGATCGCGTACAGGACGGCCACGAGCAGCACCTCGCCGACGGCGATGAGCCCTCCGCCGCCCTCGACGGCGAGCCCCGGGCCGGCCACGATCACCGCGACACCCGCGAAGCCGATCACGAGCCCGATCGAGCGGGCGCGCCCGAGCGCGGTGCGGTCGCCGCCCGCGAACGCGATCACGGCGGCGAACAGCGGCACCGTCGAGACGAGGAGCCCGGTCAGCCCCGACGGGATCGTCTGCTCGGCGTGGCTCAGCAGCAGGAAGGGCCCTGCCATCTCGATCGCCCCGAACGCGAGCACCCACCCGATCTTCGACCACGCGGGTCGCAGCGCCTTCTGGCGGATCGCGAACGGCAGGAGGATCAGCGCGCCGAGCAGCGTGCGCCCGGCGACGACCGCCGCCGGCGAGTACGAGTCGACGGCGACGCGGATGAACAGATACGGGATGCCCCACAGCACCGCCATGGCCGCGAACAGCAGCCATGCGCGGGCGTCGAACCGCTGTGCCGCGTTCACAGTGAGCGTCTGCCCTCGAACGCGCGGCCGAGGGTGACCTCATCGGCGTACTCGAGGTCGCCGCCGACGGGCAGGCCGGACGCGAGACGCGTCACGGAGATCTCGAGCGTGTGCAGGAGGCGGCTGAGGTACGTGGCGGTCGCCTCGCCCTCGAGGTTGGGGTTCGTCGCGATGATGACCTCTTTCACCGTGCCGTCGGCGAGCCGCTGCATGAGCTGCGTGATGCGCAGGTCGTCGGGGCCGACGCCCGCGATCGGACTGATCGCGCCGCCGAGCACGTGGTACAGGCCGCGGAACTCGCGCGTGCGCTCGATCGCCGCGACGTCCTTCGCGTCTTCGACGACGCAGATGACCGTCGTGTCGCGGCGCGGGTCGCGGCAGATCGCGCAGCGCTCCTGCTCGGAGACGTTGCCGCACACCTCGCAGAACCGCACCTTCTCGCGCACCTCGCCGAGCAGCTGCGCGAGCCGGGACACGTCGAAGTTCGGCGTCTGCAGGATGTGGAACGCAATGCGCTGCGCCGACTTCGGCCCGATGCCCGGAAGGCGGCCGAACTCGTCGATCAGCTCTTGGACGATGCCGTCGTACATGGCTAGCTGAACCTCGTCGGCGGCTCGTAGGGCTCCTCACGCACGAAGCGCGCTCCGAGCACCTGGCGCACGACTGCCTCGCCGTATCGCTGGGGACCCCCGGATGCCGCGGCCGGCCGCACCGGCGCAGGAGGGACGACCGGCGGCACCGGCGCCTCGACCTCGGTCACCGGCTCCCCGTCGTCGTCTTCGGTCTCGATCGAGGTCTCGACCTCGTCTGCCGGCAGCACGTCGCCCTCGCGAGCGGGTGCCAGCGTCGCGATGCGCACGGCGGCGACCGCCTCTTCGGGCTCGTCGTCGACCGCGAGGTGCGGCGTCGCCGGCGGGCCTTCGGCACCGGGAGCAGGGGTGTCGGGGATCGGGGCGACCGCCCACTCGGTGACCGGAGCGGCGGCGTACGTCGTGGCTACGCGGGCTCTCGCAGGGTCGGGCTCGGGTTCGCCCCGCGTGCCCTCCGCGGGGCCCCCGCCGCCCGACTCGGGCTCGCGGCCGCCGGGCTCGTGCCGCGCGATGTACCGCACACGGAAGCCGAGCACCGCGTTGATCGCCGTGCGCAGGTCTTCGCTCGGCCCACCCGGGAGCTTCTTGAACTTCGCGAGGTCGGACGGGCTCGGGAAGGCGAGGGTGAGCACATCGTCGGCGAGGTCGACGACGCGAGCGGTCTGCGCGACCATCCACGACGTGCGGTTGATGTCGCTCAGACGCGCGAGCACGTCGGGCCACGCCGCGCGCACCGTCTCGAGCGTGATGGGTCCGGCGGGCGGCGCGGGATCCGCGGCAGGCTCGGGCGCGGGTGCCGGTGCGGGTGCCGGTGCGGGAGCCGGGGCAGCAGCGGGAGCGGCCGCCGGCACCGCAGCGACGGGCGCAGCAGCGGCGGCGGGCGCCGTCGCGTACGTCAGCACGCGCGCCACCATGAGCTCGAGCTGCAGGCGCGGCGATGTCGCACCCGTCATCTCGTCGAGGGCAGCGATCACGATGTCGGCCGTGCGCGAGAGGCGCGCGGCGCCGAACGCGTCGGCCTGGCGCCGGTACCGGGCGAGGTCGTCGGTCGAGACGCCGCGCAGCACGGCCGCCGCGCCCTCGCCCGTCGCCGCGACGACGATGAGATCGCGCAGACGCTCGAGCAGGTCGTCGACGAAGCGCCGCGGGTCCTGCCCCGTCTGCACGACGCGGTCGACCGCGGCGAACGCCGCGGCGGCATCCGCCGACGCGAACGCGTCGACCACCTCGTCGAGGAGCTCGGCGTGCGTGTAGCCGAGGAGCGACACCGCCCGCGCGTACTGCACGCGCACGGCTCCGGAGTCCGCCGCATCCGACCCCGCGATCAGCTGGTCGAGCAGCGACAGCGTGTCTCGCGGCGAGCCGCCGCCGGCCCGCACGACGAGCGGGAGCACACCCGCCTCGACCTCGACGCCCTCCTGCGCGCACAGCTCTTCGACGTACGCGAGCATCGCGGCGGGCGGTACGAGGCGGAACGGATAGTGGTGCGTGCGCGAGCGGATCGTGCCGATGACCTTCTCGGGCTCGGTCGTCGCGAAGATGAACTTGACGTGGTCGGGCGGCTCTTCGACGAGCTTGAGCAGCGCGTTGAAGCCCTGCGGCGTCACCATGTGCGCCTCGTCGAGGATGAAGATCTTGTAGCGATCGCGCGCGGGCGCGAACACCGCGCGCTCGCGCAGGTCGCGGGCGTCGTCGACGCCGTTGTGCGAGGCCGCGTCGATCTCGACGACGTCGAGCGACCCGCCGCCGTTGCGCCCCAGCTCGATGCAGCTCTCGCACGTGCCGCACGGCGTGTCGGTGGGGCCCTCGGCGCAGTTGAGGCAGCGCGCGAGGATGCGCGCGGACGTCGTCTTGCCGCACCCGCGCGGGCCGGAGAAGAGGTAGGCGTGGCCGACGCGGTCGCCGCGCAGCGCGGTCATGAGCGGTTCGGTGACCTGCGACTGACCGATCATCTCGCCGAACGTCTCGGGCCGGTAGCGGCGGTAGAGGGCGGTGGTCACCCCCACAGCCTACGGCGTGCCGACGACATCGCGGCGGTCGACTCGGGCGGTGCGCTAGACGTCGATCGGCACGTGCCCGTCGGGGTCGGGCACGATCACCGGGATCGTCGAGGTGACCGTCGGCACCGACGCCGACAGGAGCGTCCCGTCCTCGCGACGGATGTCGGCGAACTGGCGCTGCGTCGGGCGGCCCGGGATGATCGGGCCCTGGTCGGCGAGCGGCACGACGACCTCTTCGCCCGGTCCGATCATGTACGGCGTGCCCCGCACGCTGAAGCCGACGTGCGTGCCGTCCTCCGACGCGCGCACCGTGAGCGAGTCGCGGCGCAGCGTGATGTCGAGGCGCGTGCCCTGCCACTCCAGCGCGTACGAGAGCTCGGGCCACGCCGCGGGCAGGCGCGGGTCGAAGGTGAGCTCGCCGAAGTGGTCGCGCATGCCGCCGAAGCCGCACACGAGCGCGGTCCACACGCCGCCGGCCGACGCGACGTGCACGCCGTCGGCGGCGTTGTGGTGCAGGTCGGCGAGGTCGACGAAGAGCGACTGGCGGAAGTACTCGAGCGCGAGGTCCTGGTAGCCCACCTCTGCGGCGAGGATCGACTGCACGACGGCGGAGAGAGTCGAGTCCCCCGTGGTCAGCGGGTCGTAGTACTCGAAGTCGGCGAGCTTGTCCTCGGGCGAGAAGTGGTTGCCCTGCAGGAACAGCGCGAGCACGACGTCGGCCTGCTTGAGCACCTGGTACCGGTAGATCACGAGCGGGTGGTAGTGCAGCAGGAGCGGCCGCTTGTCGGCCGGCGTGTTCTCGAGATCCCAGATCTCGCGCTCGAGGAACACGTGGTCCTGCGGGTGGATGCCGAGCGCCGGGCTGAAGGGGATGTACATCGCCTCGGCGGCGCGCTCCCACGCATCCGCCTCGCCCGCTTCGAGGTTGAGGCGCGTCACCATCGTGCGGAACGCCTCGCCGTCGGCGGCGGCGAGCTCGCGCACCACGCGCGCCGCGAAGCGCAGGTTGAACCGCGCCATGACGTTCGTGAACAGGTTGTCGTTCACGACGGTCGTGTACTCGTCGGGGCCGGTCACGCCGTGGATGTGGAACGTGCGCTCGCCGTCGTCGCTCGTGCGCCAGAACCCGAGCGTCGTCCACAGGCGAGCCGTCTCGACCGCGATGTCGATGCCCTCGCGGTGCAGGAAGTCCTGGTCGCCCGTCGCCCGCACGTACTTCGCGAGGGCGTAGACGATGTCGGCGTTGATGTGGAACTGCGCCGTGCCGGCGGCGTAATAGGCGGATGCCTCTTCACCGCTGATCGTCCGCCACGGGAAGAGCGCACCTGCCTCGTTCAACTGGAACGCGCGGCGGCGGGCGGCGGGGAGCATGAGGTACCGCATCCGCAGTGCGTTCCGCGCCCACTGCGGCGTCGTGTACGTGAGGAACGGCAGGACGTAGATCTCGGTGTCCCAGAAGTAGTGGCCGCTGTAGCCCGAGCCCGTCATTCCCTTCGCGGGCACGCCGAGCCCGTCGGCGCGCGCCGACGCCTGAGCGAGTTGGAACAGACACCAGCGCGTCGCCTGCTGCAGGTCGTCGTGACCCGCGATGCGCACGTCGGAGCGATCCCAGAACCCGGCGAGCCACTCGGCCTGGTGCGCGAGCAGCGCGTCGCACCCGGTCGCCATCGCGCGGTCGAGCGTGCGACGGCAGCGGTCGACGAGCTCGCGCGGGGGGACGCCGCGCGACGTGTGGTACGCCACGAACTTCGTGACCGTCGTCGGAACGCCCGCGCGCGCGTGCACGCGGAACACGTTCTTCGCGATGTCGGGCTCGATGAGCCGGCGCGCCTCGACCTCGTTCTCGGTCTCGACGACGTGGTCGGCGGCGACGCCGAGCG
The DNA here is from genome assembly GCF_035687345.1 of Microbacterium sp. Classification (GTDB taxonomy): domain Bacteria; phylum Actinomycetota; class Actinomycetes; order Actinomycetales; family Microbacteriaceae; genus Microbacterium. Next base: position 9,744 of record NZ_DASRXZ010000102.1, read on the forward strand.
CCATGCCGGACTGGGTCACGCGGTAGCCGAAGGCGGAGCGGTTCTCGTCCTGCCAGTACTCCTGCGGCTGGAGCACGCGCTCCTCGATGCGCTCGGCCTTGCGGGGGTCGAACCCCGCCTTCTTCGGCACGATCGGCGTGCCGCCGTAGACGTTCTCGCCGTCCTGACGGTTGATCACCTGGCAGCTGATCGTGACGGGCGCGTCGGAGTTGAGGACCGTGATCGACAGGCGCAGCACGGCGAGGTGCTTCTCCTCGAACGAGACGAAGCGCTCGTCCTCGACGACGACGTCCTTGCCCGACGGCGTCATCCACCGGATGTGGCGCCGCAGCACGCCCTCGCGCATGTCGAGCACGCGCTCGTACTCGCGCACGTCGGCGACGTCGAGAGACAGCGGCTCGTCGTCGACGTACACGCGCATGACCTTCGCGTCGGGCGCGTTGATGATCGTCTGCCCGATCTCGGCGAAGCCGTACGCGTTCTCGGCGTGACGGATCTGGAAGGTCTCGTGGAACCCGTTGATGTAGGTGCCGTGCTCGTACTCGTGGCGCCCCTCGGGGAAGTTTCCGCGCAGTCCGAGGTAGCCGTTCGCGACGGCGAACAGGGTCTCGGTCACGCCGACGTCTTCGAGATCGATCGAGCGCTCGACGAGCCGCCACGGATCCACGGGGAAGCGGTCGCGGTCGATCATGCGATGAACTCCTCCAGGTCATCGACGACGATGTGGGCACCGGCCTCGCGCAGCACGTCGGCTCCGACGCCGCGGTCGACCCCGACCACGAGGCCGAAGCCGCCCTGTGCGGCGGACTTCACGCCGCTGAGCGCATCCTCGACGGCCGCGCTGCGCGCGGGCTCGGCGCCGAGCATGCGGGCAGCCTCGATGAAGACGTCGGGAGCGGGCTTGGAGGCGAGCTGGTCGCGCTCGGCGATGACGCCGTCCATGACGACGGCGAAGCGGTCGCGGATGCCGGCGACATCGAGCACCTCGCCGGCGTTCTTCGAGCTCGACACGACCGCGACGGGGACTCCGGCTTCCTTCAGTCGGTCGAGCAGCGCGAGCGAGCCCGGGTACGGAGCGATGCCCTCCTGGCGGAGGACGCGCTCGAACACCTCGTTCTTGCGGTTGCCGATGCCGCACACGGTGTCGGCGCTCGGCGGGTCGGACGGGTCGCCCCACGGCACCTCGATGTCGCGGCTGTGGAGCAGGCTCGCGACGCCGTCGTAGCGCTTCTTGCCGTCGAGGTAGGCGAAGTAGTCGTCATCGGTGTACGGCGGCTCGATGCCCCACTGGGCGAAGAGCTCCTCGAACATCGCACGCCACGCGTGCATGTGCACTTCCGCGGTCGGGGTGAGGACGCCGTCGAGGTCGAACAGCACGGCGTCGTACGTGGTGAGGTCGGGAAGGGACGTCACGGCGAAAGCGGGCCTCCGGGCAGGGTGCTGGCGGGATCCCTGCAAGCGTAGTCGCGCCGAACCTGAGCGCACACCCTGAGTCAGGACTGTGCGACCGCGAGCGTCTGGCGCGCGATCTCGAGCTCCTCGTTCGTCGGCACGACGAGGACCGTCGTGCGCGACGCATCCGTCGAGATCACGCGGATGCCGCCCCGCCGCTCCGTGTTCCGAGCCTCGTCGATCTCGATCCCCGCGAACCCGAAGGTCGCGAGCGCGGCGGCGCGCACGCGCGCGGAGTTCTCGCCGACGCCCGCCGTGAAGGAGATCACGTCGGCACCGCCGAGGGCGGCCATGTACGCACCCGCGTACGCGCGCAGGCGGTGGATGTACACGTCGAAGGCGAGGGTGGCTGCGGCATCCCCCCTGTCGACGCCCGCCTCGATGTCGCGCATGTCGCTGACGCCCGCGAGGCCCAGCAGTCCGCTGCGCTTGTTGAGCAGGTCGTCGAGATCGTCGACCGACAGTTGTGCACGCCGGGCGAGGTGGAAGAGGACGGCGGGGTCGATGTCTCCCGAGCGCGTGCCCATCACGAGACCTTCGAGCGGCGTCATGCCCATCGACGTGTCGACCGAGCGTCCGCCGTCGACCGCGGTGACCGACGCGCCGTTGCCGAGGTGGAACACGATCTGCGTGAGGTCGGCGAGCGGGCGGCCGAGGAATTCCGCCGCCGCCTCGCTCACGAACTTGTGGCTCGTGCCGTGGAAGCCGTAGCGCCGCACGCGGTGGGAGGCGGCGAGGTCGGCGTCGATCGCGTACGTGTAGGCCGCGGGCGGGAGCGTCTGGTGGAACGCGGTGTCGAACACGGCGACGTGCGGCACGTCGGGGAACGTGATCCGTGCGGCCTTGATGCCCTCGAGGTTCGGCGGATTGTGGAGCGGTGCGAGCTCGGAGAGGTCCTCGATGTTGATCTCGACGAGAGGTGTGATGAGGGTCGGCTCGAAGAAGCGCGCCCCGCCGTGCACGACGCGGTGGCCGACGGCGATGGGCGGATGCTCCTCCAGCAGCGGCCCGTGCTCGGAGAACGCGTCGAGCATCACTCGGAAACCTGCGGTGTGGTCGGGGATCGGCAGCTGCCGCGTGAATGTCGCGTCGAGCATCGCGGTGGCGGGGCCCTCGCGGTTCGGGTTGGTGACGGTGTGGCGTGACGTTCCGTCGGCCTGCCCGATGCGCTCGACGAGGCCGGTCGCGAGCACCTGCTCGGTGTCCATGTCGATGAGCTGGTACTTGAACGACGAGGAGCCGCTGTTGACGACCAGGACGACACTCACGCGGACTCCCCCTGCGCCTGGATCGCGGTGATCGCGATCGTGTTGACGATGTCCTGCACGAGCGCGCCGCGCGACAGGTCGTTGATCGGCTTGTTGAGCCCCTGCAGCACGGGCCCGATCGCGACGGCCCCCGCGGAGCGCTGCACCGCCTTGTACGTGTTGTTGCCCGTGTTCAGGTCGGGGAAGATGAACACCGTCGCGCGGCCGGCGACCTGCGAGTCGGGCATCTTCGTCGCGGCGACCGCCGCGTCGGCGGCGGCGTCGTACTGGATCGGCCCCTCGACGAGCAGCTCGGGTGCTCTCTCGCGGACGAGCGCGGTCGCCTCGCGCACCTTCTCGACGTCGGCGCCCGAACCCGACTCCCCCGTCGAGTACGACAGCATGGCGATGCGCGGCTCGATGCCGAACTGACGTGCGGTGCCGGCGGACGAGATCGCGATGTCGCAGAGCTGCTCGCTCGTCGGATCGGGCACCACGGCGCAGTCGCCGTACACGAGCACGCGGTCGGCGAGCGCCATGAAGAAGACGCTCGAGACGACGGACACACCGGGCTTGGTCTTGATGACCTCGAACGCGGGGCGGATCGTGTGCGCGGTCGTGTGGGCTGCGCCCGAGACCATGCCGTCGGCGAGTCCGAGGTGCACCATCATCGTGCCGAAGTACGACACATCCGTGACCGTGTCCGCCGCCTTCTCGTACGTGACGCCCTTGTGGGCGCGCACGCGCGCGTACTCCTCCGCGAAGCGATGCACGTGCTCCGGGTCGAACGGGCTCAGCAGCCGGGCTTCGCCCAGGTCGACGCCGAGCTCGGTCGCGCGTGCCCGCACGTCGCCCGGCTCGCCGAGGATCACGAGATCGGCGATGCCGCGCTTGAGCACGGTGCCCGCGGCGCGCAGGATGCGGTCGTCGTCCCCCTCCGGCAGCACGATGCGCTTGCGCTGCGACCGCGCGCGCTCGATGAGCTGGAACTCGAACATGAGGGGCGTCACGACCGTCGCGTGCGCCACGCCGAGCGCGCGCGTGAGCTCCTCGGTGTCGACGTTGGTCTCGAAGAGGGCGAGCGCGGTGTCGTAGCGCCGCTGCGAGTCGGCGGCGAGGCGCCCGCGCGTGCCCATGATCCGCACCGCGGTCTCGTACGTGCCATAGGGGCTCGTGACGATCGGCAGCTTCGAGCCGAGGCCGTCGATGAGCCGCCGAACGGGGTCGGGGATCTCGAACGGCCCGTTGAGCACGATGCCGGCGAGCGACGGGAACGTTCCCGACGAGTTCGCGAGCAGCGTCGCCAGCAGGACTTCGGACCGGTCGGCGGCGATCACCACGACGGCGCCCTCCAGCAGCCGCGGCAGCACGTTCACCATGGACATGCCGGCGACGACGACGCTGAGGGCCGGACGCGTCAGCAGCTCCGGGTCGCCGGAGACGAGCTCCCCGCCGAGCGACCGCATGATGCCGCGCATCGACGGCGCGACCAGGTACGGGTCCTCGGGGATCGCCCACACCGGCACGGCGCCGTCGGTGTGCCGCGGATGCGCCGCCGCGATCGCCTGCCTGATCGCTGCGATCGTCTCCGTCTTGTGCTCCGGATCGGCGCGGTTCGCGACGATCGCGAAGAGCTCGGCGCGTCCGTGCGCGAGCTCCGCGATCGCGAGGTGCGCGAGCTGCCCCATCTCGGCCGGAGTGCGGGGCTGCGACGAACCGAGCTGCTCGGGCTTGGCGTCGACCGTGCGGCCCCCGAGCACAAGGAGTACGGGTACACCGAGGTTCGCCGCGATGCGCGCGTTGTAGCCGAGCTCGGCGGGGCTGCCGACATCCGTGTAGTCCGAACCCACGATCACGACCGCGTCGCACCGCGCCTCGACGGACTTGTACCGCTCGACGATCGTGGCGAGCGCGGCATCCGGATCGGCTCGCACCTCGTCGTAGGTCGCGCCGATGCAGTCGTCGTAGTCGAGGTCGACGCCGTCGTGCGCGAGGAGCATCTCCAGCACGTAGTCGCGCTCGACCGTCGAGCGGGCGATGGAGCGGAACACGCCGACCTTGGGCGTCGCGCGGCTCAGCGCGTCGAGCACACCGAGTGCGACGGTGGACTTTCCGGAGTGGCCTTCGGCGGACGTGATGTAGATGCTCTGCGCCACACCGAGAGCCTATTGGCGCGGCGGGGAAAAGTAAGACTCTCCGCGAACCCGGCAGAGCCCGGTTACCCTTGCTACGTTTCCGTCCTGGGGGAGTTGGCCTGGATGCCGCCTCGCGGAGAGCTTCCGACAGTCTACCTGCTCCGGAGGGCTGCCTGCTGCCGAGGGTCGGTCACTCCTCGAGCGGAATGACCCGCGCGCCCGCGGCCTCGGCGATGACGAGCGCACGTCGCGCCGACACGCCGCGCAGCGACTCCACCAGCCCGGGGATCGCCTCGTCTCCGAGCGCTCCGCCGTCGTCGGTCGTCCGCCACACCGTGACGGGCACCCCGAGCTCGGCGCGGATGTGCGTCGCGATCGGGTCCGCCTCGCCCCCGGCGACGAGGACGACTCTCGCGAGGGCGGGCCGCTCGGGGGCCGTCGTGGTCGGCGCGACGCGGCGATCGCGCTGCCAGATCACGAGGTGGTAGGCGAACACGACGGCCGTCGCGCACAGGAGACCGAACGGTGCGCGGATGTGCTCGATGAGCCCGCCCGCTCCCCCGACGATGAGCACCTCGAGCACGCGGTACCCGATCACCAGGAGCGCGACGAGGGCGACGATCGCGCTCGCGCCGAACACGACGACGAGGTACACGCGGCGGGCGGGGTCTGCGGCATCCGTCTCGCCCACCGCCCGGTGGGGACCCCACGCGATCCACCACACGGGCGCACCGACGACGAGGGCGCTGAGCCCTCCGAGCAGGAGCGTGCGCGGGTTCGAGTCGACGAGCGTCGGGCCGAGGGTCGCGAGCAGCGCGTTGATCACGACGCCGAAGCCGCTCGCGGCGCCGATGAGCGCGACGCCCGAGACCACGAGGCGGGCGGCGCGGCGCGCGCGCTCCGAGCGGGCGGACATGACCTGACGGTGGTAGTCCCAGACGATCGCGCCGACGAGCGCCGCTCCGATCGCGGGGCCGAGCGGCGAGAGCATCTCGGCGGGGGCATCCGTGTCGAACAGCAGTCGCAGCACCACGAACAGCACTGTTCCGAGCCCGAGGAGGGCCGTCGCGGCGGAGGCGCCGATGATGACGACGAGCACGACGGTCGCGAAGCCGCCGCGCTCGTCGCGCGCCCCTTCGCGGAACCAGTGCCACCACCAGACGACCATGCCTACCGCGAGCCACACGAGCGCCTGGAGCACCGGCACGAACCACGTGCGCGAGTCGGCGAGCACGGGTGCGACGCCCACGAGGGCTTCCGACACGAGCGCGGCGATCGCGTTGACGGCACCGGATGCCGCGACCACGAGCCCGTACAGCGCCGACAGCTGCACGGGGAGCAGCGGCAGCCGCGTCGGTGCGGTCACCGGGCTGCGACGCATGTGGCGGTGCCACACCCAGATCCCCGCCCACACGATCGCGGCCGCCGCATCCGCGGGCTGCCACCGCCCGTCGATGCCGGCGTTCACGGTGATCGCGAGCGCCG
>NZ_DASRXZ010000103.1:0-17455 GCF_035687345.1 Microbacterium sp.
GTGCGCGGGTGATGATGGAGAGCCAGGAGGGGAAGACAACCGCGCGCAGCGCGGCAACCGCGGCCGCGCAGCGGCCACGACTCGGGTCCCGGCCACCGGCCGGGAGCACCACCCACCCCGGCGAGCTCGACCACAGCAGCCGGCCCCACCACTCCCCCACCGGCCACAGGCCGGGTCTGGGAACGACACCGCCCCGGTGTCCCTCATCCGAGGGGTCACCGGGGCGGTGGACAGAGTTGCTAGAGCTGGTCTGGGGCCGGGACGTTCGGCCAGATCAGGTCTCCCACGACGGGCCCGCTCGGACCATCTGCCAGCAGCCTGAGCAGGCTCCCTTCGACGTCCGCACGTGCCGGAGGCATCGTCACCGTGACCGTGTGGGGGTGTGAGAGGTCGATCGTCATGCACTGCTCCTTCAGTCGGTAGCGATCAGGTCCCGATGGGCCGGCCCCTGCGGAACTCTCCGCGGTTCGCGGGGAACGGTTCGCCGGCGTTGAGCTCGGCCTCGAGGCGGGCCAGTTCGCGCTCGAGCGCGGTGTTGAGCAGGGCGGTCATGGAGACGTGGCCGCCGTCGAGGCCGGCGGTGCGCAGGACGGCTGTCTCGGCGCGGCGGATCAGGGTCTCTTGGAATCGGAAGGTCCGGGAGATCATGGCTGTGCTCACGGCGGCCTGCGCCAGAGGTTCGGGCTCGGTCGCGCGCGGGCGCTGCGCCGGGGCACGTCGTCGTGTCGTGGCCGGGGGCGGAGCCTCGGTCCGGATAGTCGGCTGCTCTGACGGCGCCGCCGGAGCTGCGGGTTCGGCTGGCGGCTGGACTACTGGCGCGGGCACCGCAGGTGTCGCGATCGGCTCGACGCGGGGCGTCAGGGAAATTGGGCTGGTTCCGCTGGGTCGCTTGCGCTCGACCATCAGGCGATCCTCTCTGCGTACGCGGGCAGAATCCGGTCGATGATGCGCTGGGCGACCTCGTCGAAGATGCGGACCGTGGTGCGCCCACGCTCGTCGTTCCAGGCGGTCAGGGAGACCCCGGCGGCGTCGGCCTCGGCGAATCTCGTCCATTCCGGGACGTAGGGCGGTGTGAGCTCGACTTCGACGTCGCCGGGAATGATCTTGATGGTGCGCAGGTCCCAGACGAGGTCCCCGAAGCGTTCCCGCAAGCCTTCGATCTGGAAGTCGCCCTCGGCTGTCTGGCGGCGTCGCGTGACGAGGACGCCCCCGACTCGCAGCTCGGGGTTCGCGAGGTCGACCGCGTGCTGGGTCACGAAGTCGCTGACGCGGATCGCGGCCTCGACGGAGTCGTAGCCGGTGTCCGAGGGGATGATGACGACGTCGGCTGCGCTCATCGACATCTGAACCAGGTGGCCCAGGTCGGGCCGAGAATCGATCAGGACGACGTCGTAGTCGTCGGTCCAGCCCGTCAGCGCCTTGCGGAGTCGGCGGAACGCTCCAACCGTGCCTGCTTCGGCCTCTCGGTTGATGAGGTCGAACCGGGCGGGGATGACGTCTATGTGCTTCGCCTCGGCCGTAGGCTCCCCTGCTGCGTTCTTCCACCCGCACTCGACGACGGCGCCTTCCCCCGCGCCCTCGGTGTTCGCGGCGATGGCCTCCGAGACGCTGGGGATCGGGTTCGCGGGGTCCCACTCGATCCCAAGGCGTCGGGTCGCGTTCGCCTGCGGGTCCATGTCGACGACTAGGACGTTGAGCCCCTGACGTGCGAGACCGGCTGCGGTCTGGACCGTGCATCCGGTCTTCTGGACTCCGCCCTTGTTGTTGGCGAAGAGGATCGTGACGGGCATCGTTGGCACCTCCTGGTGCAATGCAAGCATTGCAATGCTTGCTTTCGTTGCTGGACGCGCCGTGGCGCACGAGCAAGCATAGCAACTAATGGAATGCTTTCAATACTTGCAAGCCTTACGTTGCTTGCAATGCTTACACGCATTGCAAGCACCGCGCCTACGACGCGAGACCGTCGACCAACGTCCACTCGCTCGCCTGCGCGTCGTCCGGGGGCCACCACCAGGACTCGGCCGGGTCTGCGGGTTCGGCGGCTTCGTGTCGCGTGAGGTAGGCGCGCCATGCGCGGCGCTGTGCGGCGTAGAGGCGCAGCTGGTCTGCGACGCCCTCGAGGACCCCGAGGTGCTCGGCGACGCGGAGCAGGGCGTCGGAGCGGGGGAGGAGAGTGCCCGCGGTCCGGTCGAGGAGTCCCCACGAGCTCAGCAGATCGACGGCCTCGTGGACCGCCCGGCGGGAGATCCCGGTCGCGTCCACCAGCTGGGTGATGGTCTCTGCCCGGCCGTTCTCGACGGCCTCGAAGACGAGCGCGGCCACGTGGCCGAGTTCACGGAAGACCGGGCGCAGCGCGTGCACCTGCCCGCGGTCCCATCGCAGGTCCTGGGCGCGGTCTATCAGGTCCGACGGGAGTGTGAGTGCGTAGAGGTCGGCGCGCTCGCCACGACCCTGCTCGAGTCGGTCGATCCAACCGGCCTTCCCCAGCTCGTGCAGCAGGACGGAAACGGTTGAGTGGTCCATCCCTGTCGCGACGGCCAGGGAACGGGTGCCGAACGAGACGTACCGGCTCCCGGTCTTGTGGGCTGCTTCTCCAAGAGCTCGTAGGAGGAACCGGGCGCCGTACCACTTACGTCCTGGGAACCGGTGTTGCTCTGTGATGCGGAGGCAGGCGCGCCAGGTGCGGATGAACGCGTGCTCGTCACCGAGGTCTGAGGTGCCCCCCTGTGACTCTTGGGCGCTTGTGTTGGATCTATGCACAGTGTGATTCCCGGCCGTTGCGGGCGGGTCGGTGTGCTGGGTGACGTGGCGTTGGGCGTTGTGCCAGTCGCGTGCGAGGGCGCCGTGGCGCTGGGTGGGGGAGTAGCGGGCGTAGAGCGCTGCCAGGCCGGGCCAGCGTCCGTCGGTGAGGCGGGCGGCGACGTCGGTGAGGCGCCAGCCTGCGGCGGCCGCGCCGGCGATGACGGCTTGCCGTGCCTCGGACGGCGAGGGGTAGCGGCCGGTGTCGTACACGCCGTCGCGGGCGATGCGCGTCAGACGGGCCGAGAGGGCCCGGCCGCGGGCGGCCGAGCTGTGGCGGTCCGTAGCGGGCTCAGAGGCCTTGAGAGGGGCCTGTGCGGCCCGCAGGGCGTCGATCTGGGCCCGGTAGGCGTCCTGAAGCGCGGCGACCGCTGCGGCCGGGCTGGGCCGATGCAGGACGTCGACGGCGATGTTGAGGCTCATCGTGAGCGCCTGGTGGCCGCCCGTCGCGTGGGCGGCGCCGGGGACGCGGATGCAGCCGGTGCGCAGCGACTGGTGCGGGCCGGGGTCCATCGTGGGGTAGGCGGTGGCGATCGCCTCGACGAGCTCGCGGGCGCTGGTGTAGTCCAGGCGCTCGGCGAGCGGGACGTAGACGTGGCGGCCGCCGTTGGGGGACACGTCGGTGATTACCCGAGCGCCGGCCGACTCGAGTTCACGCACGAGCCGTGTCGCGTCGGCGAGGACGCGCGCTGCGCCACCCCGTGAGGAGTCGAGGTCGAAGCACAGGGCGCGGCAGGTGCCGTCGTCGCCGTACACGCGCACGGCCGCCGGCGCCGAGGGCAGCGCAGCGGTCAGGGGGCGCTCGTCGCGGTCGCGGTACTGGACTCCGCCGGCGCGTCGTGATCCGAGCCGGACCCGCGGAGCGCCCGCGAGCAGGGGAGCGCAGGCGGCCCACTCTGCCGTCGCGACGTCGGGGGACGCACTGGACGTTCGTTCAGAATCGGGCGCGTGCAGCTCGACGCCGCTCGGTGTGTCGCCCTCGAATTCGTGTGCGAGGGCCTGATGGGTGCTTATGATGGTCTCCAGACAGCGACGCACCTGAGGGTGCGTCAATCGGGGCCCATCACCTCCGCGCCGCCAAGCTTGAGGGTGATGAGCTTCTGATCGTGGCCCGCCCCTTCGGGGGCGGGCCGCTCTGCGTTATGGGGTTATGCGCTCTTGCGAGGAGCGGCCTCCCGTCGGTTGGCGATCACCAGTTCGAATCCGTCCTGCTGCGTGGCCGACGACGGCCACCACTCGGGAACTCCGTTGTCGTCGAGCTCGCTGCGCGCGTGCTTCGCCAGCTCCTCGAGCACGAGGGCGAGCGAGACGCCGGTGGCGTCCGCGATCTCATCGAAGGTGGCCTTGGCGTCCTTGTCGATCTCAGCGAACAGGGACCGGCGCGTGTGAGCGTCGAGGGACCCGCGGGCCCGTCGTGTCCTCGCTGCCTTCGTAGCCATGCCCTGAAACTTAGCCATAGGCATATGGCGACTGCGGGAGGACACGCCGCGCGTGTCGTCAGCGGCCGGCGATGTAGTCGCCGAAGGCGGCGCCCACCCGCTCGACCGCCTGGCGATCCGCGCGCCACTGCACACGACGCCCCTGGCGCCGCTCGGGAGGTACGTCGGCCGCCACCAGGCCCTCGCCTTCCAGGGCTCTGAGGTGACCCTGGACTGCTGGCCGCGTGGCTCCGAGCAGGTCCGAGAGTTCCGCGATCGTGAGCGTGCCGTGGAGTGCGAGGGCGCGCAGCACCTCGGCGCGCGCTCTGTTGCCGATGAGCTCAATGGCGACCTCGACCTCCCTAGGCATCCCGGGGGGCTTTGTGAGTCGCGGCATGGGCTTCATCCTGCCGGATGAGCACCCGACGCCCCGTCCCCCCGCTACTCATAATCTATCGTTATAAGTTGACCAGTGGTGCTTGATACGTGAACACGGTTTGTTGTGGTGACCTACATGCCGGAGCGGACCCTGTTGTGCGGGTCCGCTCCGGCGAGGCGTTTCGGTCGCGCCGGGTCACAGTCCGCGCGCGACGGCGGCCGCGGCGGCGAGCCATGCGCGCTGGGTCTCGGTCCGCAGCGACCCGTAGCGGAGCGTGCCCTCGACCATCGCCGGGTCGTAGGGGATCGCGACCGCCTCGCGGGCGAGCGGGCGGAACGCGGCGGCGACCTGCTCGGCTTCGGCCATGCTGCCGTCCTTCTTGGCCTGGTTGACCACGACGACGGCGTTTCGCGCGAGCGCGGCGCTTCGCTCGTCCCGGTCGGCCAGGGCCTCGAGGAGCAGGGCGCCGGCCTCGGCGATGTCGCCGCGGGTCGTCGTCGCGACGACGAGCTGGTCGGCGTTCTCCACCATGCGCAGCCAGAGCGAGTCGGACTCGTCGTTGCCGGAGTCCATGAAGATGAGCCGGTAGTACTTGCGCAGGACGGCGTGGATCGCGTCGAACTGGGCGACGCCCAGGCGCTGCTCGTCCGCCAAGATCATCGGCTGGGAGCGCAGCACGTCGTACTTGTCCTGCGTCTGGTGGTGCACGAAATGGGCGAGGTCCGCGGACTGGGCCGCGGTGCCGAGCAGCCGGTCGACTTCGGGCAAGAGCTCGAGGAAGGTCGCGTCGTGCGGACCCTGCTCGGTGCGCCACCCGAGGGTGCCGCGGGTCTGGTTGTTGTCGTGCGTCACGACGCCGGCGCCGCCGTAGCGGGCGAACACGGCGGCCAGGAACGCGGTGGTCGGCGTCTTGGAGGCGCCGCCCTTGCCGTTGACGATGGCGGTCGTGCGAGGCCCGGGCCAGTGCTGGGAGACGAGGCGGACGGACTCGCGCATCGCCCGCTCTGCCTCGCTGGGAGCCATGCGGAAGCCGACGCGGGACAAGACGCCGCGCAGGCCTTCGGTCGCGGGCTCCTCCGTCTGCTCGACCGTCAGGAACGACTCCCGACGCTCTCGGCGAGTCTGCGGTGCGGCGGCCGCCGCGGCAGCCTGGTCCTCGGCCGAGCGGACCCAGCCGCGCGGCGCCGGGGCGGGGGTAGGCGTGTCGTCGGGCGCCGCGGTTGCCTGGACGACAGGCTCGGCGTCGGCGACCTCCGCCGCGGCGGGGGGAGCGGGCGTCGGTGTCGGCGCCGGAGCGGCCTCCGCGACCGGCTCGGCCGAGCGGGAGCGCGGGCGGGCCTCGGCGGCGGAGTCTGCCGTCACGGTGCCGTCACCGTGGATGAACAGGGGCCACTCGCCGTCGGGGCCGCGCGTGATTGCGCGCAGGGGACGGCCGAGTTGGGTGGCCTTGCTCGCGACCAGCGAGACGACCTGTACCCGTGCCTCGTCGACGCTCGAGGCGGCGATGGGGTGCAGGGTGCCGCCGATGGAGACCTCTGCGGTGCCGTCGTGGTTCAGCGTGGCCTCGACGCGGGGCCAGGTCGCTGCTTCCGTGGTGGTGCTCATGGTGTGTTCCTCCTTGCGCTAGCCGAGCTGGATGCCCATGTCGTTCATGAACGGCACCGGGTCGGTTGGGGAGCCGTCGACGATGACTGAGAAATGCAGGTGGCAGCCGGTGGACTGCCCGGAGGATCCGACGCGGCCGATCTGGTCGCCGGCCTTCACCTGGTCGCCTTCGCGCACGAGGATCCCGGAGGCGTACTCGTGCAGGTAGGAGGTCTGGACTCCGCCGCCGTGGTCGACGGTGATGGTGCCGTTGCCGTTGCGGTCGAACCCGGTGAACGTCACGACGCCGTCCTGCGCGGCCCAGATAGGTCCGTCGCACCCGCCGCCGTTGAGGTCGACCCCGCTGTGCAGGCGCCAGACCTTGTCGATGGGGTGCAGGCGCATCCCGTAGACGCTGACGATCGGGCCAGCCGCGGGCACGGCCCACCCGGTCGCGCTGACCTCGCCCGGGACGGTGGTGCCGCCGGAGCAGACCTGTCCGCCGGTGCCGGCGTTGAGGCCGGTGTCGACGCCGGAGAGCCCTTCGACGACGGCGACAGCACCGTCCCAGTACTTCGTGTAGTGGAAGGGGTCCGCGTTGCGCTGGGTGCGGTGCGCGACGATCGTCGGCTCCAGCGACTCACGGTCGGGGACGTTCCCGATCATCGCCTTGAAGAAGTTCGTGGCGCTGATGTACGGGTCCATGCGGTCCTCGTACGAACCCCAGGCTCCGTTCGCGCGCTGCTGGAACAGCCCGCGGCTGTCGGGCCCCGCGGCGTCGCCGTAGTCGATCACGCGCAGGCTGGACTCGCCCATCGCGGTCATGACGCCGATGGTCTGGTCTCGAACCCCGAGGTCGAGGGCCTTGCCGGCGGCGATGATGTGCGCGGCGTTGACGAGCTGCTCGTGGTCGTAACCGGCGATCTCCGTGTCGGGGACGCTCTCGGGGTCGAGCGTGATGCTCGTCCCCGAACCTGTCGCGGGGTTGCACGCGGCGGAGGCATCCGCCCCGCCCACGAGCAGGATGCTGAACACGGTGCTCAGCGCGAGCACGGGCACCGCCCCCGCCGCGACGATGGCACCCGACTTCCCCCCTGCCACGATCAGCTCGCCTCCTCGGGCGGGGTGAACCGGCTCGCGAGCCACGGTGACGCGCTGTCCGCGCGCGTGAGGACGACCTGGTAGGTGCCGGCGTCGGTGGCTACGTCGACGACGGCGACGAAGCCGCTCGACTCCTCGACGACTTGAGGCGCGGGGTCCGGCAGGACCTTCGTGGCGGGCACGTTGGCGGGGTCGACGTGCGCGTAGTCGGACCGGGCCTGCTGGGTGAGCAGTGGCTCGAGCTGAGCCCACCAGGTGTCGTAGTTGCGGCCGCCCGTGCCGGCGAAGGCGGTCATAGCCTCCGCGGCACGAGCGGCGGCGTCCGCGCGCTGGTCGTCGTCCCACGTGGGGGAGGGCTGCGGATCGATCGTCTCACCGGAGTCCTCGTCGAGCGCGCCCTCGGGCGCAGGCGGGTACTTGTCGAGGTCGATCGGTGGCGGCTTCGTCGGTGACGTCGAGACCGTGGGTGTGGGTGTGGAAGCGGGAGTGTTCTCACCCTCCGAGCTGCAGCCCGTGAGGGCGAGAACGCTCGCTGCGGCGATGCCTGCCCCTATCGCCAGTCGCTTCATCTCACTCGTCCCCCTTGCTTGGGCCGGACCGTGCGGGCCCGGCGTTCGCTCCCTTGCGCAGCGTCTCCTTGAGCTCATCGCGAAGGATGAACCAGGTCGTGCCCACCTTGTAGCCGGGGAGGACCCCGTCTCTGAGCCAGTGGTAGACACCCTGCTTGGTCATCCCAAGGAGTTCTGCGACCTCACCTGCGGAGAGGGTCGGACCACGCCCCTCGAAGAGCGCGTCGAGCCCGTCGGTCATCGAGACCACCCCGCTTCACATTGGACCAATGTACACGTTGTATAACTCTGTCGCTCTGTGGATAACGTTGTCACTCTCCATCACCCTCTGTTGCTGATTTCACTCTATCCGACTACACTTGCCGTAGAGAACACTACGCACACCGTTGACGATGTGAGGGGGCCGTCGTGACTGATGGCAGCAGCAATCCGTGGCTCACGCGGCCCGCGGAGCCGCAGCCGGTCGCGCCACGTTCGGAGGCGACCGAACCGGCGGCGCCGGCGACGACCGGCCCCACCGCGCCGCAGCGCGGCGTCCCGGCACCCGGCGCCTCAGACCAGCTCCCGATCCAGCCCCAGCCGCGAGACGCAGATCTGTGGTGGCTCGGGGTGCACGGCGGAGCGGGGGAGACGTCGCTTGCCGCGCTGGTTCCCGACTGGCTCGCGGCGGAGCACACCTGGCCGCAGACGCTTGGTGGTGCGCGGGTCGTCCTGACCGCCCGGTCGAACATGCGCGGGCTGCGCGCGGCACAGGCCGCGGCCACGCAGTGGGCAGCCGGGCTGGTCCCGCACGTCGAGGTCGTGGGCCTGGTGATCGTCGCTGACGCACCGGGTCGGCTTCCGCGTCCGCTGCGTGAGTTCTCACAGATCGTCGGCGGCGGGGTCCCGCGCACGTGGACCCTGCCGTGGATCGAGGCATGGCGCTTGGGGGAGCCGCCGGCACTCTCAGACGCCCCGCGGGAGGTTCGTCGACTCGTCGATGACCTCCGCGCTGTCGTCCGACCTGGTGCCGCCGGCACCGTCAACCGAAAGGAAACCCGATGAGCACCCTGCACAGCGTCCTCACGGCGAGCGACCTCGCCGCCGTGATCCCGGCGCAGCTTCCCGACCCTGCACCCACGCAGCCTCCGGGCACCGAGGCGGTCACCACCATCCTCGGTTGGGCCAAGTGGGTCGGCCTCGTAGTGTGCATCCTCGGCATCATCGCAGCGGGCACGCTCATGGCGGTCCAGTCGCGTCGTGGCGAGGGCGGGGAGCACGTCGGCAAGATCGGCATGGCCCTCGGTGGCGTCATCGTCATCTCCGCCGCCGTCGCGCTCGTCGGTTTCATCTCCGGGGCCTGAGCGGAGTCCGGCATGGCTACCGACGACAACGAGCAGAACCCGTTCACCCGGCCTGGCTTCATCGCGGCCGCGGTGGTCGTCGTCCTCGTCGTGGTACTCGGCCTCGTCATCGCGATCGTGAACGCCACGCGCTCGGACGATCCCGAACCCACCCCAGAACCGTCGCCCACGACGAGCACCGCCCCGACATCCGACCCTTCGGACGTCGCGGGCGGTGCCAGCGTGTGCGGCCTGGAGGGGGAGGAGCTGGCTGGCACATTGTCGACCGCCCCTGCCGCGGACTGGGCGTACCAGGGAACCACCGCGTACCCGACGTCGCCCGAGTTTGGGCCGGGGGACACCTCGGCGGACGGGGTGCGGTTCTGCTTCCAGCACTCGCCCACCGGGGCGCTGTTCATGGCCGCGAACGCACTGGTGCAGGGCTCCGACCCCGCCGCGAGCCAGGCGTGGATCGAGTACGCCCTGGCTGACGGCCCGTACCGCGAGGAACTCATCGGCCAGGTGGGTGACGCCTCGGGTTCTGAGAGCACCCGCATGAGCCTGGCCGGCTTCCGAATGCTCGCCTACGACGGAGACACCGCCCGCGTCGACCTCGCCGTCCGGGCGTCGTCCGAAGGGCAGAACCTGACCCTCTCGGGGGTCTACGAGCTGGTCTGGCAGGACGGTGACTGGAAGATCAGCGCCGACGTCGCCCAGCCGCTCAACACCGCGACGGTTCCGGACCTCGCGGGCTACATCACCTGGGGGGAGTGACAGACGGTGGCGGTGTGCGGACCTCTTGACTTTGGATGCAAGGCGGGAGAGCTGGCGAAAAACGCGATTACTGACGCGATCGACAACATGGCCAACGCGGTCCTCGAGGCGTTCGGCAAGGCAGTTGCCTCGCTCGGCACCATCTGGGTTCACATCGGCACTCCGAACCTCACCGGATCGGGCGGCCAGTCTGCGATCAGTGCCGGAAGCTCGGCACCGGGCGCGGGGAACATCACGACCGTCTTGGGCTACGTGACGTGGATCAGCCTCGTCGTCGCGATCCTCTCGCTCGTGATCCTCGGCGCGCTCATCGCGACACGCATGCGCGCTGGCGAGGGGATCGCCGCCGTCGGAAAGGTCGGCCTGGTCCTGGGCGCTGTGGTGCTCATCTCCGGCGCGAGCGCGCTCGTCACCGGACTGCTGCCCGCGGGGCCAAGCAACGCCGGCGGGGCGGTGCTCTTCCTGCAGTCGAGCCTGTGGTGGTACATGGGTGCCGCGGCGATCGTCTCGGTGATCATCGGCGGCGCGCGCATGGCGTGGGAGCAGCGTGCCGAGCCCGGAAAGGAGACGGTCAAGAGCCTGCTGACGCTCGTCGTGGTCGCCGGTGCCGGAGTCACGATCGTGGGACTTCTTGTGGCGGCCGCCGACTCGTTCTCGGTCTGGGTCTTGAACGGCTCGCTCCAGTGCGACGTGACGGCCGCCGGGTCGGCGTGCTTCGGAGAGAGCATGCTCACCTTGCTCGCTCTGACGACGAATCCCGCGGCAGGGGGCCTTGGGTCCCTACTCATCATCATTCTCGGGATCATCGCAATCCTCGCGGCGGCGTTCCAGATCGTTCTCATGGTCGCCCGTGGCGGGATGCTCGTGGTCCTGACCGGGATCCTGCCTCTGTCGGCGTCGTTCACGAGTACGGAGATGGGTAAGACCTGGTTCCGCAAGTGCATCGCGTGGCTGGTGGCGTTCATCCTCTACAAGCCTGCCGCGGCGATCATCTACGCGGCCGCGTTCCAGCTCGTCGGCACGGACGTCTTCTCTGACGACGGCTCGGGGCTCCTGGCTGTCCTGACGGGTCTGATGTTGATGGTGATCGCGCTGTTCGCGATGCCGGCGCTGATGCGGTTCGTGACCCCGATGGTGGGTGCAATGGCGAGCGGCGCCGGTGGCGCCGCGCTGGCGGCGGGCGCCCTCGCGGCGCTGCCGAGCGGCGCGGCCGCGATCGGGCGTCTCGCCTCCGGCGGGTCCAACTCGTCGACGACGAGCAACGCGCATCCGGGCAGCAACGGCCAGAGCGCGAGCCAGGGCCCGTCGGGTGGCGGTGGGGGAGGCAACACCGCGCCGACCCCCAGCGCGCCGCCGAACCCGCAACAGAGCGGCGCAAGCGCAGGAAGCGGCGCCGGAGCGGGTGCCGCTGGAGCTCGCGCCGGTGCCGGAGCGGGCGCGGGTGCGGGTGCGGGTACGGGTGCCGCAGCAGGTGGTGGGGCAGCCGCGGCCGGTGCCGCGGGCGGCCCGGTAGGCATGGCGGCCGGCGCGGCTCTGGATGCCGCGTCAAAGGCGGGCCAGGTCGCAGCAGGTGCAGCGAAGAGTCTTGGTGAGCAGTCGACTGGTGAAGGGGGCGGTCCTGATGGCAGCCGTTGAGGTGAACAGGGGTCCTCGGACCTACGGGAACTGGCGACGTCCGACGTCGCCCGGAATCCTCGGACTCGGGTCCGTGGGCACGGGGATGCTCCTGGCGGGGCTCATCGCGGTGGTCATCACCGTGATGGTCGCCGGGCTGCTCGAGGCCGTGATCCTCGCCGGTGTGCTCGGGGCCGTGATGCTCGCCGTACTGACGAAGGACGCCCACGGCAAGAACGTCATCAGTCGGGGCGGTGCTCGCGCAGCGTGGTGGTCGGCGCGCTCGCGCGGCACGCACCTGTACCGCTCAGGGCCCCTGGGCCGCGCGCTGTGGGGCACGTACCAGCTCCCGGGCCTGGCCGCCCCCACCCGACTGAGCGAGCACACCGACTCCTACGGTCGCCCGTTCGCGCTGCTCTACACGCCGGCGACGGGGTCCTACTCCGTGGTCATCGGCACCGAGCCCGACGGCGCCGCGCTCGTCGACCAGGACCAGATCGACGTCTGGGTGGCCGACTGGGGCCACTGGCTGGCGAACCTCGGGGACGAGCCGGGCGTGGAGGCCGCCTCGGTCACGATCGAGACTGCCCCCGACTCCGGGGCGCGCCTTCGTCGTGAGGTCGAGACGAACCTGGACGACGGCGCACCCGAGTTCGCACGAGCGATGCTCCTGGAGGTCGTGGACCGCTACCCGGCCGGGTCCTCGACGGTGAAGGCGTACGTCGCGATCACGTTCACCGCGGCGAACCGGGTGGGTGGCAAGAAGCGCAAGCCTGAGGAGATGGGCCGCGAGCTCGCCGCGCGCCTGCCCAGCCTCACCGCCAGCCTTCAGGCGACCGGTGCGGGTGCGGCGCACCCGCTGTCTGCGCAGGACTTGTGCGAGGCGATCCGCATTGCCTACGACCCCGCGGCCGCGGCGCTCATCGACGAGGCGCACGCGGGGGGCGATCCCGTCGAGCTGTCCTGGCCCGACGTCGGCCCGTCTGCTGCCGAAGCGCCCTGGGGCGGCTACCGCCACGACTCGGCGTACTCGTGCACGTGGGCGATGACGTCGGCCCCGCGCGGCAACGTCCAGTCGGGCGTCCTGGCCCGGCTGCTGGCCCCACACCGCGAGATCGCGCGTAAGCGGGTGACGCTGTTGTACCGGCCGATCGACGCGGCGCGCGCGGCGGCGATCGTCGAGTCCGACCTGCGGGCCGCAGAGTTCCGGGTCACCTCCACCAGCAAGCCCGCTGCCCGCGAGACCCTCGCGATGCGGGCGGCGGCCGCGACGGCGCAGGAAGAGGCCAGCGGTGCCGGCCTGGTGCAGTTCGGCATGCTCGTCACCGCTACGGTGACCGACACCAGCCGCGAGGCCGACGCGAGAGCCGCGATCGACAACCTCGCCGCGACGGCGCGCCTGCGGCTGCGGCCCGTGTACGGGTCGCAGGACTCCGCATTCGCCGCAGCCCTTCCGCTGGGCCTGGTGCTCCCGAAGCACATCAAGGTCCCGGCCGAGCTGAGGGAGAAGCTGTGAGCACCCGAGCACGCGCGAAGAAGGCACCCAAGCAGCGCGAGCTGCGTCCCCAGCGCCCGCCGATGCGCGGTTGGCTGGGCCGCGGCCGCGGCCAGTCCAACTACGTCCAGCAGGCCGACGAGTGGCGCGGCACCACCGTGCAGGTGTGCGGCATGTGGCCGTTCGCGATCGGCGCCGGCACCCCCATGGTGGGGGTGCCGTTCGGCCGACACATCCTCACCGGCGCCACGCTGTGCTGCGACCCCATCAGCTGGTACCAGCGCGCCAACCTCATCGGCAACCCCTCGGTGTTCTTCCTCGGCCGGCCCGGGCTCGGCAAGACGTCCGCGGTCATGCGCATGGCCGTCGGCCTGTCCGGGCAGGGCGTCATCCCGCTTGTGCTGGGGGACACCCGCCCGGACTACGTCCGCATGGTCGAGAAGCTGGGCGGCCAGGTGATCCCGCTCGGGCGCAACCGCGGGTCGCTGAACGTCCTGGACCCGGGCGAGGCTCCCGACGCCGCGCGCCGGCTGCGCGCCGCCGGGTACCGCCAGGCCGCTGAGGAGGTCCTGGCCGATGCCCAGGGTCTGCGGCTGAACATGCTGGTCGCGCTCATCACGGTGCTGCGCAAGAGCGCCCCGACCTCGCGCGAGGAGACGATCCTCGCGCGCGGTATCGCCTGGCTCGACGAGCACCACGACGGAGTCCCGCTGATCCCGGACCTGCTGCGCGTGATCCGCTCGGCGCCGCCCGAGCTGCGTGAGGCGGCGCTGGATCGCGGCACCGACCAGCGCTACCAGGAGGTCACCGAGGAGCTGGAAGCCTCGCTCGTGGCGCTGAGCCCGGGCGGGAAGTTCGGTGACGTCTTCGCCAAGCCGACCACGCACCCCATGCGCCGCGATCGCGCCGTGGTCTACGACGTCTCCGCGATCCCTCAGTCCGACGGCGACCTGCGCGCGGTCGCGCTGCTCGCCTCCTGGTCCGCTGGCTTCGCCGTGGTCAACATCGCCCAGACCCTGGCCGACGTCGGCCTGGAGAACCGGCGGCACTACTTCGTGATCCTGGACGAGCTCCACCAGGCCCTCAAGGCCGGGCCGGGGCTCGTCGACCGCGTCGACTACCTCACCCGCCTCAACCGCACCGTCGGGGTGGGGCTGGCGATGATCACGCACACGCTCAAGGACCTGCGTTCCCTTCCGCTCGAGGAGGACCGGCAGAAGGCTATGGGCTTCATCGAGCGGTCCGGCCTGGTCGTGTGTGGCGGTCTGCCGCTGAGCGAGATGCCGCTGCTGACATCCGTCGTCGCGCTCTCGCGCGGGGAGCAGGAACTGCTCGCCGGCTGGCAGGACCCGCCCGCATGGGACCCGAAGGAAGGGCGTGAGACGCCGCCGCCTGGGCGCGGCAAGTTTCTCGTCAAGGTCGGTGGCCGCCCGGGCATCCCGATCGACCTGGTGCTCACCGAGTCCGAGAAGTCGCTGCACATGAGCGCGGTGCGCTGGGCCGACCGGTCGCGCACGGGTCTGCTGGACGAGGGGGCGGCGTGATGAGCGTGCCGAACAACCGACGTCGCGACCCGGGCGGCCTCTCCGGAGAGGTCGTGCTGCTGTGGGTCGGGATCGTCGTCGTCGTGCTCGGCGTCGGATCGATCTACGCCGCGATGCACCTGGGCCACAAGATTGCCGGCACCGGCGTCGTGGTGCCGACCGACCCGTTCGCCGTGACGTTCGGGCTGTTCGGTGGCGACCTCGCCTGGCCGGGTGCACCCGGTTGGTGGGTGCTGGCCGGCCTGGCCCTGATCGTCCTCGCTCTGGGCACGCTGGTGGGCGTCGCGCTCGCGCGCCGGAGCGCCCGTCGTACCCGCGTGGACCGTGCGGCCGCGTACATGGGTCGCGGCCGCGACGTCGAAGGGCTCTCGCGCAAGCACGTGAGCCGCACCGCGCAGCGCCTCGGTGTGCAGGCCGCGCCCGGTCTGCCGATCGGGGTCACGGTGTCCACGGGACAGCGACTGCTCAGCTCGTGGGAGGACATGCGCATGACGATCGCCGGTCCGCGCACCGGCAAGACGACGTCGATGGTCGTCCCGGAGATCCTGGACGCACCCGGCTCGGTCCTGTCGACGTCGAACAAGCGCGACGTCGTCGACCAGACCCGCGGGCCGCGCGCGGCCGTCGGGCCGGTGTGGGTGTTCGACCCGCAGGGCATCGCCGGCGAGGAGCCCACCTGGTGGTGGAACCCGCTGAGCTACGTCACCGACGAGGTGCGAGCGGCCAAGCTGGCCGAGCACTTCGCGTCCGGCTCGCGCGACCCCGGCGCGCGCACGGACGCCTACTTCGACCCGGCCGGCCAGGACCTCCTGGCCGGCCTGCTGCTCGCCGCGGCGCTCGACGCCCGGCCGATCACCGACGTCTACACCTGGCTCACGCGACCCACGAACCAGGCGCCCGTCACGATCCTCACCGAGCACGGCTACACGCTGACCGCCGACCAGGTCGCCGGCGTCATCGCCGCACCCGAGAAGCAGCGCGGCGGCGTCTACGGCACGGCGCAGCAGATGGCGTCCTGCCTCACCAACCGGCAGGTCGCGGCCTGGATCACCCCGCAGGGCCCCGCCGACACCCGGCCCCAGTTCAGCCCGGAGGAG
Organism: Microbacterium sp.; assembly: GCF_035687345.1. Taxonomy (GTDB): domain Bacteria; phylum Actinomycetota; class Actinomycetes; order Actinomycetales; family Microbacteriaceae; genus Microbacterium. The sequence goes on from NZ_DASRXZ010000103.1 coordinate 15,697, forward strand.
TTCGTGCGCGCCGGACTGCCGTCCGCGGCGGGGGAGTCGGCGCCGACGAAGCCCGGCACCCTGTACTCGCTGTCCAAGGAAGGGCGTGGCACAGCCGGGCCGCTCGTCACCGCGCTCACCGTCGCCGTCGTGGAAGCGGCCGAGGAGCTGGCCGCACAGTCCGCGGGCGGGCGCCTGGCGACCCCGCTCGTCGGCGTGCTCGACGAGGCCGCGAACGTGTGCCGCTGGCGCGAGCTGCCGAACCTCTACTCGCACTACGGCTCGCGCGGGATCGTCCTGGACACCGTGCTGCAGAGCTGGTCCCAGGGCGTGGAGGTCTGGGGCGAGTCCGGCATGAAGAAGCTGTGGAGCGCGTCCAACGTCAAGGTCTACGGCGGGGGAGTGAGCGAAGCGAACTTCCTCGAGGACCTCTCGCGCATGATCGGGGACTACGACCGGCTCTCGTCGTCGACGTCGACGGGGCGCGGGCAGCGCACGGTCTCCCAGCAGCTGCACCGCGAACGCATCATGGACGTGGCGGACCTCGCGGCGCTGCCCAAGGGCCGCGCCGTCGTGTTGGCCTCCGGGGCCCGACCGACGCTCATCCGGACGGTCCCGTGGATGGCCGGCCCGCACCGTGAGGCCGTGGAGGCGTCGATCGCGGCGAACGACCCGCAGGCCAAGCGCACCCTGCGCGAGGCCCACGACGAGATGGCGACCGTCGCGGCCGCTACTCCGCTCGAGGAGGCTCCGTGAGCGACTGGGGCGAGGACGACTACGAGCCGATGATCGAGGCCCAGCCCGTCGACGTCGACAACGCGCAGACCTTCGGTGGCCGGACGACCGTCGAGCCGCCCGAGGTCGTCGAGGCGCGGGCCGCGCTCGATCGCGCGCTGACGGCGCACGCTCGCGCGACGACCCAGCTCGACGACGCGCGCGACGCCCTCGCGGACGCCGAGGGCGCCTTGCGCGTCGCCGAGGCAAAGGTCACCGACTACGAGGACGACGAGACGAAGGCGACGTGGCAACGTGTCGCGGCGGCCGAGGACGTCGAGAAAGCACGCCGGGTCCTCGCCCGGCGTACCGCCGCGGTCAGCATCCGGGAGCGCGAGCTCGAGGACGCTGTCGCCGTGGTCCACCACGCCGACCAGGACCTCGCCGTCGCTATCGACCAGGCGCGGCCCGCCGTCGAGCACGCTGGCGACGAGGACGGCGCGCCGGCGCTCCACTACGGGTCGGTCGACGAGTTCGTGCGGGAGTACCTGCGCAACGTCTACCGCCGCCACATCGCCGGCCGCGGAGAGCACCGGGTCTGGGCCGCCGAGTGGTGGAAGTACGACGAAGCCGTGATCCGCCTCGAAGCACTCTGGCGCGCCTGGGAACACCTACGCCAAGACCCCGCCACCGGCATGAGCGTGTGGTGGCGCGACCACGCCGACCACCACATGGCCGTCCTATTCGATCCTCAGAACGGCCCGTTCGGTTCCATAGACGGTGAGCAAGATCGCAATCAGCCGGGAGCACCGTTGCCCTATGCGGCGCCCCCCGAAGGGATGTTCCCCAGCGCACTCGACGAAACCGCGCGCTCAACCGAACCCATGAGGCACGAGCCCTAAACCGGCCACGATCGCTCTCCGGTCTGAGAGGTGTTCTCACCAGCATGATCGTCGGGTTCCTCGTTGGAGGTGGAGCAGGACGAGGGCTGCTGCGGTGATCTCGGTGAGACGGTGCGGGTCGAGGGTGATCATCTGCAGGGCGGGCCAGGTCTTCTTGAGCAGGG
>NZ_DASRXZ010000104.1:0-16846 GCF_035687345.1 Microbacterium sp.
ACTCATCATGGATGACGAAGTCTTCGAGGACTACGACCGCGAGCTCGAGCTTGCTCTGTACCGGGAGTACCGCGACGTCGTCTCGCAGTTCCAGTACGTGATCGAGACCGAGCGCCGGTTCTACCTCGCGAACGAGGTGAACGTCGTGCGGCGTGACACAGAGCACGACTTCTACTTCGAGATCTCGATGAACGACGTCTGGGTGTGGGACATCTACCGCGCCGACCGCTTCGTCAAGTCCGTGCGCGTGCTGACGTTCAAGGACGTCAACGTCGAAGAGCTGTCGCGTCGCGATTTCCACCTGCCCGAGGAGCTGTCGCTCGACTCGTGACGTCCGTTCCTCCCCGGAAGGGCGGGGCCAGGAGGCTTTCCACCGTCGCGCTGCTCTGACGTCTGCCGCGGTTTCCCGACCGCGACGCTGGGGGCATGGCAGACAAGGACGTGCTCGGGCGGGCGGGCGAAGAACGCGCGGCGCTCTATCTCGAGTCCCGCGGATACGCGGTGCTCGACCGCAACTGGCGTTGCAAGGAGGGTGAGCTCGACCTCGTCGTGGCAGACGAGCGCACGCTCGTCGTGGTCGAGGTCAAAACGCGGCGCTCCGACGGCTTCGGTGATCCGCTCGAAGCGGTCGACGCGCGCAAGCGGCGGCGGCTATGGCGGCTCGCGTTCGCGTGGGTCGCGGCGCACCCCGACGAGGTGCAGCGGCGCCGGTTGAGGCTCGATGCGATCGGTCTGACGGGGCCGGATGCGGCGACCGCCCGCCTCGACCACCTCGAGGACATCCGGTGACCGTCGCGCGCACGATGGCAGTGGCGCTGGTGGGTGCAGACGGAGCGGTCGTCGAGGTGGAGGCTGATCTGTCGAAGCAGACGCCGGAATTCCGCATCATCGGGCTTCCCGACAAGGCGCTCGGCGAGGCGGTGCAGCGCGTGCACAACGCGTGCGAGAACAGCGGGCTGCCGCTTCCGCGACGGCGACTCACGGTGAATCTTTCGCCGGCCGCACTCCCGAAGCAGGGCTCCGGTTTCGATGTCGCGATCGCGGTCGCGTCGCTGGCGACCGAGGTGCCTATGGATGCCGCATCCGTCGCTGCCACCGCGCACGTGGGGGAGCTGGGCCTCGACGGGCGGCTGCGCCCCGTGCCGGGCGTGCTTCCGGCCGTGCTCGCAGCGTCGCGCGCCGGCATCACGCGGGTCGTCGTCCCGCACGCGAACGCCGACGAAGCGCGGCTCGTCGACGGGCTCGAGGTATTGGGGGCGGTGAACCTCGCCCAGGTCGCGCGGTGGCACGGCGCGGATGTCGAGGTCCCCGATCAGGAGCCGGTGCCCGGCCGCGCGGAGGACGCGCCCGAGGCCGACCCCCTCGACCTGTGCGACATCGTCGGGCAGCGCGAAGCAGTGGAGGCGCTCGTCGTCGCGGCGGCCGGCGGACACCACATGCTCATGTCTGGCCCGCCGGGGGCGGGCAAGACGATGCTCGCGCGGCGGCTGCCCGGAATCCTTCCCCCGCTCGACGATCGTGCCGCGCTGACGGTCGCGTCGATGCGTTCCCTCTCCGGGGAACCCGTAGCCCGCCTGTCGCGCGTCGCCCCGTTGGAGGCGCCGCACCACAGCGCGAGCGTCGCCTCGCTCGTCGGCGGCGGATCACGCGGCATCCGGCCCGGTGCGATCGCGCGCGCGAGCGAAGGGGTGCTGTTCCTCGACGAAGCGGGGGAGTTTCCGGCGAGCGTTCTCGATGCGCTTCGGCAGCCGCTCGAGAGCGGGTCGATCGTGATCCACCGCGCCGGCGTGACGGCGACGTTCCCCGCGAGGTTCCAGCTCGTGCTCGCGACGAATCCGTGTCCGTGCGGCAACTACGGCGTGCGAGGTGCGTCGTGCTCATGCCCGCCTATGGCCATCAGACGGTACCTCGGCCGACTTTCGGGACCCCTGCTCGATCGCATCGACATCGAGTTGTCGCTCACGCGCGTCTCGGTCGCGCCATCGGCTGCCGCGCCGACGGGAATGACGACCGAGGCGGCGCGAGCGCGGGTCGCCGAAGCCCGTGAACGTGCGGCCCACCGCCTGCGCGGAACGGGCTGGCGACTCAACTCGCACGTGCCGGGCGCCTGGCTGCGCCAGGGCCCGCACGCTCCGACGCCCCAGGCCCGCCGTCCCCTCGACGCGGCGCTTCATCGCGGATCGCTGACGCTGCGCGGGTACGACCGTGTGCTGCGCGTGGCGTCCACCGTTGCCGACTTGGACGGCGCCCCACGGATCGAGCTCGATCACGTGGGGCGCGCGCTCTACCTCAAGAAGGGACTCACCGTATGAAGATCTCCGCGCTCGATCCATCCACCGCACGCCGGGCGCTCGCCGGTGTGACCTCCGTCGACCACCTCGACGACGAGGCGGTTGTGGAGCGTTACGCGCGGGTCGTGTGGAACGTGGTGACCGAACCCGGCGACGGGGTCGCGGGCATGCTCGTCGGCGCATTCGGTGCGGCTCCCGCGCTCGCCGTGGTGACGGGAGGGAGTGCCGTCGCTCCCGTCGAGGGGATGAGCGCGCCCGACTTCGCCGAGGGGCGCAAGCGTTGGACGCCCCGTCTGCGCTCGGTCGAGGTCGACGACGCGCTCGCTCTCGCACGGGCACGGGGTGTGCGACTGGTGTGCCCTGATGACGTCGCGTGGCCGCACCGGGTCGACGATCTCGGTCCTCATGCTCCACTCGTGCTGTGGGTGAAGGGCTCGCCCGAGGCGCTCGCCTCGCTCACACCATCGGTGGCGATCGTCGGAGCAAGGGCAGCGACGTCGTATGGCGAGCATGTCGCGGGGGAGCTCGCGGCGGAGGCGGCCGGCAACGGAATCCCGGTCGTGTCGGGCGCGGCGTACGGCATCGACGCGGCAGCCCATCGGGCGGTGTTGGCGGTCGGCGGGACGACGGTCGCACTGCTGGCAGGCGGTGCGGATCGCCCCTACCCCGCGGGCAACGGACGGCTCATCGACCGCATCGCGGAGACCGGAGCGGTCGTGAGCGAGGTGGCGTGCGGCGGCGCTCCGACGAAATGGCGGTTCCTTCAGCGGAATCGCGTCATCGCAGCGCTGGCCGACGCGACGATCGTGGTGGAGGCCGGCTGGCGAAGCGGCTCACTGAACACCGCGAGCCATGCGCGAGCGATCGGGCGACCAGTCGGGGCCGTGCCGGGGCCGATCACGAGCGCGGCATCCGCGGGATGCCACCGGATGCTCCGAGAGTTCGACGCGGCGTGCATCACGAGTGCCGACGACGTGCGCGAACTGATCGGGCTCGACGGCGAATCCGGTCGGCGACGCTCCGGCTCGATGCGCGAGGGCAGGTTGCGGACGGACGACGCGACACGTGTGATCGACGCGCTGAGCGTCCGTGTGTGGCGCGACACGGCAGACCTGGCGCGCCGCAGCGGCATGACCACGCAGGAGGTGGAGGCACTGCTGGGGATCATGCTCCTTGAAGAGCGCGTCGAGCGCGGGGAGCGGGGTTGGCGCTTGCGACTGGCGAAGGCGTGAGGGCGGCGCGAGCCGCGTGACAGCTCGAGGTGACGACTGCTTTCGGCGCTCGGAGGGAGGTCCGCAGGCCGTTGCCCTCACCGCCGTTCCGCAGACACCGGCGGCCCGATGAGCGGCGTCTTCACCGGCGCGGCGGCGCCGACCGCGACGACGATCGCGTTCCCGAACGGGTTGACGACGGGGTTGGCATCGCGCTTCCAGTTGTTGGTGAGCCAGATGTTCCCCGAAGGGTCGATCTGGCCGCCTGTGATCCGCTCGAGCGCATCGCTCCGGTATCCGGTGTCCGGAGATATCGGGTCGCCCGTCCGCATGCCCTTCGGACACGCGCGTGTGTCGACGCCGCAGAAGCGGCTGATGCCGGTCGGGATGTCGCTCGTCTGCCCGACGGGCACGACGCCGAAGTTGAAGACCCATACGGTGTCCTTCCCGTCGACCGCGATGCCCCACGGCAATGTGAGGCCGCCGCCCGTGAACGGTGAGCCCGGGAAGGGCTTCCTCGTGTCCTGGTGGAAGGCGGTGATCGAGGGGTTCTCGGCGTCACCGAGCTCGGCGCGAGTCGGGCACGGCGAATCGAGCCAGTCGGAGTTCGCGACCCAGACGTTGCCCTTCGTGTCGGTCGCGTTGCCGACCGGATGGCTCAGGACCGTGCGGCCTTCGAACGTTCCCGGAAGGGTGTCGATCAACCGTCCGTCGGGTGAGATCACCGACACGGTGTTTCCGCGGTTGTTCGCGATCCACACGTCGCCGCGAGCGTCCACGGTGGCGCCGAACGGCTTGAGCTGAGGGTGCCCCTCCTCGGGTGTCGGTCCGAGCGGGATGTTGAACGCCCGTGCCGGATGCCCGCCGGGGAGCATCGTCACCGAGTCGTTGCCGCAGTTGGCGATCCAGATGTTTCCTGCGCGATCGGAGACCGTGCCCTGCGGCCAGGAGATGTTCCCGGTGGTGTAGCCGTCCACGCCGGAGACCGGAGTGCCATCGGCGTGGAAGACGGACACGCTGTTGTGGGGAGCCGGTATCGTACCCTGCTCGGCCGCGACCCGCGGGTCGAGGCAGGGCGGGTCCTGGAAGCCGAAGTTGCCCACCCACACTCTGCCGCTCGGGTCGAGGGTGATGCCGTACCCTGCTCCGTTGAGACCCCCGCCGGAGTACGGGGTGCCGGGCACGGGCTGCCCGGACGGGGTGAACTTGAGAAGCGTGAGGCCGGCGCACGCGTACGCTCCAGGCGGCTGGGGTACGGCGTTGTCGTTGACCCAGACGAACCCCTTCTCGTCGATGGCGAAGTTCCCGGGGCCGTTCATGAGATTGTCGCTGTCCTGGGCGCTGTAGGCACCACCCGTGAACTTCAGGAAGAGCAGCCAGCTCGTCGGCGCGGCGCTCAGCGCGGGCCGGTTCACCGGCGTCCGCTGCGACAGCGCGAACACCGGGTCGCCCTTCGGTGCGCGGCTCGACGGGAAGGAGGGGTACTTCACGATGTTCGCGACCGCGTCGAGGACGGTCTTCGAGGGCGGCCCGCCCGGCGGCGCGCTCGCACGGAGCAGCGCCTTGCAGTTCGAACGATCCGCGACGCAGCTCGCGACCGCATTCGCGAGCGAGTTGAACGTGCTGAGGGTCGATGTCTCCGTCCCGTTCGGCGTCGCTGCGAGCACCGAACCGACCGCCCCGGTCACGGGGTCGGCGAGGTTTGCCGCCATGCTCACCGCATTCGTCATCCCGTATCGATTGCCGGCGATCCGATGACCGTCGATGAACTGGGCGAAGGCATTCCCCGTCGCGACCGTCGTGCGTTCGTTGACGACGACCCGCTGCGGAACCGCACCGAGTCCAGCGCTGATCGCGCTCGCGAGCATGACCGGCCCGTGCTTCGCCTCGACGAAGAGCAGCGGATCGCTGCCCGCGAGACCCTTCGGCACGGAGTACTCCAGGCGGAACCTCCCGTTCTTGTCGCTCTTGGCCGAGCCCAGCGGCACCCACTGCGGCTTGCGATCGACGAACGCTGCATAGACCGACACGGAGAAGTCCGACAAGCCGGCGCCTCCGCTCTCGACCGTGCCCTGAAGCACGGACGGGCGCGAAGGCGTCGCGGCGGCCGTCGCGGCCGTCCCCGCGAGCACCATCCCGAAGACGGCGACCGCGGCGAGCACGATCCTGCGCAAGAGGCGCGACGGCATCCGGTGGCGAGGTTTCGACACGAGCGGTCCTCCTTGATCCCAGTCGACAAGACCGTCATGGGAGGACACATCGTCCAGCGGCGGAACCGCCCACAGAGCCCCAGCCCGGTGAACGATTCGGAGGGTGATGGTCGCCGGGACGACCACGCTGTCGCCGTACTCTCCGCCCTCGAGACGAGACGGTATTGCATCCGTCGCGACGCCGCTACCCCGCGGCGGAGAAGGGCTGAAGCCGGCGACGAGGAGGCGCGGCTGCCTCGGTGAGGCACGCGGCCGGTCGCATCCCGGTCGGGCATGCTGGGCATATGCGGATGTCTGAGGCCACCGACGCCTTCGCGGCACACGTGAGCGACGTGCGCCGGCTGTCGCCGGCGACCACGAAGGCATACCGTGCAGACCTCGCCGACCTGATCTCCGTCGTGGGCGACGTCGAAGTGAGAGACGTGCAACTCGAGCACCTGCGAGAGTGGCTGTGGGTCGCGACCCAGCGCGGCGACGCACGTTCGACCCTCGCCCGCAGAGCCGCCGCCGCACGCGGATTCTTCGCGTGGGCGCTCGAGACGGGACACATCCCCGTCGACCCGAGCCTGCGCCTCATCGCCCCGAAGCGCGCGAAGACGCTGCCGAAGGTCGCGAGCGCGGATGCCGTGAGCGACCTCCTCGATCGGCTCGGGCACGCCGCGGCGCAAGGTGACCCGATCGCCCTGCGCGATCATGCAGCGCTCGAGCTCCTCTATGCGACCGGCGTGCGCGTCTCCGAGCTGTGCGGACTCGACCTCGGCGACATCGACCGGGAGCGTCGCACGGTACGGGTGGTCGGCAAAGGGTCCAAAGAGCGCGTCGTCCCGTTCGGCGGCTCGGCAGCTCGCGCCCTCGACGCGTACCTCGTGCGGGGCCGCCCGGTGCTGCGCGATCGGCGGCTCGACGCGCTGGCGGCAGCGCGCGCATCCGAGCCCGCGGGCGTGACGGATGCCGCAACCCCCGGCGACGCCGTCTTCCTGGGCGTCCGGGGCGGGCGCATGGGCTCGCGCGCGGTGTATGACCTCGTCGCGCGGGCGCTCGGCCCGATCATGGGCGGCGGAGTCGGCCCGCACGCGCTCCGGCACTCCGCTGCGACGCACCTACTCGACGGGGGCGCCGACCTCAGGACGGTGCAGGAGCTGCTCGGACACGCGAGCCTGGGCACGACGCAGATCTACACCCACGTGTCGGCGGAGCGCCTCGCGGCGACGTATCGCCTCGCGCACCCGCGCGCCTGACTGCGCGGACGCGCCCGCCGTCAGCAGCAGGGGAGGAGCACCGCCCGCGGGACACCGCCGAGCAGGAGCATCGGATTGATGTACTCGCCGTCGAGGCGGACCCCGAAGTGAACCGTCCCCGGATCGGCGTGGCCCCCGACGCCGATCTCTCCCACCGGCTCACCCCGACCCACGACGACTCCGGGTTCGAGCTTCGACACGACCGGCTCGAGCGTCGTGACGAGCCCGTCGCCATGATCGATCGTCACGAGGGGGCGCCCGGCGACCGAGCCGGAGAACGCGACCACACCCCGGGCGGGTGCGCGGGCAACGGAAGCGCCGCCGGGTCGGATGTCGATGCCACGGTGCCCGGGCCCGTACTCGTGGGCGGGCGCGACGTACGGCCGCACGAGTCGGAACGGCCACAGAGGCCACACCCACGACTCCCGGCCCGAGAAGACGACGTCGCGCGAGCGCTGCGCCGGCGCGAAGGTGAGAGGTGCAGCATCCGCCGCCCTCGGTTCCACAGGTGCGAAGAAGACGAGAACGACAAGCGCGCCGAATACGGCACGGCGGACAGCGCGGGGAACGGGCATGTCGCCAGGCTTACGTCCGTCCGAACCCCGCGGGGGCACCACGGACCCCGCTGTGCGGAAAACGACAAGCAGCGGCATCCGTGGAGGACACGACGAGGGGACGGACCCGCAGGCCCGTCCCCCCGTCGGCTGCGACGGATCGGATCAGCCGATCGGAACCACCACCGAGCTCGCGGTCCCGACCGGGGTCGTGATCGCGAACCGGGCTTCGCCGGAGGCGCCGTCCGGGATGGTGAACGTCACCGTGGCGGTGCCGGTCTCGTCGGTCGCGACGGTGTACGCCCGCGTCACGGGCGCCGTCGCGAGCACGGTGCCGTCGAACGACACCGACACGGTGCCGGCGGGCGGCTCGGTGCGCGTGAACTCCAGCGACGAGAGCGTCAGCGTGACCTGGTCGCCGGGGTCGTAGCCGTCCGCGTCGGGAGGCGACACGATCACGCCGACCGCACGCTGCGCGAGGTCGGGGGTGATCGTCCCGAACTCCTCGAGGTAGTCGACCATCGACTCGAGATCGATCTTGCCGCTGTCGGACTTGTTCCCGCCCTGAGCGAGAGTGAAGAAGTTGTCTCCACCCGCGGCCAGGAACGAGTTCGCGCCGACGGAGTAGGTCGCGGTCGGATCGATCGGCTCGCCGTTCAGCAGGATCTCGGTGATCCGGTCGCCCGGCGCGCCGTTCGGGTTGTACGTGTACGTCAGCTCCTTGCTCACGCCGAGCTTGAGGAACGGTCGCGACGAGCCGGCCGGCTGCCACTGCTCCTCGAGCACCTGCTTGATCTGCGCGCCGGTGAGCGTGAACGAGACGAGGGTGTTCGCGAAGGGCTGGACGTTGGCCGCCTCGCGGTACGTGACCTCACCCGATCCCAGGTCGGCGCGCAGGCCGCCCGGGTTCATGAACACGACGTCCACGTTGCGCGTGCCGTCGACGTTGAGCGCCCACTTCTGCACGTCCGCGACGAGGTTGCCGAGCGTCGACTCACCACCCCGGTTCTCCGGGAACGAGGTCTGGCTCGCGGGGTCGGCGAACACGGCACGACCGAAGTCGGCCGTCGCCTCGCCGATCACGACGTTGCCGAGCTCGTCGGCCACCGCGACGGCGTCCTGGACGATCGGCACGACGGCCGGGTCATCCGGGAAGAGGGGAGTCGACCCGTCCATGAGCGAGAAGATCTCGTTCTTCATCGTGAACGTCTTCGTCTTGCGGTCGTAGCTGATGTCCATCCGCGAGAACCGCTCGCCGTACTGGCCGCTCGAGATCACCGGTCGGCCGTCGATCACGTGGTTGTACGCGAGGTGCGTGTGACCCGAGACGATCGCGTCGACGTTCTCATTCGCGCCGAGCACGATCTTGCCGAACCGGCTGTTCGGATCGACCGCCGACGAGATGTCGGTCGTGGCCGCACCCTCGTGCACGAGCAGGATGATGATGTCGGCCTCGCCGTTGTTCTTCTTTCCGTCGCTCAGCTGATCCGCGACGCGGTTGACGGCCTCGGTCGGGTCGCCGACCGTGATGTCTGCGATGCCCGCGGGACTCACCAGCGACGGGAGTTCGTCGGTCACGGCTCCGATGAAGCCGATCGTGACGCCCTTCGCGGTGTAGGTCCAGTACTCCGGAAGCGCCGGCTTGCCCGTCGCCTTGTCGTACACGTTGGCACCGAGGTACTCCCACAGCGCGAGGGGCATCACACGATCCGTCAGATCTGCGAAGCCTTGATCGAACTCGTGGTTGCCGACCGAGCTCACATCGAGCCCTGCGGCGTTGAGCCCCTCGATCGTCGGCACGTCGTCCTGGATGAACGACGTGAACGTCGAGGCCCCGATCAGATCGCCCGCCGCGGCGAAGATCGTGTTCGGGTTCTGCGCCCGGATCTGCTTCACCGCAGACGAGAGCGCTGCGATGCCGCCGGACGGGGCCGACTGCTCGATCCGCCCGTGGAAGTCGTTGACGGTCACGAGGTCGAACTCGACCGTGCCCGGCGCTCCCTCCGAGCCGACGCCCACGATGATCGGGTCGTGGTCGCTCGAGCGGAACGGAGTGCCCGCTTCGGCCGCCGGACCCCAGTACTCGCGTCCCGACCACTCGGGCGAGTTGATCGACCACACGCCGACGCCGGTGACCTTGTCGGTCGCCGTCGGCGACGCGAGCACGTGGTCGAGCGAGCCGAGCTCGCCGTCGAACGTGTACGTGTACTGACCGCGGGCACGCGAGAAGAGGAGGTCGGCGTAACCGGCATCCGTGAAGACCTTGATCGGGTCCTCCTTCGCGTACGCGTTGAAGTCGCCGACGAGGTAGACGTCGGTCTTCTGGCCGCGCTCGAGCGACTGCGCGAGGGCCAGCAGAGACTCCGCCTGCTTCACGCGGTCGGCGTTGTACGGGCTGTCCGTGCCGAACTCGGGGTCGCCCTCGGACGCGCTCTTCGACTTGAAGTGGTTCGCGATGACGGTCACGAACTGCTTGCCGAACTTGAACGTCTGGGCGATCGGCTCGCGAGCGTTCCCCCACACCGTCTCGTCGACGATCGTCTGCGCGGCGCCGTTGGTCTTGACGACCGCGGGCTTGTAGATGATCGCGTTGGTGATGACGTCGACGATGTCGGGGTTGTGCAGGGCCTTCGGGGTGCGGACGTAGTCCCACACCTTCCCGCCGGCGGCGGCGTTGAGGCCCGCGACGAGGTCGGCGAGCGCCTCATCCGGCTTCTCGCCGAGCTTCACGGAGTTCTCGATCTCCTGCAGGGCGACGATGTCGGCATCGAGGGCGTTGATCGCCGAGACGATCTTCGATTTCTGTATCGCGAACTCCTCGGGGGTGTCCGCACCACGCGCGTTGGGGTTCTCGGTCGTCAGCGTCGTGAAGTAGTTCAGGACGTTGAACGCCGCGATCGTGACATCACCGCCGACATCCGGCACCGACGCGGGGCGGGGGTTCAGCGACGTGAACGTCGGCTTGACGGATGCCGGGCTCGCGTCGTTGATCGGCACAGGCGGCTGCAGCCGCCACAGGTCGAACCCGTAGTCGAGCACGTACCCCGTGGTCGGGAACGTCACGCGGTCGCCGTTGCGGACGACCTGATCCGCGGTGAAGTAGGGCTGCTCGCCCGGGTGGTCGGCGTTCGTCGTCGAGACGCTGTATCCGTCGTCGAGCGCGATCCGGCTGTTCCGGTTGGCCGCCGTGATGTTGTCCGCCGCCGTCGAGCCGACGGGCTGCGTCTCGTATGCCTCGACCGGCATCGCCGAGCCCGCGTTCAGCCACAGCTCGCCGAAGTTGGTGAGGTTGTGGCTCGAGATGACGCGATACGGCGAGGACGCCGTGCTGATGGGGGAGACGAGCATGCCCTCGAAGCCTTCACGCGCGCTGTCGCCGACGACGGTCGCAGGCAGGGGGATCGGCGCGGGGGTTCCGACGGCCTTCTCGACGATCTCGACTGCGCCTGCCGCCGAGCCGTTGATCTGCGTGATCGTGCGCGGGTCGCGAACGAGGCCGGAGTTGTCGCGCCGGAACTCGGACACAGGGCCCGTCACGTCGACGAGGTCGCCGATCTCGACGCCCGTCGCCGGATTGTTGTTGAGGAAGACGAAGATGCCGTCCGATACGCGCGGATCGGGGTCCGTGCCCGCACCCACGCCCTGCGTCTGGATGTAGATCCCTCGGTAGCCGCCGACACGGTGGTCGGCGATGACGACGCCGCGGACCGTGACGGTCTGACCGGCGACGGGTGATGTGTCGGTCGTGCCCTGGACTTCGGCGATCGTGTGGGTCGGCGTCGCCGCGGATGCGGGTGGCGCCAGCATGAGGCTCGCGAGAAGGGCGCCGACCGCGGTGGCGGTGACGACGGACATTCGCGAGGCGGTACTGCGTCGTTGCATGACTCTCCTCGAGCTGTGCATCGGATGCCGTCTGGGGTGGCGTCGGGAGCGATGCACAGGCAATTCGCAGACTAGGAACCAAGTGCGGATCTGCCAAGGGGATCCGTCGGATTCCGATGGATTTCCTTCTGCGTTCACCTCCGCGCCGCCTCGGCGTCGCCGGCGGGCGGACGGATGCCGCCGACTGGTACACTTGGTGCCGCACCCCGCTCGTCGGGGTGACTCCGCGTGCCCAGAGCGTCGCGAACCGCGTGTTCGCCGGCGCGGCATCGACTCCCAACGGTCTCCTGACAGGTTCAGGGGCGGGCGTGTGCCGGGCACCAGGCATGCCGGATCCTCCGGCACGAATCAACCGCAAGAGACGCGCGAGCGTCAGAGAAGGAGACCGGCCATGGCCGTCGTCACGATCCGCCAGCTGCTCGACAGCGGCGTCCACTTCGGGCACCAGACCCGCCGTTGGAACCCGAAGGTGAAGCGCTTCATCCTCACGGAGCGCTCGGGCATCCACATCATCGACCTCCAGCAGTCGCTGGCCTACATCGACAAGGCCTACGAGTTCGTCAAGGAGACCGTGGCCCACGGCGGCACGATCCTCTTCGTCGGCACGAAGAAGCAGGCCCAGGAGGTGCTCGCCGAGCAGGCGACCCGCGTCGGCCAGCCCTACGTCAACCAGCGCTGGCTCGGTGGTCTCCTCACGAACTTCGCGACGGTGTCGAAGCGCCTCGCGCGCATGAAGGAGCTCGAAGAGCTCGACTTCGACGACCCGGCCGCGAGCGGCCTCACGAAGAAGGAGCTCCTGCTCAAGAAGCGCGAGCTCGACAAGCTGCACAAGTCGCTCGGCGGCATCCGCAACCTCCAGAAGACGCCTTCGGCGATCTGGGTCGTCGACGCCAAGCGCGAGCACCTCGCGGTCGACGAAGCGAAGAAGCTCGGCATCCCGGTCATCGGCATCCTCGACACGAACGCCGACCCGGATGACTTCCAGTACCCGATCCCCGGCAACGACGACGCGATCCGCTCCGTGAGCCTGCTCACGCGCATCATCGCGGATGCCGCGGCCGAGGGCCTCATCCAGCGCCACCAGCCCGCCGCCGACGCCGACGAGGCCGCCGAGCCGCTGGCCGAGTGGGAGCGCGAGCTCCTCGAGCAGGGTGCGCCGGTCGTGACCGACGTCTCCGAGGTCGAGACCATCGCGACCGAGTCGGAGGCCGACAAGGCCGGTGCCGAGGCCGCCGCCGCGCCGGCGGAGACCGCTGAGGCCGAGGTCGCCGAGGCCGAGACCGCTGAGGCCGAGGCCGCCGCGGACGAGCCCGCCGCCGAGTCCGCCGAGTAATCGCTCGAACTTCGAACTCCGCCACGGCGGGATCGCTTTCCGGAGCGGTCCCGCCGAGGCATCCACGAGAACTCACCAACATCAAGGAGCCACGACCCATGGCAAACTTCACGATCGCCGACATCAAGGCGCTGCGCGAGCAGCTCGGCACGGGCATGGTCGACACCAAGAAGGCGCTCGAAGAGGCTGACGGCGACGTCGAGAAGGCCGTCGAGATCCTGCGTCTCAAGGGCGCGAAGGGCAACGCCAAGCGCGCCGATCGCTCGACGAGCGAGGGCCTCGTCGCCGCCAAGGAGCTGAACGGCAAGGTCACGATCATCGAGCTCGCGTGCGAGACCGACTTCGTCGCGAAGACGGAGCGCTTCATCTCGCTCGCCGACCAGGTGCTCGACGCGGCGGCCGCCGCCGGTGCCGACTCGGTCGAGGCTGCCCTGGCCGCCCCGGCCGGCGACAAGACCGTCGAGCAGCTCATCTCCGACGAAGCCGCCATCATCGGCGAGAAGGTCGAGCTGCGTCGCGTCCGCACGCTGACGGGTGACAAGTTCGAGATCTACCTGCACAAGACGAACAAGGACCTGCCCCCGCAGGTCGGCGTCGTGCTCGCCTACACCGGTGACGACGCCGAGACGGCTCGCGCGCTCGCCCAGCACATCTCGTTCGCGAACCCGACATACCTGTCGCGCGACGACGTGCCGGCCGCCGAGGTCGAGAAGGAGCGCGAGATCGTCACCGAGATCTCGCGCAACGAGGGCAAGCCCGAGGCTGCCCTCCCGAAGATCGTCGAGGGCCGCGTGAACGCGTACTTCAAGCAGGTCGCCCTCCTCGACCAGGACTACGCGCGCGACAACAAGCTGTCGGTCGCGCAGGTCGCGAAGGACGCCGGTCTCACGCTGACGGACTTCGCCCGCTTCAAGGTCGGCGCCTGACACGCGCACAAGGGCCCGCATCGCTCGCCGATGCGGGCCCTTTGCCGTGTGCCCGGGAACCCTTCGATAGGTTGTCGTAAGCGACGAGAGGAACACACCGTGATCAACGAAGCGACCGGACGCCGTCGCGTCCTGCTCAAGCTGTCCGGCGAGGCTTTCGGCGGCGGCCAGCTCGGCGTCAACCCCGACGTCGTGAGCCAGATCGCCCGCGAGATCGCGGCGGCGGTCGACACCGTCGAGATCGCGGTGGTCGTCGGCGGCGGCAACTTCTTCCGCGGTGCGGAGCTCAGCCAGCGCGGCATGGACCGTGGTCGCGCCGACTACATGGGCATGCTCGGCACGGTCATGAACGCGCTCGCACTCCAGGACTTCCTCGAGCAGGCGGGCGCCGCCACGCGCGTGCAGTCGGCCATCTCGATGACCCAGGTCGCCGAGCCGTACATCCCGCGTCGCGCCGAGCGTCACATGGAGAAGGGCCGCGTCGTGATCTTCGGTGCCGGCGCGGGACTGCCGTACTTCTCCACCGACACGGTCGCTGCGCAGCGCGCGCTCGAGATCGGCGCCGACGAGGTGCTCGTCGCCAAGAACGGCGTCGACGGCGTGTACACCGCCGACCCCCGCCACGACCCCGACGCGACGCGCATCGACAGGATCACGTACTTCGACGCATTGCAGCGCGGACTCAAGGTCGTCGACTCGACCGCGTTCAGCCTGTGCATGGACAACAAGATGGACATGCGCGTGTTCGGAATGGAGCCCGCAGGCAACGTCACCAAGGCGCTCCTGGGCGAGTCGATCGGCACGCTCGTCACGACATGAGCCCGACGCGGTTCGCGCCCGTTCGGGAGCAGCCACGCCGATAGACTGAGTTGTCCGCAGCTACGAGGGGAGTCCCACTGTGATCGCCGACGTCTTGGCAGATGCCGAGGTGCGCATGGATCGTGCCGTCGAGGCCGCGAAAGAGGATTTCGCGACGGTGCGCACCGGACGCGCGAACCCGCAGCTCTTCCAGAAGCTCCTCGTCGAGTACTACGGCACGCCCACGCCGCTCGCACAGCTCGCCTCGCTCAACAACCCCGAGGCTCGCACGCTCATCGTGACGCCCTACGACAAATCGGCGCTCAAGGCGATCGAGCAGGCCATCCGCGACATGCCGAACCTCGGCGCCAACCCGTCGAACGACGGCAACATCATCCGCGTGACGCTGCCGGAGCTCACGGAGGAGCGTCGCAAGGAGTATGTGAAGCTCGTCCGCTCGAAGGCCGAAGACGCGCGCGTGCACGTGCGCGGCATCCGTCGCAAGGCCAAGGACGACCTCGACGCCCTCAAGAGCGAGGTCGGCGAAGATGAGCTCGTCCGCGCCGAGAAGGAGCTCGACGCCCTGACGCGTACGCACGTCGACGCGATCGACGACGCGCTCAAGCGCAAAGAGGCCGAGCTCCTCGAGGTCTGAGGACTCCCGTGACCGACACATCCGGGCCGCCGGGTCCCGATCCCGCGAACACCCCGATGACAGGGGCGGATGCCGCGGGCGCGGGCCCCTCGCGACCGGCGGGCGACGCGCCGCTCACGCGCAAAGACGCGGCGGCGCGTCGCGCAGCGCCGCCTCCGACCGACCCGGGTGCCGTGTTCCAGTCGCACATCCGCGCGGCGCGCACCGAGTTCGAGAGCCAGGTCGCGCACGCGCGGGCCGAGTTCGAGGAGGCGAACGAGCGCATCAAGCAGCGCACGGGACGCGACCTGATCCTCGCGATCCTCATCGGCCTCGCGATCGGAGTCGTGCTGGTCGCTTCGCTCGTCTTCTTCAAGTGGCCCTTCGTGATCTTCGCGCTGGCCGCAGCGCTCCTGGGCATCTTCGAGTTCGGCCGCGCACTCATCGCTGCCGGGCGGCGGGTCGACATCGTGCCGCAGCTCATCGCGGGCGCCGCCCTCGTGCTCGCGGGCTTCTTCCTGTCGCCGTGGATGCTGTGGGTCACGGCTTTCGTGGCGGTCGCGTTCGTGATCGTGTGGCGCGTCATCGGCCAGATGGCCCGCCGCGACGGTCGTCTTTACGGCGACGTGCTCGCCGACGTGCTGATCGCCGGGTTCATCCAGGTCTACGTGCCGTTCCTCACGGCGCTGTGCCTCGTGCTGCTCCAGCGTGACGGCGGTGAGTGGTGGGTCCTCGCGTTCATCATCGTCGCGGTGGCCGCCGACACCGGCGCGTATGCGACGGGACTCACGCTCGGGCGTCACCCCATGGCCCCGCGGATCAGCCCGAAGAAGACGTGGGAGGGCTTCGCCGGCGCGGCGGTCGCGGCGATCGCGGCGGCGGTGCTGCTCGCCATGTTCATGCTCAACCTGCCGTGGTGGACGGGCCTCATCATCGGTCCGGTCATCCTCGCGTCGGCCACGATCGGCGACCTCGGGGAGTCGATGATCAAACGCGACCTCGGCATCAAGGACATGAGCTCGTGGCTGCCCGGCCACGGCGGCGTGCTCGATCGCCTCGACTCCATCCTGCCGAGCGCGCCCGTCGCCCTCGCGCTCTCGTACCTCCTCTTCCCCTTGGCGGTCTCATGACGACGGCACCCACCGCTCGCCCCGCGTTCCCGCTCGCGCCCGGTCGCCGCAAAGGCTATGACCGCGAGGCGGTGGATGCGTTCCTTCTGCGCGCGCGGACGGCGTTCGAGGCCGGCGACGCATCCGACGACCCCATGACCTCCGCCGACATCCGGCAGGCGGCGTTCCCGCTCGTGCGTCAGGGGTACGCGATCGAAGCCGTCGACGCGGCGCTCGGTCGCATCGAGGATGCGTTCGCGGCCCGAGAGCGGCAGCAGGCGGTCGCCACCGCCGGCGTGCGCGAGTGGGTCGGGCAGGCGCGCGAGACGGCCCAGGTCGTGCTGGACCGCCTCTCGCGCGAGCGCGGCCGACGCTTCGACCGCGTCGGACCACTGCGCTACGGCTACCGCATCGACGAGGTCGACATCGTGGCCGACCGCATCGCCCGGTTCCTCGAGAAGGGGGAGCCGCTGACCGTCGAGCAGGTGCGCGGAGTGGCGTTCCGGATGCAGCGCAACGGCTATCGGGAACTGCAGGTCGACGCCGTTCTCGACGCCGTGATCGAGGTCATGCTCGCGGTCACGTGAGTGCCGCTTCGGCGTCGGCCGAGTCCCGATGAGCGGTGGCCCGGGCCGGTCGCGTGGCATGCGCGGGACACGG
>NZ_DASRXZ010000105.1:0-4378 GCF_035687345.1 Microbacterium sp.
ACCCGCAGCGTGAACCACGAGACCTGGCCGGGCGTGGCGCCCTCGGTCTCGGGCACGAGCTGCGTCGGGTCGGCCTCGGGCAGCCGCTCGCCCAGGTAGCGGTCGACCAGGTCGGAGAGCGTCTTGTCGGGGAAGCTCGGACGGATGAGCCATCCGGCGAGGATCGTGTCGAACGCGAGTCCGCCGACCGCGACGCCGGCACGACGGAGAGCCTTCAACTGGGGCTTCGCGTCGCTGAACACCTTCGGCGCATCCGACGCGAACCACGGCGCAATCGTCTCGGCGACCTCCGGCGTCCACGTCGTCTCGACCGCCGCTTCGAGGGTCGCGAAGCCGACACGCCGCGGGAGCCCGCCTTCGATCGTGAGGGTCACACCGACCTCGCCGCTCGCGCCCGCGAGCCAATCGGCGAGCTCGGTCGGCGAGGGCTCGGCGGCCTTCGGCATCGGCGGCACCTCGGCCGTCGACTGCGTCGTTCCGGCCGCGCCGTCGAGCCCCGCCGCCTCGAAGACGCGCGGGAGCAGCGTGCGGAACTCCAGCCGCGAGAAGATGTCGCGCACCGCCTGCGCGTCGATCGGCTTGACCGCGAGGTCGGCCGGACCGACCGGCAGCTCGACGTCGCGCAGAAGACGGTTGAGAGCGCGGTTGCGCTTCACGTCTTCGAGGTGCTCGCGCAGGTTGTTCCCGACGACGCCGGTGACCTTGTCGGCGTTCGCGAGCAGCTCGTCGAGCGACCCGTACTGCGTGAGCCACTTCACGGCGGTCTTCTCGCCGACCTTCGGCACGCCCGGCAGGTTGTCGCTCGTCTCGCCGACGAGAGCCGCGATGTCGGGGTAGTTCTGGGGCGGCAGGCCGTACTTCTCGATGACCGCCTGCGTGTCGTAGCGCTTGAGTTGCGAGACGCCCTGCACGTTCGGGTACAGGAGCGTGATGTCGTCGTCGACGAGCTGGATCGTGTCGCGGTCGCCCGAGCAGACGAGCACGCGATACCCCTCCTGCTCGCCCTGGGTCGCGAGCGTCGCGAGGATGTCGTCGGCCTCGATGTCTTCGAGCTGGAGCACCGGGATGTTCATCGCCGCGAGGCAGTCCTGCAGAAGCGGGATCTGGCCACGGAACTCAGCGGGCGTCTCGGAGCGGTTCGCCTTGTACTCCGGGTACTCGCGCGTGCGGAACGACTGACGCGACGTGTCGAAGGCCACGGCCATATGCGTCGGCTTCTCGGCCTTGATCAGGTTGATCAGCATCGCGAGGAAGCCGTAGATGCCGTTCGTGTGCTGGCCGTCCTTCGTCGAGAAGTTCTCGACGGGGAGCGCGTAGAACGCGCGATACGCGAGCGAGTGCCCGTCGACGACCAGGAGAGTGGGCTTTTCGGAGTCCGTCACCCTGCAAGCCTAGCCAGGGCCGTCGACACCGAATCCGCCTGCGCGGGGTGCCTCACTTCTTGGGCGCGAGCTGCTCGATGATGGCCTTCGCGACGTCCTGCATCGTCAGGCGGCGGTCCATCGACGCCTTCTGGATCCAGCGGAACGCCTCGGGCTCGGTGAGGCCCATCTTCTCGTTGAGAAGGCCCTTCGCGCGGTCGACGAGCTTGCGGGTCTCGAAGCGCTCGACCATGTCGGCGACCTCGGCCTCGAGCGTGATGATCTGCTCGTGACGTGCCAGCGCGATCTCGATCGCGGGCAGCAGGTCGTTGGGCGTGAAGGGCTTCACGACGTAGGCCAGCGCGCCGGCCTCGCTCGCTCGCTCGACGAGCTCCTTCTGGCTGAACGCGGTCAGCAGCACGACGGGCGCGATGTGGTTCTTGCTGAGCTTCTCAGCGGCGCTGATGCCGTCGAGCTGCGGCATCTTGACGTCCATGATCACGAGGTCGGGACGCAGCTCGGTCGCGAGCTGGACGGCGGTCTCGCCGTCGCCCGCCTCACCTACGACATCGAAGCCGTTGTCGCGCAGGATCTCGACGATGTCGAGCCGGATGAGCGACTCGTCTTCGGCTACGACCACTCGACGCGGAGCGGCGGAGGACGCTGCAGGCTGCTCGTTCTCAGTCACCTTTGAATCCTAAGGTATGGTCAATCGAAGCGCGCGAGCGCCGGTGTGGCGGAATGGCAGACGCGACCGACTCAAACTCGGTTGCCCGCAAGGGCGTGTGGGTTCGACTCCCACCACCGGCACTTCTGTGATCGCGGATGCCACCGCTGACGCGCTGGGTGAGAGCGGGCGCCCGCGCGGGACGCCCGCTCCCCTGTTCAGTCGTGGGCCGCTCGACGGACTCGCCACACCGCCACGACGCCGGCAGCGATGAGCGCCGCGCCGCCGACGATGGCGCCGATCATCGGCAGACCGCCCGTCGTCGCGAGGAATGCCGCCACCGGGGCCGACGACTCGACCGCGGGGCTTGCGGTGTCGGCCGGGACCGCGGGCGCCGCGGGATCGGTCGGCTCGGCGGGCACGATCGGAGCGACCGGGTCCGCCGGATCGACCGGGCCGAGCGGATAGACCGGACCCTCGGGATCGATCTCCAGCTCCGGCTCCGCGGGGTCGGTGGGCTCGGCCGGGTCGGTCGGCTCCGCCGGGTCGGTCGGCTCCGCCGGGTCGGTCACGTCGCCGCACGGCAGCTCGCCGAGGAAGGTGTGGTGGTGGATCTCACCGGCACCGTTCGTGGTCACCGAACGCGCGAACCACTGGCCGTTCGTCGTCACGTCCGACGAGAACTCGAGGTCGGCATCCGGCGCCCAGATCGATCCCATCTCGAGACCGTTGATGCGGACCGAGCCGGTCAGGTCGGACAGGTCGAGCATGATGTAGCGCGCGTAGCTCTGCTGCACGCCGGCCTGCGACGACCATCCTTCGAACCGAAGCTGGCCGATCTCCATCGTTCCGGCGGGCACGCGCACGATGAGCGGAGCCTGCGCGGTCGGCGCGTAGCCGCCGGCGCGATCGAGCTTGACCGTCTTGCCCGCGACGTCCGCGTAGTCGATGACGTTGGGGCGGTCGGTGGTGAAGCCCTCGACGAACGCGAGTCCGCCCTGGTCCGCAACCGTGACCTGTCGCGCGAGATCGGATGACGGGTCGTACAGCGACGTGAGGTAGGACTCGACGGATGCCACGTGGGCATCGACATCGCCGAAGTAGTCCGCGACGGCCGGCTTCGACGTCTGGAAGTCCGTCAGTTCAGCGGAGGCGAAGGGCACGATCCTCAGATCCATGACGCCGCCGCTCGCGTTGGTGAGGCGTGCGAAGTCGCCGCCCTGCGCCGGCCCCGTGCCGCCACCCCTCTGCGAGAGGCTAAGTGAATCGGCCTGACTTTCGTTCCGTTCTTCAAGCAAGGATGGAACTCGATGAACAGGAAGTACTCGCCGGAGATGCGTGAGCGTGCGTTGCGGATGCTCGCGGAGGCGCGGCCGGAGCACCCGACGATGATGAGCGCGGTGCGGCATGTGGCTGGTCTGCTCGGCATGAGCCCGGAGACGCTGCGACTGTGGCAACGCCGGTATGAGGTCGACGCCGGAGTGAAGCCCGGGCTCACGACGGATGCGGCGGCGGAGATCAAGCGGCTGCAGAAGGAGAACGCCGAGCTGCGCAAAGCCAACGAGATCCTCAAGGCTGCGAGTGTGTTTTTCGCGAAGGAGCTCGACCGCCCCTGACCGAGATGATCCGGTTCATCAACGAACATCGGGATCGTTTCGGGGTCGAGCTCATCTGCCGTGTCCTCCGACCGGCAGTTCAAGGGTTCCTCACCTCCCGCGGCTACCGTGCCGCCGTCGGCCGTGCGCCGTCGGCCCGGCAGTTGAAGGATGAGTTGCTGGTGCCGGAGGTCGCCCGGTTGCATGCGGAGAACTACGGCGTTTACGGGCGCCGGAAGATGCACGCGCTGATGCGCCGGCAAGGCTGGGAGATCGGCCGCGACCAGACCGAACGCCTCATGCGTCTGGCCGGGGTGCGGGGCGTGAAGAAGTCGAAGCGGGTGTTCACCACACGCTCCGACAAGGCCGGGGCACTACCGAGCGATCTCGTCAATCGCCGCTTCACCGCGCCCGCGCCCAGGCACCTCTGGGTGTGTGACGTGACCTACGTCGCGACGTGGTCCGGGTTCGCCTACGTCGCGTTCGTCACCGACGTCTACTCCCGTCGCATCGTTGGGTGGAACGTCGCCGCGACACTGCGATCCGAGATCCTGCCCATGCAGGCGCTGGACATGGCCGCTTGGAATGCCGGCGGTCGGCTCGACGGGCTCATCCATCACGCCGACCACGGCTCGAACTACACCGCAATGGTCTACACCGAGCGGATCCTCGAACTCGGCGCCGTGCCCTCCACCGGGACCGTCGGCGACTCGTTCGACAACGCGATGGCGGAAGCGGTGAACAACCTCTACAAG
>NZ_DASRXZ010000106.1:0-29355 GCF_035687345.1 Microbacterium sp.
CAAGCGGTACTTCCGCGAGACCGGATGGCGTCACCTCGTCGGCATCGGCGTCGCGATCTTCGCGATCTTCCCCCTCCTGTACGTGTTCTCGGCGTCGCTCAACCCGGGCGGCACGCTGCTCACCGCGAACGGTCTGTTCTCGAACTTCAACTTCGAGAGCTACGTCGACCTGTTCAACAGCCCGCGGCATCCGTACGGCGCCTGGTACATCAACACCCTCGTGATCGGCCTCGTCACCGCTGCCGGCACCGTCCTCATGGGCGCGCTCGCGGCTTACTCGTTCTCGCGCATGCGCTTCACGGGGCGCCGCGTCGGGCTCACGACGCTGCTCGTGGTGCAGATGTTCCCGCAGATGCTCGCCGCCGTCGCGATCTTCCTCCTCATGGTCGCGATCGGCGACATCTTCCCGGCGCTCGGGCTCAACACCCAGATCGGCCTGATCATGGTGTACCTCGGCGGTGCACTCGGCGTGAACACGTACCTCATGTACGGCTTCTTCAACACGGTGCCGTCTTCGATCGACGAGGCCGCGAAGATCGACGGTGCGGGCCACGCGCGCATCTTCTTCACGATCATCCTGCGCCTCGTTGCCCCGATTCTCGCGGTCGTCGGACTTCTGTCGTTCATCGGAACGGCGAGCGAGTTCATGCTCGCGAGCGTCATCCTCATCGACCCCGACAAGCAGACGCTCGCCGTGGGCCTGTACAAGTTCGTATCCGACGAGTTCTCGAAGAACTGGAGCATCTTCGCGGCGGGCGCGGTGCTCGCGGCGATCCTGCCGGTCGCGCTGTTCCTGGCGCTGCAGAAGTACATCGTCGGCGGCCTGACGGCCGGAAGCGTGAAATAGCGGATGCCTCGCCCGGCGCGCCTCGTCGGCGCATCCGTCGTCGCGCTCGTCCTCGCGCTCGCCGGATGCACGGCCTCGCCATCGACAGCCGAGCGGGCGGCGCCCGACGTCGGCGTGCAGCTCTTCCAGCTGCCGTGGACGTCGATCGCCGAGGAGTGCGAGACGACCCTCGGCCCCAACGGCTTCGCGTGGGTGCTCACATCACCGCCGAACGAGCACATCCAGCGCGATGAGTGGTGGGCGTCGTACCAGCCGGTGAGCTACGAGCTCGAGACGCGCCTCGGCACGCGCGACGAGTTCGCCGACATGGTCGAGCGATGCGGCGCGGCGGGCGTCGACGTCATCGCGGATGCCGTCGTCAACCACATGACCGGGCAGGACGCGCCTGGCGAGGGCTGGGCGGGCACGCCGTACGAGCACTACGAGTACCCCGGGCTGTACACGGCAGAGGACTTCCACCGCTGCGGCCTCACGGCGAACGACGACATCCAGGACTACGACTCGCGCGAGCAGGTGCAGACGTGCGAGCTCGTGAACCTCGCCGACCTCGACACGGCGAGCGACAAGGTGCGCGGCACGATCGTCGCCTACCTCGACGACCTGCTGTCGCTCGGTGTCGCGGGGTTCCGCATCGACGCCGCGAAGCACATGGCCGCCGACGATGTCGAGGCGATCGTCGCGGCATTGCCCGAGGGCACGCGCGTCATGAGCGAGGTCATCAGGGGCGCTGGAGAGCCGATCGTTCCCGAGGAGTACGCCGGGTTCGGGGAGGTCTTCGAGTTCACCTACGCGCGCGACCTGACGCCGCCGCTCGCGAACGGCGTCTTCAACGACCCGGAGCTCGACGGGGAGCGGCCGCTGCACGTGGCATCCGATCGCGCGATCGTGTTCGTCGACAACCACGACACCGAG
This sequence comes from Microbacterium sp., assembly GCF_035687345.1. GTDB lineage: Bacteria > Actinomycetota > Actinomycetes > Actinomycetales > Microbacteriaceae > Microbacterium. The sequence goes on from NZ_DASRXZ010000106.1 coordinate 1,760, forward strand.
CGCGGCGAGGCCGACGTGACCTATCGCGACGGCGGGCTGTACGTGATCGCGAACGCGCTCATGCTCGCTGATGACTACGGCACACCCGTCGTCTACTCCGGGTACGCGTTCTCCGACCGCGATGCGGGCGCGCCGATCGGCGCCGACGGCCGCGTGCTCGACACCGCGTGCGACGGCGTCGCCGGACCGGCCGAGTCGTACGACGACGGCGAGCGCACGTGCGTCCATGCGTGGACCGCGATCGCGGGCATGCTCGAGTTCCGCGCGTTCGCCGGCGACGCCCCACGGCTCCCCGGTGTGGACGAAGGCGACGCCTACGGATTCGAGCGCGAAGGTCGCGGTGTCGTCGCCGTCAACGTGGGCTCCGAGCCCGAGACCATCGCGATCCCCACGTCGCTCCCGGCGGGGGAGTACCGGGACGTGATCGCCGGAGAGACCTACACCGTCGGAGACGGCGAGGTCGTGTTCGAGCTCGAGCCGCTGGGTGCCGCTGCGATCCACATCGGGTCCCGGTCGTAGTCCTACAATCGACTCGCGCACAACTGAACAACAATCTGAGGGCTCTGTCACGGCGCGGCCGTGCAACCACGTCGCTTCCATCGGCGGCGCCGCCGCCTCGTCTCGAAAGGCTCGTCCGTGACCACCCTCATCCCGCACCACGACGGTTCGCCCCTGTACGTCTCGAACCTCGCCCCCGAGCTGGGCGATACCGTCACCGTCCGGCTTCGTGTGCCCTCCGGCTACGGGCCCCTGAGCGCTGTGCGCACACGCTCCAACCCCGACCACGAACCCGAGTGGACGGATGCCGCACTGCTCGGCTCCGCCGACGGATGGGACTGGTGGGAGGCGCCCGTCACCGTCCGCAACCGACGTCACGGCTACCGTTGGCTGCTCGTGCACGAAGACGGCACGATCGAGTGGCTCAACCAGACCGGCCTGCACCGGATCGAGACGCTCGACGCCGAGGACTTCGCGCTCGTCGCCCACCCCGCGCCGCCCGCGTGGCTGTTCGACAGCGTGATGTACCAGATCTTCCCCGACCGGTTCGCGCGCTCAGCGCAGGCAGACCGACACCCGACGCCCGACTGGGCGATCCCCGCCGCGTGGGACGACCCGGTGGATCCGGTGCTCCCCGGCCGCTCGCAGCAGTTCTACGGCGGCGACCTCGACGGGATCGTCGAGCACCTCGACCACCTCGTCGAGCTCGGAGTCAACCTCCTGTACCTGACGCCGGTCTTCCCCGCCGCGTCGAACCACCGCTACGACGCGTCGAGCTTCGATCGCGTCGACCCGCTGCTCGGCGGCGATGAGGCGCTCGTACGGCTCGTCGAGGCGGCGCATGCGCGCGGCATCCGTGTCATCGGCGACCTCACGAGCAACCACTCCGGCGACCGGCACGAGTGGTTCCAGTCCGCCTACGGCCACCCCGGCGCGCCGGAGGAGGACTTCTACTACTTCCTGAACGACGACAACACCGAGTACGAGTCGTGGCTGGGCACACCGACGCTGCCGAAGTTCAACTGGGCGTCGGAGGAGCTGCGGCGCCGGTTCATCGCCGGCCCCGACTCGGTCGTCGCGAAATGGCTGAAGCCGCCGTTCAACACCGACGGCTGGCGCATCGACGTCGCGAACATGACGGGACGCCTCGGCGACATCGACCTCAACGCCGAGGTGCGCCGGCTGCTGCGTCAGACGATGGAGGAGATCAACCCCGACACGATCCTCCTCGCCGAATCGACGAACGACGCCGCGAGCGACTTGCAGGGCGACGGCTGGCACGGGGCGATGACGTATCCGTCGTTCACGCGCCCGCTGTGGGGGTGGCTGTGCGAGCCGAGCGGCGAGCCGTATCTCACCGCCGAAGGCGAGTGGCGCACCGAGCCCTGGTTCTTCGGACAGCCGATCGGCGGCATGCCGCGCTACACCGCGAAGCAGTTCGCCGACGCGGTCGTGCGGTTCACGGGGTCGATCCCGTGGCGCGTGCGCCTCGGGAACATGCAGGCGCTCGACACGCACGACACCGGCCGCTTCGCGACGCACGCCGCGTCCGGCGTGGTGCCGGTCGCTGTCGGGCTCTCCGTGACCCTGCCCGGCGTGCCGGTGCTGTTCGCGGGCGACGAATTCGGGCTCACAGGTGTCGACGGCGAGATGAGCCGTACGCCCATGCCCTGGGGCACGGAGGACGAACCGGATGCCGCGGCCCGCCTCGCCCTGTACCGCGACCTCATCCGCCTGCGGCGCGAGCACCCGGTGCTCGCCACGGGCGGCCTGCGCTGGGTGCACGTCGACGACGAGGGGCTCGCGTTCGTGCGCGAGTCGGCGGACGAGACGATCCTCGTGCTGGCGTCGCGCGGCGACGTCGACGTCGCGCTGCCGGCGGGCGTCGTGCCGGGTGCCGCGCGGGCGGAGGCGCTCTTCGGCGACGCGACGCTCGGGGTCGCCGGCGACGGCTCGGTGCTGCTGTCGGCGGAGGGTCCGGCGTTCGCCGCGTGGGCGCTTCCCGGCGTCGCGGTGCCGTGATGGTGAGCGCGGAGCGCTTCGACGCGCTGAGCGCCGGGCTCGCGGAAGGCGTTCGCGCTCGCGACGGGCTCATCGGACTCGTGCTGCTCGGATCGGCGTCGGACGAGGCATCCAGCCGCCGCGATGAATGGTCGGATCACGACTTCTTCGCGATCGTCGAGGACGGTCGGGGTGCGGAGGTGCGCCCCGACCTGTCGTGGCTGCCCGATCGGGACCGCATCGTGCTCACCGCCCGTGAGGGCGAGATCGGCTTCGTCGCGGTGTACGACGACGGGCACGTGTTCGAGTTCGCGCTCTCGGAAGCCGGAGAGCTCGCGGGTGCGGTGGCCGGCGATGCGACCGTGGTGGTCGACGATGAGCGCGGTACGACCGCCGCGCTCATCGAACGCGCTCGTGCCCGCGCCGAGTCCGCCGACCGGTTCGACCCCGGGAACGACGTGCGCCTCGTGCTCGTGAAGCTGCTCATCGGCGTCGGGCGCGTGCGACGCGGCGAGGTGCTGAACGGCGGGCAGTTCATCCGGCAATGGGCGGTGCAGCACCTCGTGCGTGCGATCCGGGGGCGGTTCGCCGAGGCATCCGGTTCGCTTCGCGACGCGATCGACCCCGTGCGGCGGTTCGAGCGCGATCACCCGCAGTGGGGTGCGCGCATCGCGTCAGCGCTCGAGCGCCCCACCGAGGACGCTGCGCGCGAGCTGCTCGCGTTCATGCGCGAGGTGCTCGAACCCGGGTGGGATGCCTTCCCTTCGCGGGCGGCGGATGCGGTCGCGCAGCGCCTGGGCTGGGAGGCGTTCTCCACAGAGCGATGACGGAGGGTGACGCCGGGTATCGGCATCCGACACACTGAGTCCCATGGGATCAGCGTTGACCACCATCGGATTGCCCGTCGCCCTCGGCATCATCATGTTCGGCCTGGGCCTGAGTCTGACTCCCGGCGATTTCGCTCGGGTCGTGAAGCAGCCGAAGGCGGTGATCATCGCTCTGCTCTGCCAGCTCATCCTGCTTCCCGCGATCTGCTTCGGCCTCGTGCTGCTGTTCCAGCTGCCGCCGATCCTCGCCGTCGGCATGATGATGCTCGCCGCGTCGCCCGGAGGCACGACCGCGAACCTCTACAGCCATCTGTTCCGCGGCGACGTCGCGCTCAACATCTCGCTGACCGCGGTGAACTCGGTCATCGCCGTCGTGACGCTGCCGATCATCACGAACCTCGCGATCGCGTACTTCAACCCCTTCGACGACCAGCTCGGACTGCAGTGGTCGAAGGCGCTCGAGGTGTTCGCGATCGTGCTGCTGCCGGTCGCGCTCGGCATGGTCGTGCGGCACCTCTGGCCGAAGTTCGCGAAGGCCATGGACAAGCCCGTGCGCATCGCGTCGATCATCATCCTCATCGTCGTGATCGCGGGTGCGGTCGCGTCGAACTGGGATCTGCTGATCGCCAACTTCGGGCGCCTCGCCGCCATCACGATCGTCTTCTGCGTCATCAGCCTCGCCGTCGGGTACTGGGCACCGCGGGTGTTCCAGGTCGGCAAGCGCCAGTCGATCGCGTCGTCGTTCGAGATCGGCATCCACAACGCGACGCTCGCGATCGTCATCGCGCAGTCCGTGCTCGGTTCGACCGAGCTCAGCTTGCCGGCCGCGGTCTACGGCGTGCTGATGTTCTTCATCGCGTTCGGCTTCGGCTTCCTCATCCGTGAGCGCAAGACGACGGATGCCGCGGCCGAGCCCGAGCCTGAGGAGACGACCTCCGCGACGACTTAGACTGGGGCACTGACGGCGAGGAGGTTCCATGCGCCCGCTGACCGAAGACGACGTCCTGGCATCGTTCGTGAATGCCGCCCCCGAAGAACTCCGGCTCATCGCTCTGCCGCCGGACTTCCTGCTCACCGATTGGGATCACCTCGACTTCCTCGCGTGGCGTGATCCCCGCACGCGAAGTCGCGGGTATGTGATCGCGGAAGTCGACGGTGCGCCGACCGGCATCGTGCTGAGGGCGGCGGAGGGCTCGTCGCGAGCCCGCTCGGCGATGTGCAACCTGTGCCACACGATGCAGCCCGCCGACCAGGTGTCGCTCTTCACCGCGCGCAAGGCGGGTCCGGCCGGACGCCACGGCGACAGCGTCGGCACCTACATGTGCGCCGACCTCTCGTGTCACGAGAACGTGCGGCTCGCCGCGCCCCTCGCCCCGAACGAGATCCGGGCGAGCGTCGACCGCCGCATCGACGGCACCCGTGAGCGCACCGAGGCGTTCGTCGAACGCGTGCTCGAGGGGAGCGCCGCATGAGCGATCGCGTCGTCGTGATCGGCGACGCGCTCATCGACGAACTCCGCGACGACCACGGCGTGCGGGAGTTCGTCGGGGGTGCCGCTCTCAACGTCGCGGTCGGGCTCAGCCGGCTGGGTGTGCCTTCGACGCTGATCGCGATGGTCGGCGACGACGAGCCGGGCTCGCGCATCCGCACATACCTCTCCGACTACGGCGTCGAGCTCATCGCGACGCCGTCCCTCCTCGGTTCGTCGCGTGCCGTCAGCACGCGCACCGGTGGGGGAGAGCCCGTGTACGTGTTCAACGACGCGGCGAAGGCGCGGCGCATCCGCTTGGGCGATCAAGAGCGCGCGGCGATCGCGGCATCGCCGCTCGTCGCGATCAGCTGCTTCCCGTTCGACGACGTCGAGCAGACCGAGGAGTTCGCGCTCGCGCTGGCGGGCGCGCGCGTGGCGATCGACCCCAACCCCCGCGACGATCTCATGCGCGATCGCGATGAGTTCGTGCGCGGGTTCGAGCGCCTCGCCGCCCGCTCGGCCCTCGTGAAGATCGGCGTCGACGACGCGGAGCTCCTGTACGGCGAGCCGATCGATGCCGTGACACCGCGGCTCATCGACCTCGGGGTGGGCGCGGTCTTCGCGACGGAGGGCGCCTCCGGTGCGGCGATCGAGACGGCGACGGATGCGGCGACCCGCCCCATTTCCGACCTTCCCGGCCGGATCGTCGACACGATGGGCGCCGGCGACGCCGCCTTCGCAGCGGTGCTCGCCGCGCTCGCATCCGGCTGGCCTGAGGACGCCGACGCGTGGGGCGCGGTGCTCGAGCGCGCGATGGACGTCGCGGCTGCGACGTGCCGGCTCGAGGGGGCGCTGCTGCGCCTGCCGTCGGCCCTTGTCGGGCCCGATCTGGACCGCCTCGGAACCTGATCGGACGGTGGCTCTGCGCCGATTTCGAGCACTCCGTCTGAGCAGGTAGGATTGTTGATCGCGCCTCCGGTCGACTGTACAAGCCGGGCGGGTGCGCACCCGGCGAGTTACCCAAGCGGCCAAAGGGATCTGACTGTAAATCAGCTGGCATTGCCTTCGGGGGTTCGAATCCCTCACTCGCCACCGAAAAATGAAGGGCCTCGCGGATGCGGGGCCCTTCATTCATTCATCGGAGAGCTGCGCTCAGCGCCGGCGGCCGCGCACCGCTTTCAGCGCCATCTGCGTCGCGATGAACGCGAGGAAGACGGCGAACAGGATGTTCGCGGTGAACGGGTCGATGGATGTTGCGACCCATGCGCCGAGCGCCGTCGTCGTGCACGCCGCGAGCCCCACGCACACCGCGCCCAGCGGATCGATGTTCCGCCGGATGATGTTGCCGACGGTGCCCGAGATCGCGGCCGGGATCATCATCAGCAGGGACGTGCCCTTCGCGAGGAGGTCGCTCGTGCCGAAGACGAGGATCAGCGCGGGCACGACGATGATGCCCCCGCCGACTCCGAGCAGTCCGGAGACGGTCCCTGTGGCCAGTCCGAGGACGACGAGGCCGATGACCGCCGGCCACAAGAGCGTCAGTTGGACGTCGCGTGAGGGGATCACCACGAAAAGGCTTACGATCACCGCCAGGAGGAACCCGACGAACGCCCAGCGCAGCGCCGTCTGTGACACGCGCGGAAGCAGCCACGTCCCGAACTGTGCGCCGAGGACCGCGCCGGCCGCGAGGATGAGCGCCGGGATCCACGCCACCGCGTCGCTGAGGGCATAAGAGACGACGCCGACGGCCGCGCTCGGCACGATCGCCGCGAGCGACGTGCCGGCGGCGCGCCGCTGGTCGAAGCCGAGGAGGAGAACCAGCAGCGGCACGATGACGACACCGCCGCCGACGCCGAACAGACCCGACAGGAACCCGGTCAGAAGGCCGATGGAGACGAACAGGAGGACGGATGCCGCGGCACTGCGCCGCGGCTGATCTGATGCCCCCACGCGCTATGCGCCTTGCTCGGACAGACGCGTCTCGACCCAGCGCGCCGTCGACTCGTTCGCCTTGCGGTAGTGCTCCTCGGTGAGCTCGCGTGCGCGGACCGGATCGTGGTCGGCGATGGCACGTGCGATCTCGTCGTGTTCGGCGAGGTTCAGGCGGAGGCGATGCGTGTTCCCCGCGTAGCCGCCGAAGGAGAGGTTGCGCGGGACGCGTCGATGCAGCTCCGCGATCGTGAGGGCGAGCTGCCGGTTGTCGGCCGCTTCGACGACGACCGAGTGGAAGCGCTCGTTCGCGTCGGCCCACAGGGCGCCGAGGTCGTCGGACGACGTGCCGCGCTCGAGTGCCTCGCGGAACTCGTCCCACGCTGCGAACAGGCGCGTGATCTGATCGTCGTTGATTCGGATCGCCGCGAGTTCGGCGGCGAGTCCCTGCAGCTCGGCCCGGACCTCGCCCATCTCACGGATGTCGCGTACGGAGAGCCCGTTGACGCGGGCGCCTCGATTCGGCGCGATCGTCACGATCCCCTGCGCCGCGAGCACGCGGAGAGCCTCGCGCACGGGGGTGCGACTGACGCCGAATTCGGCCGCCAGGGCATCATGCCGCAGCCACGTGCCGATCGCGATCTCACCGCTCACGACTCGCCGTTGCAGCGTCGTGACGATGCGATCAGCCGGCGAGACGTACTCACTGCTGTCGACGGGTACTGTCACCGAATCCTCGCTCCTGGTGCTGGTGCGACCGACATCCGCTGTCGTCGTGCAGCAGCCAACACGCCATTGTCCACGTGCGTTCGTCTCATCGTCCCACGAGGGGACTCACTTGATCTCGCACCATTGTGCCATAGTGTTGCATCCAATCTGAACGTATGTAAATCCAATCTTGGAGGACCCATGAGCCAGGACCAGCTGCAGGCGAGGCCGGATCTCCTCGGATGGTTCGGCATGTGCAGCTCGACGCACTGGACCGCATCGGCGACCGGGCAATCCGTCTTGGAGCGTGGGGGCAACGCGTTCGATGCAGCCGTCGCGGCGGCGTTCGTGCTCCACGTCGTCGAGCCGCACCTCAACGGGCCGGGCGGGGATCTCGTCGCGCTCGCAGCTCCCGCCGACGGCGAGCCGGTCACCGTCGTCGGCCAGGGTCCGGCTCCGGCCGGTGCGACCATCGAGAGGTTCCGGGAGGAGGGACTCGACCTCGTTCCCGGTGCGGGTGCGCTTGCGGCGGCGATCCCGGGGGCGGTCGACGCCTGGCTCATGCTTCTGCGCGACTACGGAACGTGGGAGGTCGGCGCCGTGCTCGAGCCGGCGATCGAGTACGCGCGGCGCGGCCATGCGCTTCTGCCGAAGGCGGCCGACACGATCGCCGGCGTCGCCGGCCTCTTCCGAGATCACTGGCCGACGTCCGCGGATCTCTGGCTTGTCGACGGTGCGGTCCCGGCCGCGGGGAGCATCGTGCGGAATCCCACGTACGCCCGAACCCTCGAGCGCCTCGTCGCGGCGGAGCGCGGTGAGACGCGGGAGGAGCGCATCGACGCGGTGCGTCGCGAATGGCGCGAGGGCTTCGTCGCCGAGGAGATCGACCGGTTCGTCTCCTCCACCCCTCACATGCACGCAAGCGGCACGGTCCACCGCGGCGTGCTCACTTACGCGGATCTCGCGGGGCACCAGGCGACCTACGAGCGACCTGTCCGCGGCGCCTTCCGCGGCTACGACGTGCTCAAGGCGGGTCCGTGGTCGCAGGGGCCGATGCTCCTGCAGACGCTGGCGATCCTGGACGGATTCGACGATGAGGACCTCGACCTGAACACCGCAGCGGGGGTGCATCGGGTGCTGGAGGCGCTCAAGCTCGCGCTCGCGGATCGAGACACTTACTACGGCGCGCACATCGCTCCCGATGTGCTCGAGCACCTGCTCTCGCCCGAGTACGCGCGCGAGCGCCGCCGCCTCATCACCGACCGCGCTTCGCTCGAGCTGCGGCCAGGTGATCTCGACGGCGGGCGTCGGTTCCTGCCGCCCCTGCGCGAGGCGTACCGTGCCGAGGCCGCCGCCGCGTCGACCGGGGAGCCTACGGTCTCCGCGGTGGGCGCGGTGCGCGGCGACACGTGTCACCTCGACGTCGTCGATCGCTGGGGGAACATGGTCTCGGCCACCCCCTCCGGCGGCTGGCTTCAGTCGTCACCGACCATCCCGGCGCTCGGATTCGCCCTCGGAACACGTCTCCAGATGACGTGGCTCGATCCGCGCAGTCCCGCCGCACTCAGGCCGGGAGCCAGGCCCCGGACGACCCTCACGCCTTCCCTCCTCGCACGCGACGGCCACGTCGTCGCGGCATTCGGATCCCCCGGGGGCGACCAGCAGGACCAATGGCAGGCCGGCTTCCTGGTGCGGATGCTCGTCGGGGGGATGACTCCCCAGCAGGCGATAGAGGCCCCCGCCTTCCACACGACGAGCTTCCCCAACAGCTTCTGGCCACGCACGTGGACTCCGGGAGGTGCGGTCGTCGAGGATCGCCTCGGAGACGACGTGATCGCCGACCTCGAGTTGCGCGGCCACCGCGTCGCGCGTGCGGGGGGCTGGGCGCTGAGCAGGCTCACGGCGGTCACTCGCGACGCCCGGACCGGGCTCGTGGGAGCAGCGGCCAACCCGCGTGGGGCGCAGGGGTATGCGGCGGGGCGGTGATGTGAACGCTTTGTGAAATTGCCCGCCGCACTATTGCCTTCTCGCAGATTGGATGCAATCATGCGTCAACTGCATCTCAACTTCGTCAGTCCCTCTCTGCACTAGGAGTCTCCGGATGTCACAACCGAACCAACGCCGCCGGCGCCGATCCGTCGGCGCGGCGCTGATCGCCCTCACCCTCATCACCGCGACGGGGTGCGCCTCTTCGGGGGAGGCCGCGCCCGGCGACAGCTCGCTCGACGTGATCTTCCCGATCCTGCGTCCGACGCTGGACGTTCGCGACAACGCCGCCCAGACCCTCGGCATCCAGTTGCTCGTCAACGAGCCGCTGTTCGTCTACACGCCGGACGGCGAGTTCGTGCCGCGCCTCGCGGAGAGCGTCGAGCAGCCGGATCCGCTCACCTTCGTCTACACACTCCGCGACGTCACGTTCTCCGACGGAACGCCGCTGACGGCCGACGACGTCGTCTACACGTTCGACCTGCACCGCGACCCGGAGTCCACCTCGGTCATGGCGCGCTACTGGGGCGCGGTGGAGTCCGTCGAAGCGACCGGTGAGGACGAAGTCACGGTGAAGCTCTCGGCGTCCGATCCCGAGTGGCCCTACACGGTCGCGAAGACCGGCATCGTCTCGGCGGCCTACTACGAAGCCAACGGTGGACAGGCGGGCACGCCCGGAGCGCCGCAGATCGGCACGGGGCCCTACGTGGTGGACGAGTTCAAGGCATCCGCCGAGGTCGATCTCGTGCGCAACCCGTCGTACTGGGGCGAAGAGGCCCCGTACGAGTCGATCGCCTTCACGGCGCCGAAGGACGACAACAGCCGCCTCCTCGCGCTGCAGTCGGGCAACTACGACGCACTGCTCCTGCCGCCGCTCTCCCAAGTGAAGGCTCTGTCGGCCGTGCCCGGCTATGTGGCGTCGGAGATCACCGACACGTCGACCTATCGCATCAACTTCGACCTCACGAAGCCGCCGTTCGACGAGCTCGCGGTGCGTCAGGCGATCTCCCACGCGGTCGATCGCGACGCGATCATCGGCGCGGTCTTCAACGACCACGCCGAGCCGGCTGACGCACTCGTGCCCCCGCCCATCCTCGAGGTGGCAGGAGAGCCGGGTCCCGTGGCGGAGGCATACGACGGGTTCGCGCGGGACTTCGACCTCGATCTCGACCAGGCGCGCGAATACCTCGCCCAGTCGAGCGTCCCGGACGGCTTCTCATTCACGGTGCCCGTGCAGCAGAGCGACCCCGCCCAGACGCTCATCGCGCAGATCGTCGCCCAGTCGCTCGCCGAGATCGGTGTCGACATGACCCTCGCTCCGCTGGACGACAACACCTACATCCAGCAGGTCTACTTCGACAAGGACATCGACGGTCTGTCGATCGACTCGTGGTCGGCCGGGTCGCCGGAACCGGCCGGCATGCTCTTCAACGCGTACACGCCCGGCATCTTCAGCAACGTGTCGCAGCTCGATTCCGCCGCGGTCGCGGCCGGGCTGGCGGAGTACCGCGAGCTTCCGGTCGATTCGGCCGAACGTCAGCCGCTGCTGCTGGACGTGCTCACCGAGATCCACGCCGAACGTCCCACGGTGCCGCTGCTGTACCCGAACCTCGTGTTCTTCACGGCGGAGGACACGACGGTGTCGGGCCTCAACGGGTTCTGGTGGCTGTCGCCGCTGTACGAGATCATCGCGCCCGCATCATGAGCTTCAGTTCGGTGAAGGAACCGGCGCCGATGTCGCTCGCGGCCGCCGGGCCGGACGCTCTCGATCATCGCCGGGCGGTGCGGTGGAGCGAGGTTCGGCTGATCGCGACCGTGATCGCGAAACGACTGCTGGCCGGCGTCGTGGTGCTGTTCATCGTGACCGTGCTGATCTTCCTCTTCATCCACGCCGCACCGGGCGGACCAGAGGTGGCGATCGCGGGCCTCGATGCCACACCCGAGCAGCTCGCGGCGATCCGTGAGCTCTACCGGCTGGACGACCCGCTCCCCGTCCAGTACTGGACGTACATCAGCAGCGCGCTCACCGGTGATCTCGGCACCTCGTTCATGCTGCGAGAGCCGGTGGCCGACGCGATCGGGCGCGCGCTGTCGGGTGTGACGATTCCGCTGATCATCATCACGTGGACGACCGCGCTCGTGTTCGGGGTGTCGCTCGGCTACATCTCGGCGCGCAAGCGCGGTCAGCTGCTGGATCGGACGATCGTCGGCATCACCGTCGTCGGCGCGACGGCGCCGATGTTCGCCACGGGTCTGCTGATCTCGACGGTGTTCGGAGTGCAGCTGCGCTGGTTCCCCTTCTTCGGGTCCGGTTCGGGCGGCCTCGACACGCTGTATCACCTCGTGCTTCCCGCTCTCACGATGGTGATCGTGATGCTCGCATCCACGACGCGCATCAGTCGTGTGAGGTTCGCCCAGGTGCTCGAGGAGGATCAGTACGCGTTCGCGAAGGCGCGCGGTGTGTCGCCCCGCGCGATCTTCGGGCGGATCATCTTCAGGAACTCGGCCGTCCAGCTCATCACGTGGGCGGGCTCGGTCATCGTGGGCCTGATGACCGGGTTGATCATCGTCGAGCAGATCTACAGCCTTCCCGGCATCGGCTCGCTCCTCATCACGGCCATCGGCTCGCGCGACATCCCGATGATCCAGGGCATCACGCTGGTGATCGCGGTCGCGATCGTCCTGGTCACGATCATCGTCGACGTCCTGTGCATCATCGTCGATCCACGCATCCGGAGAGGAATGGAGGCGGACGCATGACCGCGACATCCGTCATCCCCGCCGTCAGGCGCACCAGATGGGGAGTCGGCTCGCTGCCCCCGGTCACCGTCACGATCGCGCTCGTCATCCTCGCAGGGGTGATCGTGATGGTGCTGTTCCCCGGCATCGCACCGCTCGATCCGGATCGCATCGACGCGGCGGCCGCGCTGCAGGGTCCGAGCGCCGCCCACTGGCTCGGCACCGACGAGCTCGGTCGCGACGTCCTTTCCCGCGTGATCGCCGGCGCGCGCACCGCGTTCCTCGCGCCCTTGGGCCTGGCGACGGGCATCGTCGCGCTGAGTCTGACGATCGGTCTCATCGCCGGATACGCGGGAGGGTGGGTCGACACCTTCATCGGCCGCATCGTGGACGTGCTGTACGCGGTCCCCGCGCTGCTGGTCGCCATCGTCGTCGTCGGTGTCACCGGCGGCGGGTTCGTGATGGCGATCGTCATCCTGACGATCTTCGGACTTCCCTCCAGCACCCGCCTGTTCCGCGCCGCCGCCATGGAGCGCGTGCGGCTCCCGTATATAGAGGCGGCGCGCACGGTCGGCACGTCTCCGGTGCGCATCCTGTTCACGCAGATGCTCCCCACGCTGCGCCCCCTGATCGTCGCGACGCTGTTCCTGCAGTTCACGTACGGGCTCATCGAGGTGTCGACCCTGTCCTTCCTCGGGCTGGGCGTGCCGCCGGGCGCGTCGGACTGGGGGCGCATGATGTTCGAGAATCGCGCGTCCATCTCCGCGAACGCGTGGGCCACCATCGCGCCGGGCGTGCTGCTCGTGCTCCTCGCGGTGTCGACGAACGTCGTGGGCGACTGGCTGTACAACCGCTACGAGGCCAAGGAGCGTCAGCGATGACGACAGCGATCACTATGACCACGACCACGACCACGACCATCGCTCCTCCCGCGCTCGAGGTGCGCGGCCTCACGGTCACGGCGCAGCGCGACGGTCATCCGGTGCCGATCACGGAGGACCTCGACCTGACGGTGGCCCCCGGAGAAGCGGTGGCCATCGTGGGCGAGTCCGGCAGCGGCAAGTCCGTGACGGCGAAGGCGCTCATGCGACTGCTTCCGATGGGCCTCACGGTCGATGGCGCGGTGCATCTCGGCGGACGCGACACCACCGGGTTCACCGAGCGTCGCATGCGGCGCCTGCGCGGCACCGAGATCTCGATGGTGATGCAGGATCCGTTCACGATGCTCAACCCGATGGAGACGTGCGGTGCCCAGCTCGCCGTCACACTCACGGGTCCGGACGGTCGACGACTCTCGGGAGCGCGTCGTCGAGAGGAGGTCGTCCGTCGTCTGGCCGAGGTGGGCATCACCGATCCGGCCGTGGCCGACAAGTACCCCTTCGAGCTCTCCGGGGGCATGCGCCAGCGGGTCGGCATCGCGGCGGCGATCTCGCGCAACCCGCGCGTGATCATCGCGGACGAGCCGACGACCGCGCTCGACGTGACCACGCAGAAGGAGATCCTCGACCTCCTCAACAGCCTGCGCACCACGCATCGCATCGCGGTCGTGCTCATCACCCACGACCTCGGCGTGGCGTTCTCACTCTGCGACCGCGTGTACGTGATGTACGCCGGTCAGATCGTCGAGACGGCGGATGCGTCGACGCTGATGGACCAGCCGAAGCATCCGTACACCGCGAGTCTGCTCGCCGCCGATCCGCCGATCGACCGCCGAGTCGAGAAGCTGGCGAGCATCCCGGGGTCGGTGCCGCCGCCCGGACGACGTCCCGCCGCGTGCCGGTTCGCGCCGCGCTGCGAGTGGGCGGTCGACGCGTGCCGGGAGCGGCCGATCGAGCTGCTCCAGGTCGGGGAGGACCACGCGGCGCGCTGCATCCGGTTCGCCGAGATCGGCGACGGCCTGCAGGCGCTCGCGATGGCACGCAGGGATCAGCCGCACACCGGCTCGCTCGCCGTGCCGGCCGCCCCGGTGATCACGACCCGGGACGCACGCCGCGTGTACGGAGAGAAGGTCGCCGTCGCCGGCGCCACGATCGAGGTTCGGCGCGGTGAGAGCGTCGGGATCGTGGGCGAGTCGGGGTCGGGCAAGACCACGCTGGCGCGCATGCTCGTCGGCCTCACCCTCCCGTCGAGCGGGTCGGTGCAGGTCGGCGGTGTCGAGCTCTCGTCGCGGCTGTCGCGCGCGGATCGCGACCGCGTGCGCAGCACGGTGCAGATGGCCTTCCAGGACCCGTCCTCGACGCTGAACCCGAGCCGGTCCGTCGGATCGACGCTCCGCGAAGCGCTGCGACTGGTGTCGCTCGAGAAGCTGGATGAGCGCACGGCGGAGCTGCTGGAGCTTGTCGGTCTCCCGCCGGATTACGCGAAGCGGATGCCGGCGCAGCTGTCCGGCGGGGAGCGTCAGCGCGTGGCGATCGCGCGCGGATTGGCGCGCGACCCCGACGTGCTCGTGTGCGACGAGGTGGTGTCGGCTCTGGACGTCTCGGTGCAGGCGCACATCCTCAACCTGCTGCGCGACCTGCAGACGAAGCTCGGCATCGGCTACGTCTTCATCACGCACGATCTCGCGGTCGTGCGCCAGATCACGGATCGCGTCTACGTCATGCGCCGGGGCGAGATCGTCGAGTCCGGACCGACCGACCAGGTGCTCGACGAACCGCGCGACGACTACACCCGTTCACTCCTCGCCTCCGTACCGAGTCACTGAGTCCGCACCCGCACAGCATCGTCACCCACAAGAATGATCGGAAACCGAATGAAGATACTCGTCATCGGCGCCGGCGTCGCCGGCCTCTCGACCACAGCCCACCTCCAGCGTGCCGGGCACGTCGTCACGCTGCTCGAGAGGGCTTCCGAGTTCCGCACGTCCGGCTCGCCGATCGACGTCCGCGGAGACACCCTCGACATGGTCAAAGCCCTGGGCCTCTACGACCAGCTCAAGGCGGATGAGATCCGCACGTCGGCCGACTCCGTGTTCGTCGACGACGACGGCGAGCGCGTCGCGGTGATGTCGACGCACTACCTCAACGACAGCGACGACGACATCGAGATCGCACGTCCGGACCTCATGCGCATCCTCGCCGGCGCCCTCGCTCCCGACACCGACCTGCGCTTCTCGACCACCGTCACCGCCATCGCCGACGGGCCGGACAAGGTCCACGTCGTGCTCAGCGACGGCACCGAGGACGACTACGACGTCGTCGTCGGCGCCGACGGGGTGCACTCCCTCATCCGCTCGCTGGTCTTCGGCCCCGAACCCGACTACGTGCGGTTCCTCGGCGCCTACATCTTCCTCGCGCCGGTCGGTCCGCCCGCGGACGGTCAGCCTTCGTATCTGCATCTCGCGCCGGGCCGGATGCTCGGTCTGCTGCAGACGCCGTACACGGAGCTCATCGGCGGCTACGTCCGGTCTCCCCAGCTGACGATCGACTACCGTGATCCGGCCGCCGTCCGCGAGGCGATCCGCGGCATCTTCGACGGCGACGAGCGGTGGCGCACCCAGGAACTGGTCGAGCGCATGCTGGAGAGCTCAGGGCTCTACTTCGACGAGTGCGCGCAGACCTACATGGACACGTGGTCGAAGGGGCACGTCGTCCTTGTGGGCGACGCCGCGCATTGCGCGTCGCCGCTCGCGGGGCGTGGAACGTCGCTCGGCATCAGCGCGGGGCGGTTCCTCACCGACGCGCTCGCCGCGCACCCCGGAGACCTCGCCGCCGCATTCGCCGAGTATGAGCAGCGCCAGCGTCCCTACGTCGAGCGCGCGCAGGCCCACGTGGCGGGATCCATCGACCGCAACATCCCCGCGACGGCGGAGGCGGTCGAGGCCCAGCACGAGTGGCTGAGGCAGCAGGAGGCGAGCAGGGTCTGACCCACGCGAAGAGAGAGGGCGGATGCCGCGGCATCCGCCCTCTCTCTTCGCGCCCCCGGCGTCAGGGGTAGAGCCCGCGCATCCGGTGCGCGTCGGCCACGCGCCGTACGGCCAGCGCCGTGGCGGCCTGCCGGAGGGTTCTCGATGTGCGTCGTGCCTCCCACGACACCGCCTCCCACCCCGCGTCCATCTTCGCGGAGAGCTTCGACTCCACCTCGGCTGCGGTCCACCAGTAGCGCTGCTTGCCCTGCACCCACTCGAGGTAGCTCACGACGACGCCGCCCGCGTTTGCGAGGATGTCGGGCACCACCATGACACCGCGGTCCTCGAGGACGGTGTCGGCTTCGGGCGTGGTCGGCCCGTTGGCGCCCTCCACGATGACCTTCGCCCGGATGCGCGGTGCGTTGTGCTCCGTGATCGCCATCTCGACGGCCGCGGGCACGAGCACATCCACGTCGAGCTCGAGAAGCTCCGCCTGATCGATCGGCTCCGCGCCCGGGAACCCGACGACCGTGCCGGTCGTGTCGACGTGCAGCGCGAGCGCATCGATGTCGAGTCCTCCCGGGGCGGCGACGGCGCCGTACCTGTCGCTCACCGCGAGCACGCGAACCCCGCGTCGTCGCAGCAGCAGGGCCGCGTCGCGACCGACCTTCCCGAACCCCTGCACGGCAGCGGTCGCCGACGCGGGGGAGAGGCCGAGCGACTCCAGTGCGCGCATCGCGATGAACACGACGCCCATCGACGTTGCGGCCGCCCGGCCCTGGGAGCCGCCCACGCCGATCGGCTTGCCCGTGACGACTCCCGGGACCAGGACTCCGGCGGATGTCGAATAGGCGTCCATCATCCACGCCATCGTCTGCTCGTCGGTGCCGATGTCGGGTGCGGGGATGTCGCGCTCCGGACCGATGAGCGGCGCGATCTCGTTCGTGTAGCGGCGCGTGACCCGCTCGAGCTCGCGCAGGCTGAACCGGGCGGGGTCGAGCGACACCCCGCCCTTCGCCCCGCCGAACGGCACGTCGATGAGGGCGCACTTCCACGTCATCCACATGGCCAGAGCGCGCACCTCGTCGAGGTCGACGGACTCGCTGAAGCGCACGCCGCCTTTGGCCGGTCCGCGGGAGTAGTTGTGCTGCACGCGGTAGCCGGTGAGCACCTCGACGCTCCCGTCGTCCCGCATGAGCGGGATGCTGACGGCCAGCTCACGGCGTGCGCGCGACAGATTCGCGTGCACGCCTTCGTCGTAGCCGAGGAATTCCACCGCTTCCCGCAGCTGCGCCTGAGCGCTCTGCAGGGGGCCGCGCGTCTGCACGGGAGCGAGCACCATGTGGGGTCACCTTTCCGAAGGAGGGATATCGAGGTCGAATCCGTGGAGTGCGCTCAGGCGCCGGAACGACGCCTGGTAGGGGATCGCCGGCGGACGCACCGTCGAGGACGCGATCACGCCCTGCAGGCGCCAGTGCTCTTTGCGGATGCCGATGCTCGTCTTCGCCTGCGTCTCGAAGTGGATCAGCGGACTGAGCTCGGCCGTCAGCGCGCGAGCGCGGTCGATGTCGCCGCGCTCCCACGCGCGCAGAGCGTGTGCGATGACTTCGGGGCGCGAGATGCCGCACACGACCCCGGAGGAGCCGGACAGCAGCTCGTCGACGAGTCCTACGCCGCCGAAGCCCGACATGACCGGCACCTCGGTGCGGTCCCGCAGCTGCTGCATGCGGAAGAACGTCGGCGGGGCCTGACAGCGGATCGCCGTGACGAAGTCCAGATCCGCGACGGCGGACGCGAGGTCGTCCACCGCGATGTGCACGCCGTTCGATGCCGGGAAATCCTGCACGATCAGGGGAGCCCCCGACCACTCGTGCGCCCGGATCAGATCGCGGCGCAGGCTATCCGGATCGCTGTCGGTGACGGGGACCATGACTGACGTCACGGAGCCGCGCGTGCGGCGCACGAGCTCTTCGGCCGCGGCGGCGCCCGCCTGCGAGCCCAGCGACATGAGAGTCAGCGTGAGCTCCGCATCGGGCACCGCCGCGGAGAGCACCTCGACCGTCTTGAGCTGCTCGCGCAGGGTGAGAGACGCCGGTTCGGCTATGACGCCGAGGGCGACGACCCCGTCGCATCCGCGGTCGATCATGGTCGTCGCCAGACGCGTCAGGGAGTCGGCGTCGATCGCGCTGCCGTCCTCCGTGAACGGAGTGGGCACCATCGCGTGCAGCGGAACACGGCGCCCGTCTGCGGCCATGTCAGGAGGCGGGGACCGGGGGGATGTTCCGGTCGGTGGGCGGGGTGCGCACGATCGCTCCCGGCCGGGACGACGTTCCGCGGCCGTTGTTCTCGGCCGGCAGAGCCGTCTCGCTCGGCGACTCCTCGCTGATCAGCTCGACGATGTAGTGCGTGACCGGGTGGTCTTCGAGATTGCGGATGCGGTGCGGTCGCAGCGGCCCGCTGCGACCGACCGTCTTGAACGCCACGTATCCGCGCTCCGCGTTCTGCTTGACCGACCAGTCCTCGTCGCCGAGGTCCTGCGCCTCGGCACGGCCCGGATCGGGCCAGATGATGATGTGGTCGTGGTGGTGCTGGTGGAAGTCGAACATGCCGCCGGCGGGCAGGTTCATCGCCCAGACGCGGACGCGGTCGTTCTCGAAGATGAGCTCGTCTCCGGCGACAGCCGGGTAGACGGTTTCGTCGATATCGCTCATCGTGTGTGTTCTCCTCTTGTCGACGTGCGGAAGCCTCCGCGTCGGGGGCTCAGACGCCCTTGGTCCAGAAGTCGATCGCGTGGCCCTCGAACTCGGGGTCGGCGGCCAGGAACCACTCGTCCCACTTGGGGCCGTTCGACAGCTCCCAGTGCTCGACCGCGATGCCGTCTTCGAAGCGCCATGCGCCCATCCCGATCCGGGTCCAGACCTCGCCTCCGCGGACGTTTCGGAAGGTGCCGTGGGTGATGCCGTAATGGTCGTCGGCGAGGATGAGTCCGAACTCGACGGGCTGCACATCCCCTTCGGTGAGCTGCTCACGGCGCTTGATGTATCGCAGCATGAACTCCCGCCCGCCCGTGGCGGCGAGGCGCACACCACCGGTGTGGATGACGATGTCGGGGGAGATGCGTTCGAAGACGCGTGCCCGGTGCTCGGCGGTCTTCCGCGCGCGTTCTGCCTCGTCGAGACTCGTATCGGCGATGATCGCCGCTCCGCCGCGATAAAGGTCGGACAGCCACAGCGCGTTCGGGTGATCTGCGGAGAGCACGGGAACCCCTTCCTCGAGGGGCCCGCTCGGCCCCGGATATTGCATCCAATTATTACCCGGTTGCATCACACGATGCAATGGCCGGACGAGCAGATCCGAGTGCTCACGTTCAAGACGAGGTCGCGGCGACTTCGACGGTCTCCTCTTCCTCCTCGGCATCCGTCGGCGCCTTCCCGCCGGGCAGCAGGAACGAGAGCGCGACGGCGGCGACCGTGAAGCCCGTCGCCCACCAGAAGGCGACCTGGAAGCCCACCGCCGGGACGGCGGCCGCGGTGATCGCTGTCTGCAGGATCACCGCGAGGACGGCAGTCCCGAAGGACCCGCCGAGCTGCTGGCCGATGCGGCTGATGACGCTCGCGTGCGGCACCTCGTCATTCGCGAGGCCCTCGAAAGCCAGCGCCATCAGGGGCACGGTGACCGCGCCGAGCCCGATGCCTCGGATGAGGAGGAACGCACTGATCAGAGCGAGGCTGGTCTCTTCGGTTGCCGTGAGGAACGGCACCGTGCCGACCGCGACGATCGCGAACCCGACGGCGACGACCCAGCGGGCGCCGATGGTCTCCGACAGCCGTGCGGCGACGGTGCGGCTCGCCAGGCTTCCGACACCCTGCGGGATGAGCAGGAGTCCAGCCGCAAGGGGGGACATCCCGCGCAGCTGCTGGAAGTACAGCGGGATGAGCAGCATCGCCCCGTAGAGTGCGACACCCGAGAGGAACAGGAGGAGCGTGGACGACGACAGGGGCCGATGCTTCAGCAGGGCGAGGTCGATGAGCTCACGCCCGGGGCGCCGCAGCGTCCACCACACGAACCCGCCGATCGCCAGGGCGCCTCCGATCGCCGGCACGAGCACATCGGGGTGCAGGAATCCGCCGTCCTTGCTCGCGTTGCTCAGGCCGAAGAGCACGGCGGCGAGGCCGGCCGCCATGAGCACGAACCCCACGATGTCGAGGGACGCAGGCCGGGTCGCCTCATCCTTCGGCAGGTAGAGGACGGCGAGGATGAGCCCGACGAGCGAGAAGGGGACGGTGACGAGGAAGAGCCAGTGCCAGTCGAGGTAGTCGAGGACCAGGCCGCCGATGACGGGGCCGAGGATCGGACCGAGCACCGCCGGCACGCTGACGACGGCCATCACCCGGGCAAGGCTCTTCCCGCCCGCGGCCTGGATGACGAGGGTCACCATGAGCGGCAGCAGGACTCCACCGGCCGCGCCCTGCAGCACACGGAATGCGATGAGCGATGGCGCGTCCCAGCCGAAGGCGCTCAGCACGGATGCGATGAGGAACACCGTGAGGCCCGAGAGCCACAGCCTCCGGCCGCCGAGCCGTTGCTGCGCCCACGGCACGATCGGGATCACGACGGCCAGCGCGAGCAGATAGCCGGTGCTGATCCATTGGATCGTGGACAGGGGTATGGCGAGGATTCCGGCCAGCGGCTCCATCGCGACGGCGACGGTCGTCGTCGCGAACAGGACACCCAGGCCGCCGACGAGCGTCGTCCATGCGACCGTCCACACCCTCGGCGCGACGACGTCGGTCTTGTTCTCCACGGCGCCTCCTTAGAGTCAGCATGTATCTTGGATGGCGGATATTATGCGATAGGAAACACAGTGTCTCTTGAGAACATTCCCAGTGAGCCCCGGCAACGACGTCGTCGGGGAGCAGAGCTCGAAGCCGCCCTCCTCGACGCGACGTGGCAGGAGCTCCTCGACAAGGGGTACGGGGCGATGACGTACGAGGCGGTCGCGGAGCGGGCGCAGACGAGCCGAGCCGTGCTGTACCGCAGATGGCCCAGGAAGCACGATCTGGCGCTGGCAGCCGTCGCCCGGGTGCTCGCGGATGAGCCCACGCATGCTCCCGACACTGGTTCGCTGCGCGAGGATGTCATCTCGCTCCTGCACGGCGCCAACGATGCGCGAGCGAGGATCGCCGTGCAGCTCGCCTCACGGCTCGACAGCTCCGACGACGATGTGCTCACGCTCGCCGACCTCCGCGACGCCATCGCCCGCCGCACGCAGGACCGCATGGGCGAGATCCTCGAACGCGCGCGGGCGCGGGGTGAGATCTCGACGACCGACCTGCCTCGGCGCGTCAAGTACGTCCCGTTCGCGCTGCTGGGCTACTACGTGCTCATCACGCAGAAGGCGGCGCCCGCCGAGGAGATCACGCAGATCGTCGACGAGGTGTTCCTCCCCCTGGTCCGGGCCGCGGGTCCGCAGCCGGCACCCGAGGACTAGTCCGCGGGTACGGTTCGACGGTCCGACGGGATACCGGCGACCGATGTGCCCGCACGCGTGCGTTCCTAGCGTGGCCCACATGATCGTTGCAGAGAACCTCACGAAGAGGTACGGCGAGAGAACCGCCGTCGATGACCTCTCCTTCACCGTCCGCCCGGGCGTCGTCACGGGCTTCCTCGGCCCCAACGGCGCGGGCAAGTCCACGACCATGCGGATGCTCGTCGGGTTGGATCGACCCACGTCGGGTCGGATCACGGTCGACGGGCGCGACTACCGCGACCTGCCCGACCCGCTCCGCCACGTCGGCATCCTCCTCGATGCGAAGGCCGTCCACCGCGGGCGCAGCGCGTACCACCACCTCCTCGCGATCGCGCAGACCCACGGCATCCCCGCGACTCGTGTGGACGAGGTGCTCGAGCTCGTGGGGCTGCGCTCGGTGGCCCGCAAGCGTGCCGGCGGCTTCTCGCTCGGAATGGGGCAGCGCCTCGGCATCGCGGCGGCACTGCTCGGCGACCCGCAGGCACTGGTGCTGGACGAGCCGGTCAACGGTCTCGACCCCGACGGCGTGCTGTGGATCCGGCAGATGCTGTCGGACTTCGCCGCGAGCGGGCGGACGGTCTTCCTGTCGTCGCACCTCATGAGCGAGCTGTCTCTCATCGCCGACGACCTGGTCGTCATCGGTCAGGGCCGACTGCTCGCGGCGGGCACGGTCCGCGACATCATCTCGTCGGTCGCTCCGACGTCGGTGCGTGTCGTGACCGCGGATGCGGCCGCCCTCGTCACCGCTCTCCAGGGCGCCGACGTGACGGTGACGGCGCTCGACCGGGAGACCCTCGACGTGCAGGGCCGCTCTGCGCGTGAGATCGGGGAGGTCGCGGGCATCCACGGCATCACGGTGTACGAGCTGGCCACCCGAACCATCACCCTTGAAGAGGCATTCATGCAGATCACACGAAACGCCGTCGAGTACAACACGCCGACGGAGGTCCGCCGATGAGCGCTGTGAGCCTGCCCGCGCCGACTGCGGCCGTCTCCCGCGCGAGGATCACGGCGTCCGGTCTCCTGCGCTCGGAGTGGACGAAGCTGTGGTCCGTGCGCTCCCTCCGGCTCACGCTCGCGTTCGCGTTCGCGCTTGTGATCGGATTGAGCTCCTACCTCATCATCGAAGGCACCACGCTCGGCGGGGCGCCTGCCGACATCCCCTTCAGCTTCACCGCCGTCTACCCGGTGGGGATGCTCGCTCTGGTGGTGCTCGGCGTGCTCACCGTCACCAGTGAGTACAGCAGCGGGACCATTCGGAGCAGCCTCGTCGCGGTGCCGAAGCGATCGGGCGTGCTGCTCGCCAAGGCGGCTGTGCTGACAGCCGTGACCGCGGTGCTCGGCGCGTTCACCTCGGTGCTCCTCTATGTCCTCGTCCAGGTCACAGGCACGCTTCCTTCGGCGAACGGGATGTCTCTGTTCGACCCGGACATGTTCTGGGGCGTCCTCGCCGGCACGCTCGTGCTGCCGTACGGCGCGCTCTTCGGCATCGCCCTCGGGGCTCTCATCCGAAACGCCGCCGCGGCGATCACGCTGTACTTCGCCGTGTTCCAGATGGGACCGCAGATCTTCCCGGTGTTCCTGCCCGAAGGCCTGGCTCGCGTGACCGACTACATGCCGTTCGCGGCGATGGACGTGGTCCGCGCGGCGGGCGCGGCCACCGAGCCGTACGGCGTCGGAATCGCGATCGTGGTGCTGACCGCCTGGATCGTCGTGATCGGCGGCTCGGCGTGGTGGCTGCTGAAACGGCGTGACGTCTGAGGGCGCTCGGCCGCGTACGGGAGATGCGAGCATGAGGGATCCGCTGCACGCGCTGCGCGCGCTCGATCGGCGTCAGCCACTCTGGTGGGACGCGGGCCTGGCGGTTCTCGTCGCGGTCGTCTCGTTCAATGCCGGCGCCGAGCTCAACGCGTTCGGCGCCGGCATCCTGGTCGTGGTGAGTGCCGCGGTGGCGTTCCGACGCCGGAGGCCGTTGGCCGCGCTCCTCGTGGCGTCGGGGGGCGTGGTCATCGCGACGGTGGGCGCGCTGCTCGCGAGTTGGCCGCCGCCCTGGATGTACCTGGCGATCTGGGTGCTGCTGTTCGCCGTCGCGCTGCGCGTCCGCCCACGCACGTCGGTCGTGTCGGCCGCGGTCGTCGTGGCGGTGACGGCGGTGGCCGCGCTGATCGCGCCGCCGAGCCTCGGCTCCATGCCGCCCACCGAGCGCGTGAGCCTCGTCGTCGCGTTCGCGGGTATGAGCGCCGCCTCGTTCCTGCTGGGGCTGCAGGTTCGCGAGCACCGTCGGCGACTGGCGGACGAGCAGGCCGAGATCGCGCGCGAGGCGGCCCTCGCCGAGCGATCGCGCATCGCGCAGGAGATGCACGACGCGATCGGTCACAACCTCTCGGTGATCAGCGCGCTGGCGGCGGGAGGCGGCGTCGCCGCGCGCACTTCGCCGGATGACGCCGTTCGCGCCTTCGATGCGATCGGTCAGGTCAGCCGGTCTTCCGTGCGCGAGGTGCTCCGGGTTCTCCGGGTTCTGCGTCATGACGGGAGCCCGGCGGGTGCGCCGCTCGCTCCGCAGCCCGGCTCGGACGATGTCGCGGAGCTGCTCGACGCCGTTCGGAGTGCGGGCATCGATGTCGTGCTCCAGCAGCGGGGAGATGTGCGCGGACTGGATCCCGGGCGGCAGCTGGCGATCTATCGCATCGTGCAGGAGTCGCTCACGAACGTCCTGCGGCACGCCGGTCGGCACGTCCGGGCGCGGGTCGAGATCATTCGCGGGCCCGAGGCGGTGACCGTGACCGTGACCGACAGCGGCGGGGCGACCGGACAGGCCGCCCTCCCCGGCCACGGTCTCCCCGGTATGCGCGAGCGCGCGGCGGCCTACGGGGGAGAGTTCGAGGCGGGGCCCGTCGAGGGCGGCTGGCGCGTGTGGGCGCGGATACCACTGGATGACCTGAGCGGAACGGAGTCGAGAGAGTGACGACGGGCGCACGACCGACGAGGGTGCTGATCGCCGACGATCAGCCGCTGCAGCGGATGGGCACCTCGATGTTCCTGGCGGGTCAGTCGGACATCGAGGTCGTGGGCGAGGCCGTCGACGGCGGTGACGCGGTGCGGCTGGCGGAGGAGCTTCGGCCAGACCTGGTGCTCATGGACGTTCGGATGCCGGGCGTCGACGGCATCACGGCGACGCGCCGCATCGTCCAGCGGGCGACGCACGAGCACCCTGCCCCTCGCGTCCTCCTGCTGACCACCTTCGACCTGGACGAGTACGTGCTTTCAGGCCTCGAGGCCGGCGCGAGCGGCTTCCTCACCAAGGATGCGGAGCCCGGCGATCTGCTCTCCGCCATCCGCTCCGTCGCGGCGGGGGACGCCGTGATCGCACCCAGCGCCACTCGTCGGCTCCTCCACCACCTCGCATCCGCGCGCACCGTGACGTCCCGTCAACCCTCCGAGGAGGACGCGACCGTCGCGCAGCTCACCGCGAGGGAGCGCGAGATCCTCGTCGCGATCGGCCAGGGTCTGACGAACGGGGAGATCGCCCAGCGGATGTTCCTGGCCGAGTCCACCGTGAAGAGCCACGTGGGTCGCATCTTCACCAAGATCGGCGCCCGTGACCGAGTGCAGGCGGTGATCATCGCCTTCCGCGCCGGCCTCGTCGAAGCGTAGGGCGACACCGCGTCCGATACGCTCGCCACCATGTACGGGGAACGCCTCGCGCGGTGGGAGAAGGCCGTCGACTGGCCGCTGATGGTGGCGGCGGTGCTCTTCCTCATCGCCTACGCCACGCAGATCCTGATCAGCGAGACGGGCGCGCTGAGCGCCGTGGCGGAGGTCGTGCTGTGGGTGACGTGGGTGCTCTTCGCCGTGGACTATGTCGTGCGGCTGATTCTCGCGAAGCCCCGTGGCCGCTGGTTCGTGCGGCACCTGCTGGACCTCGCGATCGTCGTGCTGCCGATGCTCCGCCCGCTTCGGCTCATGCGCTTCCTGACGATCCTCGCGATCATCCAGCGCGGCTCCGGCTCCGTCCTGCGCGGGAAGGTCGTCGTGTACACCGTCGGCGCCACCGCGCTCACGATCTTCGTCGCCGCGCT
Organism: Microbacterium sp.; assembly: GCF_035687345.1. Lineage (GTDB taxonomy): Bacteria > Actinomycetota > Actinomycetes > Actinomycetales > Microbacteriaceae > Microbacterium. The sequence continues at coordinate 27,375 of NZ_DASRXZ010000106.1, forward strand.
CGCGGTGCTCGACGCGGAGCGAGGACAGGGCGGCACCATCCAGTCGTTCGGGGACGCGATCTGGTGGGCCTTCGTGACGATCACGACCGTCGGATACGGCGACTTCGTGCCGGTGACGGTGACGGGGCGCATCGTCGCGGTCGGCCTCATGGTCGGCGGTCTCGCGCTGCTCGGCGTCGTCACCGCCACGCTCGCGTCGTGGCTCGTCGAGAAGGTCTCGACCGAGGCGCACTCGGCCGCCACCGCCGCGCAGGTCGATCAGCTGCGCGCGGAGATCGCCGAGCTGAAGGATCTGCTCCGCACCCGTTCAGACGAGCCCGTCGGCAGAGCCTGACGAAGCGGACTGATGCGGATGCGGCGCGGCCGCTACACGCCCGCGACCACGCGCCGTACGGCTTCGACGACGTTCCCCATGGTGATTCCCCGGCGCTCGAGAACCGCGGCACCGGGACCGGACTCGCCGAAGTCCTCCACCGACACGACGACGCCGTCGAGACCGACCCACTTGTACCAGCCGGCCCCTCGCCCGGCCTCCACGGCGACACGCGCGCGCAGCGACGACGGCAGCACCTCGTGGCGGTACTCGGCGCTCTCGCGCTCGAACCACGTCTCGCACGGCATCGAGATCACGCGCACCTGGACGCCCTCGTCGGCGACGCGCTTCGCGGCCTCGATGGCGAGGGAGAGCTCGCTTCCGGTCGCGAGGATCGCGGCATCCGTCCCGTGTCCGCTCATCCACGCGACATAGGCGCCGCGCGCGACCGACTCCGGATCCGCGGCCGTGCCGGACGGAGCGACGGGCACGCCCTGACGAGACAGGATGAGGGCGGTTGGGTGCGAGCGCTCCGACAGCAGTCGGCGCCACACGCCGACCACCTCATGCGCGTCGGCCGGTCGCACGACGTCGAGGTGCGGCACGGTGCGCAGCGACGCGATCTGCTCCACGGGCTGATGCGTCGGGCCGTCCTCGCCGACTGCGACGGAGTCATGCGTGTACACGTATACGACCGGCTGCCGCATGAGCGCCGTGAGGCGGATCGACGGGCGCTGGTAGTCGCTGAAGGCCAGATAGGTCGAGCCGAACGGGCGCCACAGTCCGTGCACCGCGATGCCGGTGAGGATCGCCGCCATGGCGTGCTCGCGCACGCCGAACCGGATGAAATCGCCCCCGGGGTTCGCCGCGTCGACGCCGGTGCCGGGCACGGCGACGCTCGTCGACTCCGACAGGTCGGCCGAGCCGCCCCACAGCACGCCCTGCGGCGCGAGTGCGACGAGCACCTTCCCGTTCGTGGCGCGGGTGGCCACGGATGCCCCGGGCCCGGGGATCTCGGCGGCGACGGCGTCCAGCTCGCGCGACAGCGCCTCGGGGTCGCCGCCGCGCGCGAGGACGCGGCGCCGCGACGCCTCGACGCGGTGCGTGCGCTCCCACTGCGCGAAGCGGATGAGCCACTCCTCACGCAGGCGTGCGCCGCGATCGAGCGCCTGGCGGGTGTGGGCGAGGACCTCGTCGGGGATGAGGTCGTCGAGACCCGCGTCGGGCGGGAACCGCAGAATGCGCTTCACCTCGGCGACGTCGTCGACGCCGAAGGCCCCCGCGTGCGCTGCGGCGGTTCCCGCCCGCGCGGGCGAAGGGAAGCCGATCGTGGTGCGGATCGCGACGAACGTCGGGCGCCCGGTGCGCTCGCGCGCCTCACGGAGAACACCCTCGACGGCGTCGAGGTCGAGCGGGTCGTCGATCTCGAGCACGCGCCATCCGTACGCGCGGTAGCGGGCCCGCACGTCCTCGGTGAATGCGAGGTCGGTGGGGCCGTCGATCGTGATGCGGTTGTCGTCCCACAGCATCACGAGGTTGTCGAGGCCGAGCGTGCCGGCGAGACTGCTCGCCTCCCCGGAGACGCCCTCTTCGAGGCATCCGTCGCCGGCGATCACCCACACCGTCGGGTCGAACAGCCCGGTGCCCGCACCGTGCAGCGCCTCATCC
>NZ_DASRXZ010000107.1:0-2774 GCF_035687345.1 Microbacterium sp.
GCCCTCGCCCACGATGCGTCCGAGGCACAGGTCGAGGCGGAACCGCCGCAGGGTGCGCAGGCGCGACGTCAGCCGGTGGATCTCGAGGTCGCGGTCGAGCGCAGCCTGGCCCGAGCCGGCGGGGGAGAGCCGTTCGGCGTCGAGCCGCGCCGAAAGGTCGGCGATCTCGTTGTCGAGGGTGTCGGCCATGAGCGCGAAGTGGCGCTCGTCGTCCGCGATGAGACGCGGATCGGCTTTGGCGGCGAGGTTGTCGGGAAGGTCGAATACGTGCGTGGTCAGTCGAGTCACGTCCTCAGCTCCGTAGGGGACGTCAATTGTGCCTCTGACCGGGGGTCTTGCGGCAAGACCCCACCCCCTCGGTATCCTGGAGATGCAAGGAGGCGCGGTTGCGCGCGCCGCTGGGGGAGGCTGGGGCGATGGGATTCACCCGCGCCGAGCTCGAGTCGTATCGCGGCCGCGGCATCCCCGATCTCATGCCGGAGCGTCCGCGGCTCGTCTTCGTCGGCATCAACCCGGGCTTGTGGACCGCTGCGACCGGCGTGCCGTTCGCGCATCCGGGCAACCGCTTCTATCCCGCCCTCGTCGCGGCGGGCGTCATCCCGCGCGTACCGCGCATCGACGGCGCGGGGGCGGGGCTCTCACCCGACGACCGACGGATGTTCCTCGATGCGGGCATCGGCATCTCGAACTTCGTGAACCGGGCGACCGTGCGCGCGGACGAGCTCTCGCGCGAAGAGCTGCGGGCGGGAGCCGAAAGACTCGAAGCGGATGCCGCCCGCTGGCGCCCACGCGTCGTCGCGATCGTCGGGCTGACCGCCTACCGGACGGGCTTCCGGCGGCCACGCGCCGTCGCCGGCAAGCAGCCGGAGACGCTCGCGGACGCGGAGCTGTGGGTCGTTCCGAACCCGAGCGGGCTCAACGCGCACGACACCATCGCGTCGCTCGCGGAGGCCTACGCGGCGCCGGCGCGCGCCGCGGGGGTGCTGGCAACGGACCCGTGATCCGCAGTGCTCACGGGGTGGCGCTGGATGCGCCTTCGGCGGGGGAGTCGGCCGGGTCATCCGACGCGGATTGGTCCGCGGCCACGGCGGACGCGGCCTTCATGAGCAGCCGTTGGAACTCGGCGCGCTCGTCGGCGTCGAGCGCCGCGAGCACATGGTCCTGCGCGCGCGTGACGAGCGCGCACAGCTCTCCGGCCACGTCGGCACCGCGGTCCGTCGCGACGATGCGCCGCTGCCGGCGATCGTCGGGATTGGCGTGCCGCTCCACGAGCCCGGCTGCTTCGAGATCGTCGACGACGTAGGTCATCACGGTGCGGTCGATGCCGAGCCTCTGCGCGAGCGCGAGCTGGCTCGGCTGACGGCCGTTCACCACCACCTCGGCGAGCACCTCGTAGCCGCGCGTGCCTTGCGGGAGGTCGGAGAGGATCGGCGACACGCGATCGCGATACGCCCGCAGGAGCACGCCGAGGGCCCATCCGAAGTCCTGGGTGATCGGCGGATGTTCGTGCTCTGCGGAAGCCATGAACCCATGGTATGGCAGACCAGTTGTCACAGCATTGATCTGTGGGGAATATCATCTGTCGTCGCGCGTTATAGGAATCCGCACCGCCACACGGCGGGAGCTCCACGCGCCCCGCGCGGAGCGGGAAGGAACAATGGACATCGACCTCGGCATCGTCGTGCGGGCGACGGACGAGCAGCGGGCCGGCGTCGCGACCGGGCTGGCACGGCTGGCTGAAGAGCGCGGACTCGACCTCGTCGTCGTGGACGCCGCCTCCACCCAGGGGACGCTCGACCCGTGGACCCTCGCGGCATGGCTCGCGGGCGCGACGAAGCGCATCGGCATCGGCATCGACCGGCCCCTCCCGCCGGCTCCCGACCCCACCGACAGCACCGCCCCGTACCCGAGCGTGATCGAGAGAGCGCGCGAGAGCCTCGAGAGAATCGCGCGCGGACGCGTCATGACGGATGCCTCGGCGTGGGTCGTGGCATCCGCCGATGCCGACGCCGCGACCCTTGCCGACCTGGCCGCGCGCGACGGCCTGCCGGTCGTCGTGCCCGTCTCCTCTCGCGAGGAGCTCGAGCGCGTCGCGTCGTTCGTGCCCGACCGCAGTGGCGCGAAGGGGCGGCGGCGCTCTGCGGCCGCGCGCGCACGGCGCGTCGCCGGAATCGACTACGACGGCGTGCCCGAGTCGCTCGCCGAGACGGCGGTCGAGCCGGGCGACGCCGAGTACGCGTCGGTGGCGTCGACGTACCTGCGGGGCGGGCAGCCCGGCCTCGTGCTGCGCCCGCGGACGCCCGAAGAGGTCGCCGACGCGCTCGCGTTCGCTTCGCGGCATCCGGATCTTCCGCTCGGCATCCGCAGCGCCGGCCACGGCATCAGCGGCCGCTCGACGAACAAGGGCGGGATCGTGATCGATGTCGGCGCGATGGACTCGATCGAGGTGCTCGACGTCGAGCGTCGCCTCGTGCGCATCGGTCCGGGCGCCACGTGGAAGCGCGTCGCCGCGGCGCTCGCGCCGTACGGCTGGGCCCTCGGCTCGGGCGACTACGGGGGCGTGGGCGTGGGCGGGCTCGCGACCGCGGGCGGCATCGGATTCCTGTCGCGCAAGCACGGCCTCACGATCGACCACCTCCGTGCTGTCGAGCTCGTCGTGCCCGATGGGCGTCTCGTGCGCGCCACGGCGACCGAGAACGCGGACCTCTTCTGGGCCGTGCGCGGTGCGGGCGCGAACTTCGGCATCGTGACGGCCTTCGAATTCGAGGTCTCGG
>NZ_DASRXZ010000108.1:0-23275 GCF_035687345.1 Microbacterium sp.
CGAGCCGATCCCCTCGCCGACGGGGCCGACGAGGTCGCTCACCGACTCGATCACCTCCGAGACGGAGCGCCAGTCGATGGCGGCGCTCGCCGCGGAGACCTCGGACGAGACGGATGCCGCAGCCGACGCCGTCACGTCGGCTGCGACCGCTCCCGTGGCGTCGCCGCCCTCACCCTCCGCCTCCGCGTCGGCATCCGCCGCCTCGGGGTTGATCGGCGAGACGGTCTCGGACGGCGCGGGAGCGTTCTCGGAGATCTCGGAAACGATGACCGGATTGCGGTCGAACGGATACGACGGGTAGAGCGTCGCCATCTGCGCCTCGGTGAACTCGCTCGCGACGATCGCGCGCTCGGTCTCCTCCTCGATGTTCGACCGGAGGTCCCAGGCCATCGCCTTGAGCCACGCGACGGAGTCCGCCGCCGTCCACGGCTCGATCTTGTAGTCGGAGTTCTGCAGGCCGAGCACCGCGTACTCGAACGATGCATCCGGACCCTTGTGGCCCGCGAGGTAGGCGTTCACCCCGTCGGCGTACGCCTCGTAATACGCGCGCGTGGTCTCGTCGAGCAGCTCGACCTCCTGCTCGGCGATCTGGCGCCACCCGAGCGTGCGCAGGAACATGTCGGTGCCGAGCTGCGACTCTCCGAACAGCTCCGACAGGCGGCCGCTCGTGACGTGGCGGCGGAAGTCCATCTCCCAGAAGCGGTCCTGCGCGTGGACGAAGCCCTGCGCGAAGAAGAGGTCGTGGGTGTCGGTCGCGGTGATCACCGGGATGCCGAGCTCATCGCGCTGCACGGTCACCTCGCCGTTGAGGCCCGACAGGACGAGCTCGCCGTCGAGCTGCGGGAACGAGCGCTGGATCGTCCACACGATCGCGCCGACGGCGATGAGGGCGATCACGACGATGCCCGCGACGATGCTGTAGAGCGTGATGCCGATCTTGCGGCCGACGGACGACTTGCGGGGCTGCGGCTGTGCGGCGGGTTCGATGAACGCCGGATGGTCCGTGTCGGAATCGGTCTGTGTCTTCAGCATCGAAGTTCTTTCGCGGGTTGGCGAGGAACGGAACGCGGTGTCGTGCATCGCGAACCCCGGTGTCGTGCGTTCGGGTCACACGCACCGTCGGGGAATCCTAACCCGCCCAGCCCGGCGGTGCAGAACAAAGTCCGTTGAACGGGCCGTGAAGAGAGGGTCTGCTCACACCGTTGCGCGGCTGGGCGGCCGGTGCGGGCCCGAGGGCTCAGTCGGTGCCGAGATCGAACGCGGCGGCCTCGGATGCGGCATCCGTCGCCTCTGCGAGCTCTTCGCGCTCGGCCGTGTAGGCCTCGGCGTGCTCGGTGATCTCGCCGGCCTCGCCCGGCTGCAGGTGACCGACGAGCTCGCCGGTCGCCCCGCCGATGATGCCTGCGGAGGCGTAGTACTCCAGACGCGAGCGCGAGTCGGCGATGTCGAGGTTGCGCATCGTGAGCTGGCCGATGCGGTCGGTGGGACCGAACGCGGCGTCGCCGACGCGCTCCATCGAGAGCTTCTCGGGGTGGTACGAGAGTCCTGGACCGGTGGTGTCGAGGATCGTGTAGTCCTCGCCGCGGCGCAGGCGCAGGGTGACGGTGCCCGTGATGGTCGAGCCCACCCACTTCTGGATCGACTCACGCAGCATGAGCGACTGAGGCTCGAGCCAGCGTCCTTCGTACATGAGGCGACCGAGGCGGCGGCCTTGCTCGTGGTAGGTCGCGAGCGTGTCCTCGTTGAGGATGCCGTTGACGAGGCGCTCGTACGCGATGAACAGCAGCGCCATGCCGGGCGCCTCGTAGATGCCGCGCGACTTCGCCTCGATGATGCGGTTCTCGATCTGGTCGCTCATGCCCAGGCCGTGGCGTCCGCCGATGCGGTTGGCCTCGAGCACGAGCGCGACGCCGTCGGAGTACTCCACCCCGTTGAGCGCGACCGGGCGGCCGGCCTCGAAGGTCACCGTGACGTCTTCGGTCTCGATCTCGACCTCGGGGTCCCAGAACCGCACGCCCATGATGGGCTCGACCGTCTCGAGCGACACGTCGAGGTGCTCGAGCGTCTTCGCCTCGTGCGTGGCACCCCAGATGTTGGCATCCGTCGAGTACGCCTTCTCGGCCGAATCGCGGTACGGGAATCCGTGCGCGACGAGCCATTCGCTCATCTCTTTGCGGCCACCGAGCTCCCGCACGAAGTCGGCGTCGAGCCACGGCTTGTAGATGCGCAGCGCGGGGTTGGCGAGCAAGCCGTAGCGGTAGAACCGCTCGATGTCGTTGCCCTTGTAGGTCGAGCCGTCGCCCCAGATGTCGACGCCGTCCTCCTTCATCGCACGCACGAGCAGCGTGCCGGTGACGGCGCGGCCGATCGGCGTCGTGTTGAAGTACGTGCGACCGGCGGAGCGGATGTGGAACGCGCCGCACGCGAGCGCGCCGAATCCTTCTTCGACGAGCGCCGGCTTGCAGTCGATGAGCCGCGACACCTCGGCCCCGTACGTGAGGGCGCGCTCGGGGATCGACTCGATGTCGTCTTCGTCGGGCTGGCCGAGGTCACCCGTGTACGTGCACGGGATGGCGCCCTTGTCGCGCATCCACGCCACCGCCACGGAAGTGTCCAGTCCTCCCGAGAAGGCGATGCCGACGCGCTCGCCGATGGGCAGGGACTGGAGCACTTTGGACATGGATTCCAGTCTAGTTGCGCCGCCGTCCGCGCCCACGCCCTCGCTCGGCCAGAGTGATGCATGACGGTTCAGGTCATGGACGCACCGAGCGCCTGATCGCGACGGAAGCTGAAAGTTTGCTGAGAGACTAGCGCGTGCGTATGTCCCCTATTTGGGGGACAAGTTACTGTGACATCGTCACGCCGGCACTGGGGGCCGATGACGTGACCGCTGGGGGGTACAAGGGCTGGGGCCAAGGCCTTCCATTTCTGGGAAACCCTCAGGCGCGCCTGACTGCAGCGGGCGCGCCTGAGGCTTCCGGAGCCGCCGCTCACGGAGCGACTGCCGGCTCCTGTTCAGGGGCGGATGCGGCGTCCGACTCGCCCACGCCGGTCCGGCGGCGCCACCACACGACGAGCGCACCGACGCCGAGGATGACCGCCGCGATCGCGACGATGTAGAGCGCGACGCCGGCGTATCCCGAGAGGGGCTGGAGGGCCGCGTTGTTCGGGTCGAGGAACGGGTACGGGTACCAGTACGGGGCGCCGCTCGCGGGGTTCACCGTGAGCGGGCCGCGGGCCATCGTGTAGATCGCCCACAGGATCGGGAACCCGGCGACGACCCAGACCGCCGACCACGGCAGGCGTCGTCGCAGCGGTCCGACGAAGACGTCGACGAGCAGGAACAGCGGCCCGACCAGGTGCAGGACCTCGTTCGACCACGGGATCGGCTCGCTCCCCTGCGGCAGTTCGATGTGGCGAAGCAGCGAGTTGTAGACGACCCCCGTCACGACCATGTACGTGCTCACGCACGTGAGCGCGACCGCGAGGGCCGCCGGCTCGGCATCCGCCTTCCGTCCTCGTCTCCAGTACCAGATCGCGGCCCACAGCAGCACGACCGCCGCGGCGGTGTTGGAGAGGATCGTGAAGAAGCTGAAGAAGTTCACGATCGTCACCCCGACGTCGCGCCCCAGCCCGGCGGCCGTGCCGACCGCCTTCACGAGCTGGGCGACGACCGCCGAGACGATCGCAAGGGCCATCACGGCGCGCGCGGCTGACCAGACCGACGCCATCGTGGTGCTTCGCATGCGCTCACCTTAGCGGCGCATTGGGCGCTGATCGGGGGTTTCACGGATGCCGCGCCGTCGTTCAGCCGGTCGGGGCCGCTCTCTGCCGCGCTCGCACTTCGTCGACGACCGACTCGATCGCGTCCACGACGAGCTGGGGCTGCTCCACGTGGATGCCGTGTCCGCTGCCCGTGTCGCCGATGTGATGCGCGCCGAGGGAGGCGGCCAGGGCTGCCTGCGCTTCGAGCCACGCAGGCCAGGTGCTGACCCCCGGCGTGACGGAGAGGTCCCACTCCCGATCCGACGACAAAACGACGGTCGGGACCAGCGGCGGGGGCTCGGTGGGCCACCGCTCGCGGGCGGCCTCGTAGTCGGGACGCTCGGCACCGTGGCCGGTCTCGGCCGCGGCGATGACCGCCATCCACGATGCCCACTGCTCGGGGGTGAAGTACTCGTGCAGGAACATCGACGCGGAGTCGACGAGCACCACGCCGCTGACCTCGTCGGTGTGGGTGCGCGCGAACAGCTGCGCGATGAGCCCTCCCCACGAGGCGCCCACCACGACGTAGGGTCCGGTCTCACCCATCGCGTCGAGGAGGGCCTCGAGATCGGCAACCCCGTCGAACGCGGACGTCGGCTGAGGCACCAGGGTCGACGGCGACACCGCGCCGGCGGCATCCGTCGTTCCCGGCCGGTCGTACGCGCACACGCGCGTGACCTGCGAGAGCTGGTCGAAGACGGATGCCGCGCTCACGGCGGGCGGAGCAGAGGGGTCATCGGGCGACAGCGTCACCATCCACTCGTCGGCGGCGCCGCCGGTTCCGGAGACGAGCACGACCGAGGGAGAGCCCTCGCCGCGGCACGTCGCGAACAGCTCGCGATCGCCGCCGATGTCGACGAGGCCCTCGATGTCGGCGCGGGCCTCGACCGTCGGCGACGGCGTCGGCGTGGGGGGATCCGCCGCGGGAGCGCATGCCGCGAGCGCGACGACCGCCACCGCCGACACGGAGAGGTTCAGCGCCGGACGGGCGATCCCCGGACGAGGACGGCGCCTCATGCGGACACGATAGGCGGGGCGGCCGGGGGGCGTCGATAGGATGGGGTGTAACCGTCCGCAAACGGGGGAGAGCCCATGCCAGGCATCGTGATCGTCGGAGTGCAGTGGGGAGACGAGGGCAAGGGCAAAGCCACTGACCTGCTCGGCGATCGCACCGACTGGGTCGTCAAGTTCAACGGCGGCAACAACGCCGGCCACACCGTCGTGATCGGCGACGAGAAGTACGCGCTGCACCTGCTCCCTTCGGGCATCCTGTCTCCCGGCGTGAACGCCGTCATCGGGAACGGCGTCGTCGTCGACCTCGAGGTGCTGTTCGCCGAGCTCGAGGCGCTGCACGCACGCGGCGTCGACACGTCGCGCCTGCGCGTGAGCGCGAACGCGCACATCATCACGCAGTATCACCGCACGCTGGACAAGGTGACCGAGCGCTTCCTCGGCAAGCGCCAGATCGGCACGACCGGTCGCGGGATCGGACCGGCGTACGCCGACAAGATCAACCGCGTCGGCATCCGCGTGCAGGACCTCTTCGACGAGAACATCCTGCGCCAGAAGGTCGAGGGCGCCCTCGACCAGAAGAATCACCTGCTGCTGAAGGTCTACAACCGCCGCGCGATCACGGTCGACGAGGTCGTCGACGACCTGCTGTCGTACGTCGAGCGCCTGCGTCCGCTCGTCGCCGACACATCGCTGCTGCTCAACGACGCACTCGACAACGGCGACGTCGTCGTGTTCGAGGGCGGCCAGGCCACGATGCTCGACGTCGACCACGGCACGTACCCGTTCGTGACGTCGTCGTCGGCGACCGCGGGCGGCGCCGCGACCGGCTCGGGCGTCGGCCCCAACCGCCTCGACCGCATCGTCGGGATCGTCAAGGCCTACACGACGCGCGTCGGATCGGGCCCGTTCCCCACCGAGCTGCACGACGAGCAGGGCGATTGGCTGCGCTCGCGCGGCTTCGAGTTCGGCACGACGACGGGCCGCCCGCGTCGGGTCGGCTGGTACGACGCCCCGGTCACGCGCTACGCGACGCGCATCAACGGCATCACCGACCTCGTGCTCACGAAGCTCGACATCCTCACGGGGCTCGAGCAGATCCCGGTGTGCGTCGCGTACGACGTCGAGGGCGAGCGGTTCGACGACATCCCGGTGAGCCAGTCCGACTTCCACCATGCGAAGCCGATCTACGAGTACTTCCCGGGCTGGACCGAAGACATCAGCACGGCGCGCTCCTTCGAGGACCTGCCGAAGGCCGCGCAGGACTACGTGCTCGCGCTCGAGGAGATGAGCGGAACCCGCATCTCTGTCATCGGCGTCGGCGCGGCGCGCGACGCGGTCGTCGTGCGGCACGACCTCATCGACTGATCGTGCCGCAGTCGCGCGGAGACATTCGCCCGGATCAGGACATCTGGCGCACGCAGGAGGTTCTGGCCGGAAGAGTCCTGTCCGCGCCAGATGTCCTGATCTCGGCGAGGGGGGTGGCGGCATGAGGTTCTGGCTCGGCGGGTACACGCCCGAGATGGAGGGCTCCGCGCCGGGCATCGGCGGCCTGCTCGCCGGCGCCCCGGACGACCACCTCGCGGGCGGCCCGCTCGCGTACACAGGCGGCGTCGTACGGCCGCGACGCGAGGACGAGAACACGGATGCCGCGGCGGCACTCGACCCCGCGGCATCCGGCTCGCCGTCGTGGCTCGCCGCGCATCCGCGTCTGGACGTCGTGTATGCGGCGCTCGAGGGCTCGGCTCAGGTCGCCGCGTTCCGCCGCGCGGGCGACGCCGAGCTCGAGTACCTCGGCGGGCCGGTGTCCGTCGGCGACACCGTGTGCCATGTCGCCGTCGCCCCGGACGCGTCGTCGCTCGTCGCGTGCGCGTGGGGTGACGGCTCGGTCGTGCGGGTGCCGCTCGACGCCGCGGGTCGGCCGGGTCGGCCGGTGGCGGCGGATGCGGCATCCGACCCCTACGGCAACGAGTCGGCTGCGGGCGGCGTGGGTGAGCCGTTCGCCGCAGCCGGCGCGATCGACCTGGCCGCCGCAACCCGCGCCCTGCGCGAGGCGGCCGGCGAGGAGTACGCGCACCTCGTGCCCGACGTCTCGTCGGCCGCCGGAGGGGGCTTGGCGCACGATTCCGACTCCGGGGCAGAGGAGATGCGCCCCAAGGACGGAACCACGCCCCGAACCGCGGAGCCCGAGCCCGAGCCCGAACGCACGTCGCGTGCACACGCGGCGGCGTTCCTCCCGGACGGCCGCATCGCGACGACCGACCTCGGGTTCGACCTCGTGCGCATCTGGCGCGACACTCCGTCGGGACTCCGCCTCGAACACGAGGTCGTGTTGCCGAAGGGATGCGGTCCGCGGCATATGGTCGTGCACCCGAGCGGACACCTGCACGTCGTGACGGAGTTCTCGGCCGAGGTCTTCACGCTCGCGCGCGATCGCGAGGGCAGGTGGAGGGTCGTCGCCGGCGCCGCTGCCTCGCCCGCGTCGAGTCCGGGCGACACGGGTGCCGAGCTGGCGATGTCGCGCGACGGCCAGTTCCTCTGCGCCGGGCTGCGGGGGTCGAACACCATCGCGACGCTGCGGGTGCGCGGTGCGGGCGAGACGGTCGAGCCCGTCGCGCTGGTCGAGTCGGGTGTCGACTGGCCGCGTCATCACCTGGTGGTGCGAGACACGCTGCTCGTCGCCGGGCAGCGCTCGAACGAGGTCGTGTCGCTCACGCTCGACGAGCGCACCGGCGTTCCGGGACGCGTGCGCCACCGTGCGGAGGCGCCATCGCCCTCGTGCATCCTGCCGGCGCGCTGACCGCCGCTGCGCTGACCACCGCCACGCTGACCACCGCTGCGCGCCGCCCGTGACCCGCGCGGCTACTCCTTCGCGTCCTGCCGCGGGATGATCACCTGCTTGATGATGAGCAGGATCGACGCCGTCACGGGGATCGCGACGAGCGCGCCGAGCAGGCCGAGCAGCGTGCCGCCGACCAGGGCGCCGATCACCACGAGGGCACCCGGCACCGAGATCGTCTTGTTCATGACGCGCGGCGTGAGCAGGTATGCCTCGATCTGCATATAGACGAGATAGATCGCGGCGAAGATGAGCGCCGGCACCCACCCCGTGAACAACGCGATCGTCGTCGCGATGACCCAGTAGAGCACCGAGCCGATGAGCGGGATCAGCGTGATCGCGAAGGCGAGCACCGCCATGAGTGCCGGGAACGGCAGCCCGAGCACGAGGTGCAGGATGAACGCGACGACCGAGTTGCAGAAGGCGAGGATCACCATCCCCATCAGGTATCCGCCGATGGAATCGGTGATCTGCTCGGTCATGCTCGCGACCTTCGCGCGGTTGCGGGCCGGCGCGAAGCGGTTGAACGACTCCTTCATGACCGGCAGCGACGCGAGGAAGTACAGGCTCAGCACGAGCACGATGATGAGGCCCGAGATCGTGGTGGCGACGCCCACTCCGAGCCGCAGGATGCCTCCGCCGATCGCCGCGATGTTGGCGGGATTCGTGAGGAAGCCCTCGACCTCGGTGAGGATCGTGCCGATCTGATCGCCGACGTTCGCCTGCAGCCACGCGTACATGTCCGACGACTCGAAGTCGTCGACCATGTCGGGGATCGAGCCGATGAACTGCGCGATCTGCGTGACGACCGCGGGGACGATGAGCCACAGGATGACGACCATCACGACGGCGAACGCCGCATACACGATGACGATCGCCCATGGTCGCTTGACATTGTGGCGCTCGAACCAGCGCACGATCGGGTCGAGGCCGAGCGCCGCGAACAGCGCGAAGACGATGTAGATGATGATCGTCGACAGGTTCGACACGGCGACGCCGAGGACGAACGCGAACAGCCCGCCGAGTGTGATGAAGAACCCGAGGGCGACCGGATGGTTGATGTGCGCGAGTCGCGCGGCGGGTGAGGGTTGGTGTGGTCGGGTGTCGAAGACCGTGACCGCGGATGCGGCATCCGCCGCATCGGTTCCGGCAGCCGGATCGGCTGCGACGGATTCAGGACCGGGGCTTGCCGTGCCGTCGCTCATGCGAACACTTTAGGACCGCGCCACGTCGCGGCGCCGGAACCCGAGCGGCCGGTATCGTCGGAGGTCGAGGAGGACGCCATGACAGACGACGCCGACCCGACAGCCACTCTGCTGCGACTGCGGGCCAGTATCGACAACATCGACGCCGCCCTCATCTACCTGCTGGCGGAGCGCTTCCGGTGCACGAAGCAGGTCGGCGAGCTCAAGGCCGAGCACGGCCTGCCGCCGTCCGACCCCGCGCGCGAGGAGCAGCAGATCGCCCGGCTCCGCCGGCTCGCCGAAGACGCCGACCTCGACCCCGAGTTCGCGCAGAAGTGGTTCACGTTCGTCGTGGCCGAGGTCATCCGGCACCACACGGCGGTCGCCGACGGTCGCTGAGTCGACGGCGGAAAGGCCGGATGCCCCGGCCCGCGTGGGGCCGAGGCATCCGTTTTCCCCGGGCGAAGCCCGATTCCCGAGGAGTCTCTAGGGCACTGCCCGCCGCAGCGTCACGAACGAGATCGCTGCGAGAACCGCCCCGAAGAGCAGTCCCCACGCGCCGAGGCCGAGTGCGCCCTGCGCGCCGATCCAGCTGAACACCTGCCCCCATGCCTCGAGCAGTCCGATGAAGAACATCGCGAGCACGAGGAGAGCGCCGATGCCCACGAGCATGCTCGTCAGCACGACCGATCCGAACCGCTTGTAGATGGTGGCCGCCCAGAAGCCGACCACGAAGAAGAGCATCGTGACGGCGAAGAAGAACAGGGCGGCACCGAGCGGACCGGCCTCCCAGATCCACGGCAGGTAGAAGAAGTAGCCGTTCATCCCCCAGCCGTCGGTGGCGTTCTCGATGAAGCCGCCGATCACGAACACCGCCGACAGGATCGCTCCGGTCAGGGCGGCCGCGAGCAGCGTGCCGAGGTAGAACTCGCGCCGCGTGACGCTCATCGCCTGCGAGAACGGGAAGGTGAGGGTGAGCGACTGGATGCCCACGACCGCGAAGTACCACAGCGGCGCCTGCGCGCCACCGCCGTAGAGCGGTCCGTCGGCACCGGCGTTGCGGATGAGGGCGTAGACCGCGAGGGTGATCAGCAGCGAACCGCCGAGCACCATGAGCGGCACCCAGATGTAGGTCTGGCGGTTGACCAGCTGCATGCGGACGACGTTGACGGTGCGGTTCATCGCAGTGCTCCTTCGTCGATGTCGGCGGTTGATGAGGACGATCCGGATGCGGCGCCACCGGCCGCGGGCCCGGAGGCGTGCTGCGTCAGGCGCACGATGAGCTGCTGCAGCGACACCGGGGCGATGTCGAGGCCGGCGGCGGTGAGGCTCTCGCGCTCGGCGGCGCTCAGCGTGCCGAGGACGGTCGCACTCGAGACGTGGCCGAGGCTCTCGCGGTGGATCACCTCGCGACCGGCGACGAACGCGTCGACCGCGGCGGAGTCGCCGACGATGTTCGTGGCGCGGTCGCGCACGGCATCCGTGTCTTCGTCCATGATGATGCGCCCGCGGTCGATGACGAGCACCTTCTCAATGAGGTTCGAGACCTCGTCGATCAGGTGGCTCGACAGGATCACCGTGCGCGGGTGCTCGGCGTAGTCCTCGAGCAGGCGGTCGTAGAAGATCTGCCGCGCGACGGCGTCGAGGCCGAGGTACGGCTCGTCGAAGAACGTGATCTCGGCGCGTGACGCGAGGCCGATGATGACGCCGACCGCCGACAGCTGTCCGCGCGAGAGCTTCTTGATGCGGCGCTTGACGGGCAGCTGGAAGTCGTCGATCAGACGCTCGGCGAACTCCTGGTCCCAGTTCGGGAAGAACAGGCGCGCCGTCTCGAACGCGTGCCGCGGCGTCGCGTCGTCGGGGTACTTCTGGCTCTCGCGCACGAAGCACATGCGGCTGAGCACCCGCGCGTTCTCATACGGGTCCTCGCCGAACACGCGCACCTCGCCGCTCGTCGCGAAGTTCTGCGCCGTGAGGATCGACATCACGGTGGTCTTGCCGGCGCCGTTGCGCCCGAGCAGGCCGTAGATGGTGTCCTTCTCGATCGAGAAGCTCACGTCTTCGACCGCGAGGGTGTCGCGGTAGCGCTTGGTGAGGTTCTTCACTTCGATCACGGTGGTCATCGGAGTGTCCCTTCGGTGGTGGTCTGGGTCGAGTTCGAGGGCGAATCGGCGGCGCGTTCGCGGATGAGACGGGTGAGGTCGTCGGCGCTGAGGCCGAGCCTGCGCGCCTCGTTCATGAGCGGGTCGATGAAGTTCTCGGCGAACGCGGTGCGTCGCTCGGCGAGCAGCATCTCGCGTGCTCCGGTCGCGACGAACATGCCGATGCCGCGGCGCTTGTAGAGCACGCCCCGGTCTACGAGCATGGCGATCCCCTTCGCTGCGGTGGCGGGATTGATGCGATAGAAGGCGGCGAGCTCGTTGGTCGACGGCGCCTGCGCCTCTTCGGCGAGGCTGCCGTCGACGATGGCGTCTCCGACGCTCTCCGCGATCTGCACGTAGAGCGGTCGCCCCTCTTCGATCACACGCGCTCCCTGGTTCGGTGGTTCATTACTCGACTAAGTAACCATAGAACCCAGTCGTGTGTCAACCTCGGACGCGATCGTGGTCTCGACGCCTCGGTCGAGCACCGACGCCCGGATCGACGCGCACGAGGACGCGACGCGGCCAGGGGGTGAGCCGGGGAACCGCTCCGGGCTCAGGACGACGAAGGGCGCTCGCCGCGACCGGGGTCGGGCGACGGACCGGGTGACGGGGAGGGCGTGGGAGACGAGCGCCGCGAGGGCACGGGCCACGGCGCGGGGTCGCCGACCGGGTGGGGCTGGGGCGCGGCATCCGGATCTTGCGCTGTCTTCGGCGCAGACGATGCGGATGCGTCTCCCCTCGCGCCGGCCGTGCCGGACTCTCCCGGTCCGAGCTCGAGCATGACCTTCTTCTCGAGCACCTCGATCGCCTCATCGGACAGCAGGATGAGTCCGTCGAGCTCCTCGCGCACGCGCCGGTAGGCGAGCTGGCGCTCGGCCGGCGTCGCCGCCTGGTCGATGGCCACCGTCAGGAGCTGCTTCGCGGTGTCGAGGCGCTTGCGCTCATCGGCCGAGAACGACGAGTCGCGCAGGCGGCGCGCGTCGCGCTCCGCGACGTCGAACGCGACTTCGTAGTCCGTCACGGCGTTGCGATACTCGGCGAGCTGCTCCGGCGTGATGCGGGCCTTCGACGACGCCGGCCGCAAGCCGTCGGCCACGCGCTTCGCGCGCAGGAACGCCGCCGTGAGCGGCTGGCGCCCGTCGCTCATCGCGGGGAACGCGATGAGCTTCGCGACGTCGAGCTCGTACTCGAGCCAGCGTGCGGTCGTCGCGTCGTGCTCCGCGAAGAGCCGCTCGAGCTCGGCGGTCATCGACTCGGCGGAGGCCTTGGACGGCGCGCTCGCCGTCGCCGCGGCACCGACGGCGGGGATCGGCACCGAGCCGGCTCCGGCTCGCGCGGCGGCCTGCGCGGCCTTCAGCTCGGCCTTGGCCTTGAGCACCTCGAGCCGCCGCCGGTGACGGCGGCGCGCACCGCGCTCCCACGCGCTGCCGATTCCACCCAGCACGAACATGGTGGGGAAGATCAGCCACCAGTACTGCCGGAGGAAGTCGAATAACGGCTCCACCCCGCCATGCTACTGAGGTCTGCCGAGGGCGTCGCGGTCGGGCCCCCGACGGAGCTGCGCGCGCGGTGCCCCGAAGACGCCCGCCTGCCGTTCGGCGGCTTCCAGCGCCGCGGCGAGCTCGTGCACCGCCGCGCGGTACTCGACGTACTGCTGCGGCGTGACCCGGTCGCGCTGCGTCGGCCGCAGTCGTCCTGCTTCGCGCTGCGCGCGGAAGAACGCGAGGGTCGCCGGATGCCGCGAGTCCAGCATCTGCGGGAAGGCGAGCGCGAGGGTGGGGTCCGTCTCGTACTCCATCCATCGCGCGTTGATGGCGTCGTGCGCCGACGCGAGCCGGTCGATGGGCAGCGGGTCCGCGCGCGACGCCGCGCTGTACTGCGCCTGCGCGGCCTTGATGCGCGCGCGGGTGGCGCGCAGCGCGAGCGACGCCGCCCTCTCGGCGCGCTTGGCCTCGCTCAGCTGTCGACGTGCCTCGATCGCGGCGGGCGTGGTCGGCAGCACGGCGCCCAGCAGGGGCGACGGCTCTTCGGCGCGAGCGGCGATCGCGTTCGACCGCGCGTGGCGAAGGCGCGCCTTGGCCTCGACGAGGGCCTGGTACGCCAGCTTCTCCTCGTGGCGCGCGGCGTCGACCTCGAGCCGCCGAGCGCGCCGGCTGCGGGTCGTCATGCCGGCATAGGTCGCGCCGCCGATGGCTGCCGCGGTCGGAGCGGCCCACCACCAGTCGGCGAGGAAGAGGAGGATCGGCTCCACCCAGCCATGCTAAGCCCGGGCGTCCGGCCTGAGCCGGGGTCAGCCGAACAGCAGCGAGATGACGGTCGCCCCGCCGCCCACCAGGATCAGCGAGATGATCACGACCCACGCCACGATGCGTGTGCGCCGCTGGCGTGTGTCTGCGAAACCCGAGTACTCGTCGTCGTCGGCCATGGTCACCAGTCTCCGTTCGCTCTCTCAGCCGGGGGGTCGGCGGATCAGCCGATGATGGGTCCGAACGCGTTCGGCAGCGTCGAGCGCGACAGGTCGCGCAGCTCGGTGAGCGGCACCGTGAACAGTCCCTGCACCTCGAGCGCCGGAGCGTCGCCGTCGCCCGGGGCATCCGTCACGCCGATGCGCAGCACCGGATACCCGCGCCCTTCGCACAGCCCGCGGAACTTCACCTCGTCCTCGCGCGGGACGGTCACGATGACGCGTCCGGTCGACTCCGAGAAGAGGGCGGATGCCGCATCCACCCCGTCGCGGTCCATGATCTCGTCGAGCCACACGCGTGCTCCGACGCCGAAGCGCATGACGCCCTCGGCGAGCGCCTGGGCGAGGCCGCCCGACGACAGGTCGTGCGCGCTCGAGATGAGCGACTGCTGCGATGCCGCGTGGAGGAGCTCGGCGAGCTTGCGCTCCTGCGCGAGGTCGACGCGCGGCGGGCGGCCGCCGAGGTGGTCGTGGATCGTGCCGGCCCACTGCGAGCCGCTGAGCTCGGTCGCGGTGACGCCGAGCAGGTAGACGTTCTCGCCCGGGTCCTGCCAGCCCGACGGCACGCGGCGCGCGACGTCGTCGATGATGCCGAGCACGCCCACGACGGGCGTCGGGAAGATCGGCTGGTCACCGGTCTGGTTGTAGAAGCTGACGTTGCCGCCCGTGACGGGGATGCCGAGCTCGAGGCATCCGTCGCTCAGACCTTCGACCGCGCGCGAGAACTGCCACATGACCTCGGGGTTCTCGGGGCTGCCGAAGTTGAGGCAGTCGGTGACAGCGGTCGGCACGGCGCCCGTGACGGCGACGTTGCGGTATGCCTCGGCCAGCGCGTGCTTGGCGCCCTCGTACGGGTCGAGCTGGCAGTAGCGGCCGTTGCAGTCGGTCGAGATCGCGAAGCCGAGGCCGGACTGCTCGTCGACGCGGATCATGCCGGCGTCGTCGGGGAACGCGAGGGCCGTATTGCCGAGCACGTAGCGGTCGTACTGGTTCGTGACCCACGACGTGTCGGCGAGGTTGGGGCTCGCGACGAGCTTCGTGAACTGCTCTCGCAGCTCGGCGGGGTCGTTCGTGCGCGGGAGGGCCGCGGCCGAGTCGTCCTGCAGCGCGTCGATCCACGTCGGGTAGGCGACGGGACGCTCGTAGACGGGGCCGTCCACCGCCACGGTCGAGGGGTCGACGTCGACGATCTGCTCGCCGTGCCAGAAGATCTGCAGGCGCCCGTCGCCGGTGACCTCGCCGAGGACGCTCGTCTCGACGTCCCATTTCGACGTGACCTCGAGGAACGCGTCGAGCTTCTCGGGCGCGACGATCGCCATCATGCGCTCCTGGCTCTCGCTCATGAGGATCTCCTCGGGCGTGAGCGTGGGGTCGCGCAGCAGCACCTTCTCGAGGTCGACGCGCATGCCCGAGCCGCCGTTCGCCGCGAGCTCGCTCGTCGCGCACGAGATTCCCGCGGCGCCCAGGTCTTGGATGGCCTCGACGAGCTCGCCCTTGTAGAGCTCGAGGCAGCACTCGATGAGCACCTTCTCGGCGAACGGGTCGCCCACCTGAACGGCGGGACGCTTTCGCGATCCGGTCGCTGAGCCTGTCGAAGGGTCGGAGAACGTGTCGGATGCCAGGATCGACGCGCCGCCGATGCCGTCGCCGCCCGTGCGGGCGCCGAACAGCACGACCTTGTTGCCCGCACCCGAGGCGTTCGCGAGCTTGAGGTCCTCGTGGCGCAGCACGCCGACCGCGAGCGCGTTCACGAGCGGATTGCCCTGGTACACCGCGTCGAACACGGTCTCGCCGCCGATGTTCGGCAGGCCGAGGCAGTTGCCGTAGAACGAGATGCCGGAGACGACCCCGTGCACGACGCGCGCCGTGTCGGGGTGGTCGATCGCTCCGAAGCGCAGCTGGTCCATCACCGCGACCGGGCGCGCGCCCATCGAGATGATGTCGCGCACGATCCCGCCGACGCCGGTCGCAGCGCCCTGGAACGGCTCGATGTACGACGGGTGGTTGTGCGACTCGACCTTGAAGGTGACGGCCCAGCCCTCGCCGATGTCGACAACGCCGGCGTTCTGGCCCATGCCGACCATGAGCCGTTCCTTCATCTCGTCGGAGACCTTCTGCCCGAATTGGCGCAGGTAGATCTTGCTCGACTTGTAGGAGCAGTGCTCGCTCCACATGACCGAGTACATCGCCAGCTCGCCCGAGGTGGGCCGGCGGCCGAGAATCTCGCGGATGCGCTCGTACTCGTCGGACTTGAGGCCCAATGCGGCGTACGGCTGCTCGCGCTCGGGGGTGGCGGCGGCGTTGTCGACGGTGTCGACGACAGGGCGAGCGGATGCCTCGGCCGAAGCCGTCGAAGAGGGGGTGGTCATGCGGCTGAGCTCCAGGAATCGCGGGCGCCGGACGGCATCCATCCTAGCCGCGGCCCCTGAGTGCCGAACCGCCCGCTGCGGACGCCCGTCGGGCCGCCGTCAGCGCACGACGGGCTCGCCGATGAGGCGCTCCGGAGTCGCGTCGCGCGCGTCGAGCACGCTCGTGTAGTAGTCGATCTTGAAGTTGAGCCGTTCGAGGTGCTCGCGGTCTTCGGCCATGCGCTTCACGAGCGCTTCGCGACAGCGTTCGAGCACCTCGACGCGCTGGGCGATCGTGTGGTCGCCCGCGTGCGTCAGCGCGACGAAGTCCTTCATGTCGCGAATGGGCATGCCCGTCGCCCGCAGCAGCTGCAGGAACTTGATCCAGCCGATGTCGTCCTCGCTGTAGCGACGGTGCCCGCTCGGCGCCTTCGCGATCGCGGGGAGGAGTCCCTCGCGCTCGTAATAGCGAAGGGTGTGCTTCGAGACCCCGGTCAGCTCAGCGGCTTCTTCGATCGTGTGGTCGCTCACGGGGTCCACGCTACGCCCGGAATCAACCGCTGTGGTCGGTGTTGACTTCGAGCGCGCTCTAACTCCTACGGTCGTCCGCATGACTGAGAACACCACCCTCACGGCCCGTCGCGCGTTCGCCTTCGGGCCGTCCGCGACCCCCCTCGTGCCGATCGCCGTCGGCGCGATGCTCATGGGCACGAGCACCCCCGAGCCCGAGGCCCGGCGCATCCTCGACCACTACGTCGAGAACGTCGTGCCCCGGTACACCGCCGCGGACGGAACACCCGCTCGCGGAATGGTCGACACCGCCGACTGCTACTGCTGGTGGGAAGCCCCCGGCGAGCCGGGCGGCCACAGCGAGGCGGTCCTCGGCCGCTGGCTCGCCGACACGGGTGCCCGCGACGCCGTGTACCTGGCGACGAAGGCGACCGGCATGCTGAGCGACTACAACGGCGTGTGGAACGCCGAGGGCACCCCGAACTGGGACCTCGCGCGCTCGCGCTACATCGGCGCCCACCCCGACGTGCTGCGCGAAGCGCTCGCCGCGTCGCTCGAGCGCCTCGGCGTGGAGCACATCGACCTCTACTACAACCACGTCGACGACCGCTCGACACCGCTCGTCGACGCGGTCGGCACATTCGCCGGATTCGTCGCCGACGGGCGGATCGGCGCATACGGATGGTCGAACGTCACCACCTGGCGCCTCGCGCAGATCGCCGCGGTCGCCGAAGCGAACGGATGGCCGCAGCCGATCGCGCTGCAGCAGCAGCACAGCTACCTCCGCAGGCGCGCCGGGCTCGACCACGCGAGCATCGTCGACTCCGAGCAGCTCGACTATCTGCGCGAGACGCCGGGGCTGCAGCTCGTGGCGTACTCGCCGGTGCTCAAGGGGCTCTACAGCGACCGCTCGAAGCGTTCGCTCGACTACTGGGCGATGGACCCGTACGCAGGCCCTGACGCCGACGCGCGTCTCGCGGCGGTCGACCGCGTGGCCGCGGCATCCGGTGCCACCGGCAATCAGGTCGTGCTCGCGTGGCTCATGGCGGCTGACTCCCCGCGGGTGCTGCCCCTCATCGGCGCACGCACGTTCGACCAGTACCTCGAATGCATCGAGGCACTCGACGTCGTGCTGACGGCCGAGCAGCTCGAGGAGCTCGACGCGGCGGGGGCCTGAGCACCCACGCCGAGGGGTTCGGGGCGGTTTCCCGCCCCGAACACTTCACGGCAGCCGATCGACGAGGACCGCTTCGAAGAAGGGGTTGACGGCCGCCGCATCCGGTCGTAATGTACAACCAAATGGTTGTACGTAATGAGTTGAGCGATGAAGAGATCGACCGCATCTTCCAGGCCCTCGCGACCGCGACGCGGCGAGACATCCTGCGGCGCACGATCGAGGACGAGCTCTCGGTCTCCTCGCTCGCGCGCGAATACGACATGTCGTTCGCGGCGGTGCAGAAGCACGTCGCCGTGCTCGAAGCCGCGGGCCTTGTCATCAAGCGGGCCGAAGGGCGAGAGCGTCTCGTCAGGGCGGACCCGACGATGATCGCTCGCGCCCGCGCGCTGCTCGCGCGCTACGAGGAGCTGTGGCGGTCGCGCATCGCCCGGCTCGACGACCTGCTCGCCGAGCAGGCCGGAACCGAACCCCCTCACGACGACGCGAGAGACCCTCGCCAGAAAGAAGGAGAGTGACATGCCCGTCACCGACGTCACCACCGATCCGGAAGCACTCACGATGACGCTCACGGCGGACTTCGCCGCGCCCGTCGACCGGGTGTGGAACGCGTTCACCGACCCCCGTCAGCTCGAGCGCTTCTGGGGTCCTCCCGGATGGCCGGCCACGTTCACGCAGTTCGACTTCCAGCCCGGCGGGATCGTGAGGTACCACATGACGAGCCCGCGCGGAGAGCACTCCCGCGGAATGTGGGAGGTCCTCTCGATCGACGAGCCGCGCAGCTTCGAGGTGCTCGACTCGTTCGCGGACGAGCAGGGCAACCCTATCGCGGACATGCCCGCGTCGCGCATGGTCTTCTCGTTCACGGCGACGCCCGACGGATCGCGCCTCACGAACGTCACGCACTTCACGTCGGCCGACGCCCTCGAGCAGGTCGTGGCGATGGGCGCGGTCGAGGGCTCCACGATGGCGATCAACCAGCTCGACCGCGTGCTCGAAGGGCTGCGGGCCTACGCGCAGGGCAAGGGAGTCCAGACCGAGATCCTCAGCGACCAGCACGTGCGCATCACGCGGCTCATCGAGGGTCCGATCGACCTCGTGTGGCGTGCGCACACCGAGCCGGAGCTCCTCCGTCAGTGGATGCTCGGCCCCGACGGCTGGCGCATGTCGGCATGCGAGGTCGACCTGTCGGTCGGCGGTCGTTACCGCTACGCATGGGAGCCCGTGGGCGACACGCAGGGCCAGGCGTTCGGCTTCGACGGCGAGCACCTGCTGATCGAGGAGCCGCGCCGCATCGTGACGACCGAGCACATGACCGGCACGGACTACCCGGCGACGCTCAACGACCTGAACCTTTACGAGGAAGACGGCGCCACCCTCATAACGCTGCTCATCGAGTACCCCGACGCGCAGACGCGCGACACGGTGCTCGCGACCGGCATGACCGAGGGCATGGAGACGAGCTACCAGCGCCTCGAAGGCGTGCTCGCCACGGTCTGACGCACGAGACACGCAGATGCCGCGGCCCGCGTGGGTCGCGGCATCCGTGTGTCACGGGGCGACGTGGTGAAACCGCCGGGTCCAATCGGCGTGGAGCGGCGTCACCTCGACCCTTCGGCCGCATCCGTCCCGACGCATTCACGCCGAACGGACCTGCCCGGCCCAACGCACCCCCTGCCTCGGCCCAACCGACGCGTCGCGGGGGCCTAACGTGGGACGCGTGAACCCCGAGTTCCCGCGCGACCTCGTCTTCACCGCGGCGCTGTTCGGTGTCGCGGCGTTCGTGTGGGCGGGGTGGGCGCAGGAGTCGCCGCCGCGGTCGATCTGGTGGCGCGTGCTGCTCGGCGCGTTGAGTCTCGCGGGCGTCGCGCTCGCGGCGCTCACCATCCCGACACTCATCGCGAACTGGGGTTCGCCGTCGGCGCTTCGACCCGGCACCGGGGCCTTCATCACGTACATCGTCGTCTTCTGGGTCGAGTTCGTCCTCGCGGGTGTGCTCGCCTTCTTCGCGATCCGCGCGGGACTCAGCGATCTCGTCGCGCCGCTGATCCTCGCGATCGTGGGGGTCCACTTCTTCGCGCTCGCACCCGTGCTCGGGCAGCCGGTGCTCTTCATCCCGGCGGTCCTGTTGACGCTGATCGCGGTCGGGGCGGCGGTCCTCCCGGCATCCGATGTCGCTCACAGCTTCTGGTGCGGCGTCGTGGGGGCGCCCGTGTTCCTCGCGATCGGCGCGTGGTGCGGGGTCGTCGGCACGAACGCGCTGAATTCGACCTGATCCGGGACAGGTTCTCAGTCGTCGAAGGTGCCGAAGAGTCCGCGGCCCTTGTCCACGAGCGCCTCATACGCGTCGCCGTACGTCGTGGGGATCGGACTCCCGGGATCGAAGCGTGCCGTGAGAAGGCCGAGCAGTCCGCGGGCGGGTGCCGTGAGCGGACGCCGCTTGTGCTTCTCGTTCGACGCCGACCCCTCGGTCTTCTCGGGATTCGGCGGCGCGTAGAGCGACTGCGGTTGCGGCCACGAGTACGGCTGCCGCGGAAGCGTCGTGTTCACGGCGTTGAAGATGGGATTCGCGGTCTCGTCGCGCACTGTGAGCGGGCTCAGCCCGTGCAGGCGGCACAGGGTGTTGATGACCGAGCCGTGGTGCATCTCGTCGTGGATCACGGTGCCCGCCGCGGTGTACGCACTCACCACGATCGCCGGCACGCGCACGCCGAGGCGGTCGAACTCGAAGCCCATCTCGCCGGGACCCGAGTCGTCGGGCGGCACGGCGTCGGGCGGCGGCACGTGATCGTACGTGCCGCCGTGCTCGTCGAACGTGATAACGAGCGCGGTGTTCATCGCGTTCGAGCCCTGCGGCGACGACGCCGTGCGGATGGCGTCGTACACGTCCTGCACGAGCTTGTCGCCGGCGCGTACGTCGGACTCGGCGCTGTTGGCGATGCGGATGGTCGTGCCGTCGGCGAGCTCGAGCTCGCCCTCGCGCACCTCGCCCCACGGCGGGTGCATGTCGTTGTGGTTGTAGACCATCCGCGGCTCGATGAACGCGTACGCCGGGAGATTGCCGTCTGCGGCGTCCTTGTAGAACTGCTCCATCACGCGGAAGTTCGTCTTCCAATACCGCTCGAGCACGGGCGCGTGGAGCATGCCCGTGAGCGACACGAGCTGCGTCGCGTCGTAGTACACGCGCCACGAGAGCCCCGCGTCTTCGAGGCGGTTGAAGATGGTCGCCGCGGCGGGGGCGTCGATCCACTTGTAGTAGTCGTCGCCCGTGTGGTTGACGACGTACCCGTGCGAGGTCGATGCGTGGAAGAACGACCGGTTGCAGAACGTCTGCGACGGCACGCCGGCGAACCAGCGGTCGTAGACGGCGAACTCGCGTGCGAGCGTCGAGATCACGGGGAGCATGTCGGGCGCGAATCCGCCCATTGCGACGCGATACTCCTCCGGCTTCGGCTCGCGCTTCTTCGTGAGCCGGAAGTTGACGATGTAGTCCGACACGAACCCGCTGTTGGTCGGACGTTGGCCAGGCGAGGGCGCGTTGTACGGATGCCGCTGCCCGTACCGCTCGATGTGGGCGTTCGTCGCGGGGGCGATGATGTCGAAGAGCTGCGTGTTGACGTGCGGGTAGGTCTCACCGGGGTCCGGCTGGGGCTGCTGCATGACGGAGTCGGTCGCCCCGTCGTACACGTACGCCGGGATGTCCTTCCCGTCGGGTCCCTTGTTCGAGTAGCTGCCCTGATCCAGCCCGTCGAACTCGGCTTCGCTCTTCTCGTCGGCGGAGTACAGCCGCCCGAGGATGTTGTCGAAGCTGCGGTTCTCGAACATCACCACCACGACGTGGTCGAAGCCGGGGACCCTGCGCGGCGGGAGTGGCGCGAACTCGGGCGGATGGGCGGTCGCGGCCGCGGTGACGGCGGCGCCGGCGGATGCCCCGATCGCCAGTCCCGCGGCCGTGAGGCCCGCACGGCGGAAGAATTCGCGGCGCGACGGCTGGTCGGGCGCGTCGTCGGCGGCGGGCGCCGCGGGCGCGGCATCCGTCGGGTCGTCGTGATCGCGGTGTTCGTCATCAGTCGTCCGTGCCATCGGCACCCCCAGGCTCGACCTGCCCGATTGTAGGCCCCCGACGATGGGCTAGTCTCCCGCCATGGCACCGCGACTCCGGTTCGACCGAGGCGCGCGCTACGGCGCTGCCATCGTCGGGATGCTGGCGACGACGTACCTCGCGTCGGCGACGGACTTCTCGGCGATCGTGCAGTCCGAGTCGTACGCCGGCACGATCCGCACGGACGTGCCGCTCGTGAACATCGTGCAGTTCCTGCTGATCGTGGCGGGCATGGTCGCGTCGCTCGCGTTGCTGCCCACGTCGGGCATGCGTCGTATCGGCGGGATCACGCTCGTATGCGTGACGCTGTTCCTGTGGGCGACGCTCGGGCTCGAGCGGGGCGCGGGCAACATCCACGAACCCGATGCGCTGTGGGCGTTCGTGCTCGACCAGGGGTTCGTCACGCTGCTCGCCGCGGTGGGTGGATGGATCATCGCGCGGGGGCGGCATCCGCTCTCGTGGGTCGTCGTGGTCGTCGCGATCGTGCCGCCCATCGTCGGACCGCTGCTCGTCGAGGCAGACTACACGTCCGGCGGATACGCCCTCGTGATCCAGGGGATCGTCGTGTTCGGCGGCCTCGCCGCCGTATGGGCGGCGGCCTGGATCGACGGGCTCGTCACGAGGCGTGCGCGAGCGCGGCGCTAGCACGCCTGGATCAGGCCTTCGCGAGCGCGTCCTCGAACGCGACCCACGCGAGCATCGCGCACTTCACGCGGGCGGTGTACTTCGAGACACCCGACAGGGCGGCCGCATCGCCGAACGTGTCCTCGTCGAGCGGTGTCTCGCCGCGCGAGCGCAACGCCGCGCGGAAGCCGTCGATGAGCGCGCTCGCAGCCGAGCGCGAGAGGCCGCCCTCCTCCTCGACGAGCGACGCGAGCATCGACGCGGATGCCTGCGAGATCGAGCATCCGACGCCGTCCCACGTGACGTCGACGACACGGTCGCCGTCGACGCGCACGCCGAGCGTGATCTCGTCGCCGCACGTCGGGTTCACCTGGTGGCTGGTGGCCGCGGCATCCGCGGAGAGTCCCTTGCCGTGCGGGCGCCTCGAGTGATCGAGGATCAGCTCCTGGTACAGCGACTCGAGACCGCTCATCACGCGACTCCGAAGAACGAGCGGATGCCCGACACCGCGTCGAGGAACGCATCGACCTCGTCCGGGGTGTTGTAGAGGGCGGCGGATGCCCGCACCGATGCCGTCACGCCGAACCGGCGGTGCAGCGGCTGGGCGCAGTGGTGGCCGACGCGCACCGCGATGCCGCGTGCGTCGAGGAACTGTCCCGCGTCGTGCGCGTGCACGCCTTCGACCTCGAATGACCACAGCGCGACGCGCTCGGTCCCTGGGCCCGTCGCGGTCCCTGAGCCTGTCCCGGTCCCCGAGCCTGTCCCGGTCCCTGAGCCCATCCCGGTCCCTGAGCCCATCCCGGTCCCTGAGCCCGTCGAAGGGTCGCCCAGAAGCCGGATCCCCGGAATCGACCGCAGCCCCTCGCCCATGCGCTCGCCGAGCGCGGTCTCGTGCGCGTGCACCGTGTCCATGCCGACGGACTCGAGGTAGCGCACTGCGGCCGCGAGGCCGATGGCCTGCGACACCGGCTGCGTGCCGGCTTCGAAGCGCTGCGGCGGAGGCAGATACTGCGCCTCGTCGAGCGTCACGGTGGTGATCATCGAGCCGCCCGTGAGGAACGGCGGCAGCGCGTCGAGCACCTCGCCGCGACCGTAGAGGGCGCCCACCCC
>NZ_DASRXZ010000109.1:0-2046 GCF_035687345.1 Microbacterium sp.
GGGGCGCCGACGGAGTGGACCGTCTTGACCCAGTGCTTGCCGGCGGCGATCTCCTCGTACACGGAGGCTCCGACACGCGTCATGATGCCGATCGAGACGACCGCGTAGGCGCTGTCGGTGACCTGCACGCCGATGTGCGACAGCGGACCGCCGACGGGACCCATCGAGAAGGGGACGACGTACATCGTGCGGCCGCGCATCGAGCCCTCGAACACGCCGCGCATCGTCGCGCGCATCTGGGCGGGGTCGGCCCAGTTGTTCGTGGGGCCGGCGTCGGCCGGATCCTCGGACGCGATGAACGTGCGGCCCTCGGTGCGGGCGACGTCACTCGGATGCGAGCGGGCGAGGTAGGACCCTGGCCGCCACTCGGGGTTGAGCTTGATGAGCTTGCCCTCGGCGACCATCTCGCGGAGGAGCGCGTCGTTCTCGGCGCGCGAGCCGTCGACCCAGTGGATGCGGTCGGGCTTGGTCAGCGCGGCGACCTCGTCGACCCACGCCGCCAGTTCTCGAAGGCCGTCGCTCTCCAGATTCGGCCGTGCCCCGAAGGACGGCTTGATCGTGTCGACAGGACCCGTCTGCCGGGTGCGCGGGAAGATGTCGGCAAGAGCCATGGCTACCTCTTTCAACTGTGTCCTCTCCAATATCCGCGCGATGTCGCCATCCTTTCCCGGAACCCGGGCCGCAAGAATCGCGATTCTTTCGCTAGGCTAAAGGAATGCCCGCGTCCTCCCTCGAACTCGCGACTCTGGGTCACCGCATCCGTCACCAGCGCGTCAACAACGGCCTCACGCTCGACGAGCTCGGCGCCCGCGTCGGGGTCGCCGGCAGCCAGCTCAGCCTCATCGAGAACGGCAAGCGCGAGCCGAAGCTCTCCCTCCTCCAGGCCATCGCCGACGTCACAGGCGTCCAGGTCGCCGACCTGCTCTCGCCCGAGCCGCCGAACCGTCGCGCGGCCCTCGAGCTCGAGCTCCAGCGCGCGCAGGCGAGCCCGGTCTTCCGCCGGCTCGGTATTCCTCCCGTGCGCATCACGAAGAGCCTCAGCGACGAGACGATCGAGTCGATCCTGGGGCTGCACCGCGAACTCCAGCGTCGCGAGCGCGAGGCGATCGCGACGCCCGAAGAGGCACGCCGCGCGAACAACGAGCTGCGGCTGCGCATGCGCGAGCGCGACAACTACCTGCCCGACATCGAGAAGCTCGCCGAGAAGCAGCTCAAGGCGGCCGGCCACGTGTCGGGTGCACTCACGCACCGCACCGTGAGCGTCATGGCGGAGCAGCTCGGGTTCGAGCTCATCTACGTCAGCGACCTGCCGCACTCCGCCCGGTCGGTCACCGATCTCGAGAACGGACGCATCTACCTGCCGCCGGCGTCGATCCCGGGCGGACATGGACTGCGCTCGATGGCGCTCCAGGCGATGGCGCACCGCCTGCTGGGGCACACGCCGCCGACCGACTACGCGGACTTCCTGCAGCAGCGCCTCGAGATCAACTACTACGCCGCGTGCTGCCTCATGCCGGAGACGAACGCGGTCGCGTTCCTGCAGCAGGCCAAGAAGGACCGCAACCTCGCCGTCGAGGACTTCCGCGACGCGTTCGGCGTCACGCACGAGGCGGCGGGCATGCGCATGACGAACCTGCTCACCCACCACCTCGGCATACGGCTGCACTTCCTGCGCGTCGACGGATCGGGCGCGATCACGCGCGTGTACGAGAACGACGACCTGCCGCTGCCGAGCGACGTGACCGGCTCGGTCGACGGGCAGATCGCGTGCCGCAGGTTCGCCGCGCGCGCTGCGTTCGCCGAGCAGAACCGCACGACGGAGTACTACCAGTACACCGACACCCCGAGCGGAACCTTCTGGTGCTCGACGCAGACGGGCACGACCTCGGACGGCGAGTTCTCGATCACCGTCGGCGTGCCGTTCGACGACGCCAAGTGGTTCCGCGGCCGCGAGACGGGCAAGCGCGCCGTCTCGACGTGCCCCGACGAGTCGTGCTGCCGCCGCCCGCCGGATGACGTCCGCAACCGCTGGGAGGGCAAGGCGTG